>NZ_JBQDKB010000095.1:0-13370 GCF_052094685.1 Marinobacter sp.
GGCGGCCGCAGGGTCGAGAAATTGTCGATCGGAGGAAAGCTCGCCAATGTCTGATGATCAGAAACAACCGTTTGATTTTATGGGGTTTCGGAAGATTGCTTCCGTAATTTCCATCCTTCTGGTAGTGGCGTCTATCGCACTTCTGGGCATTCGTGGCCTTAACTTTGGCATGGATTTTACCGGCGGTACCTCTGTAGAGCTGGAATATGCACAGGCGCCGCAGCTGGACCTGGTGCGCTCCACCCTCACAGAGGCCGGGTACGAACAGTTTGTCGTGCAGAACTTTGGCGCTGATACGATTGTACTTGTGCGCTTATCGGAAGCCGGCAATGATCAGTTGGCGCAAGAAATTGTCAGTGTCTTAACTAAAAATGGCGACGATCTAAAGCTGATAAGTTCGGAGTTTGTGGGGTCGCAAGTTGGTGACGAGCTAAAAGAGGACAGTGGTCTCGGGCTTCTCATCGCACTTGCGGTTGTACTCATCTATGTGGGTATGCGATTCCAGTTCAAGTTTGGTATTGCGTCGGTGGTGCCTCTGGCTCACGACGTTATTATTGTTCTGGGGATTTTCGCACTGTTTCAGTGGACCTTTGATCTTACGGTACTTGCGGCTTTGCTGGCGATTATCGGCTATTCGCTGAACGACACCATTGTTGTGGCGGATCGAATCCGTGAAAATTTCCGCAAAATGCGTGTGGGTGAATCTTGGGATATTATCAATGAGTCTATCCATCAAACTATTGCTCGTACCATAAACACTTCGGGTACCACGTTGGTGGTTTTGTTGGCTCTGTATTTCTTGGGCGGCGAAGCCATTAACAATTTTGCGTTGGCATTGATTATCGGTGTGGTGGTGGGTACTTACTCCTCCATCTATGTGTCCGCGAATCTCTTGATGGCGATGGGTGTTTCCCGCGAGGATCTTATGGTTCCGGCGAAAGAAGGTGCTGCCGATTCTGAAGAAGAGGAAGAGGCTCCACCGGAATGGCTCAACCGTATGTAGCCCTATTTCGGGGTGTTCCGGGGTTAATCCCCGGACACAAAAAAACCGCCACTTTGCAGTTGGCGGTTTTTTTGTGTCCGAAGTTTGGCTTTAGCCAGGTATACGACCACGGAACGGGTGCAGAATTTTCAGAACTTCCCGGAACAGTTTTGGATTGGCGACCACCAACTGGCGGGCTTTGTCCGTTGACGGGTTGCCTGAGAAGTCGGCCGTGAGAGCGCCAGACTCCATCGCCAAGGTTACACCAAGATCCAGATCCGCCGCTTCTGGGCGGAATATAACCGCAGCATCCATAAGGCCTGCAGATACCCTTGCAATATCAAGCACAACGCAGCCGGATGTGCGGAACATGGAGGAATTCTGGGCCAGTACCGCAGCCATTTCACCCCAAAGAAGCGGGTTGTCGCTTTTACGTGCTTGATCAAGCAGGTTAGTTGCAAACGCGGCTTTTTCGGCGTGTTTAATGTCAGACGCTCTTACTCTGCGGCTGTTCAATGCGGCCCCGCGGCCACGGCTGGCTGAGTATTCTTCGCCGGTAACCGGGTTGACCAGAAGAAGGTTTTCCGTGCGGTTGTTCTTCTTTTGCGCGAGAGCCAGTGCGAACTCAGGGATGCCTCTAAGGAAGTTTTCGCGACCCATAACCGGGAAAATGTGCCAGCTTTTTTCACTGGTTCCGGCGTCTGCCTCGTTAAGCGGCGCGATGCTGTGATCTTTGTAGGCTTTTTCGAGTTGCTCGGCAAAGTTGTCGTAAATGGATTGCTCGACCCGGTCCAACTGGAGGCGACGTTCGTCGTCGTCCTTTCCGGTAGGCTCCTGGCGCTCGAAGTGGGCTTTCAGGTAATCCGACCCCTGACGCGCGACGCGCAGGGCCATTTTAATAGCTGGTTGCATCTGAGTGATCGTTATCCGGGTGTGTGAAGGCCGGGTATGATAGCAAAGATCAACCCTCTTGTATGTTTTTTGACTCAGGAAAAGCACGGATAACACGATGTCAGGGGTTTTTCGGGGGCGCAGAAAGTGGCTGCTTTCTGATATCATAGCCGCCCTTAAATTTATAACCTTGGGCCAGCCGCCAATGCATAAACCATCTCCGCCACTGGAAGGGCCGGACGCGTTTCAGGATAAGATCCGGATCGTCCTTGTTGAGACCTCCCATTCAGGGAATATCGGAGCCGTTGCTCGGGCCATGAAAAACATGAAGCTCGCTAACCTATGGCTGGTTAATCCGAACTCTTTTCCTGATGAAGCATCATACGCTCGCGCTGCGGGGGCCTCCGATATACTCGATCGAGCTCAGGTAGTGCAAACACTGGATGAAGCATTGGAAGATTGTGTGATGGTTCTGGGTACCAGTGCCCGGGGGCGCAAAATACCCTGGCCAGTTGTGCCGCCGCCAGAGGCGGCCGAAATTGCTGCTGAAAATAGCCAGGCTGGGCCGGTAGCCTTGGTTTTCGGGCGGGAGAATCACGGGCTGAGCAATGATGAACTTCATCGTTGTCACTACCATATTCATATTCCGTCTAACCCTGATTACAGCTCACTGAATTTGGCGATGGCTGTCCAGATTATGTGCTATGAATTGCGCATGCTGTATCTGCGCAACCTTGAAGGTGGAGAGGGTAGTCCCAATTTGATCCCCATGACTGCCCCTGGCGATGCAGGCTGGGATGTGCCTCCCGCCAAAGTGGGAGATGTTGAAGGCTTTTTTGGCCACCTTGAACAAACATTGCATGATGTGGATTTCCACCGCCGAGACAATCCAAGGCAGTTGATGTCTCGTTTGCGTCGGCTGTTTCAGCGGGCAAAGCTAGATCAAATGGAAATCAATATCTTGCGGGGGGTTTTGAGTGCCGTGCAGAAGGCTGCAGGGACACGGGGAAATACCAAGCCAGCGCAAGACGGTACTGAAACAGAACGGGAAGAAGGCCATGTTTAGGCATTTGCGTGAAGATATCGACAGCGTTTTTCATCGGGACCCTGCTGCCAGGAACACCTTTGAGGTTCTGACCAACTACCCAGGACTCCATGCTCTGCTTATTCATCGGTTTTCCCACTGGTTGTGGAATGCTGGGCTCAAATGGCTGGCGCGGACTATCTCCACGCTGGCGCGGTGGTTTACCGGTATAGAAATACATCCGGGAGCCACCATTGGTCGGCGCTTTTTTATTGATCACGGTATGGGTGTGGTTATTGGCGAAACCACGGTTATAGGTGACGACGTTACCTTATATCAAGGTGTTACCCTTGGTGGGACAAGCTGGAACAAGGGCAAGCGTCACCCTACTATTGGCGACGGCGTTGTGGTGGGTGCGGGCGCAAAGATACTAGGGCCTTTTGAGGTGGGAGAGGGTGCCAAAATTGGTTCCAACTCCGTGGTTACCAAGGCCGTTCCTGCTGGCGCCACTGTGGTGGGTATTCCAGGCCGGATTATTGTCAGGCAAAAAACGGAAGATGATGCACGCCGCAAGCTAATGGAAGAGCGTATGGGCTTTGACGCCTACGGTGTGACTGAGGAAATGCCAGACCCAGTTGCCCGGTCTGTGCGGGCATTGCTTGATCATATGCATGCAGTGGATGAGCGCCTGGAGAACATGTGTCAGGCGCTTCGAAAGGTTAACAGTGACTATCAGAACGGCGATTTGCCGGTTCTGGATGAAAACGACTTTGATTGCGTGCGTGACGAAAGCGAGGATCGCGGCTGAATACTTGACTGAATTACTTGGTCAATTCATACTCGGCTTCTTATACCGAGATTCAATCCCATCATGGGGCTGATGCCATGAAGTTGACTACCAAAGGCCGCTACGCCGTTACGGCGATGCTGGATCTTGCTCTCCACGGGGGGCAGGGGCCGGTGACCCTTGCGGATATTTCAGCCCGTCAGGAGATATCACTTTCCTATCTGGAGCAGCTTTTCTCACGTCTTCGCCGCCGGGAATTGGTGGCTAGTATCCGTGGGCCGGGCGGCGGATACCATCTGAGCCGTGGTGCGGCCGATATTTATATCGCGGATGTTGTCGATGCGGTTAGCGAATCCCTCGATACGACCCGGTGCGGTAATAAAGGTGATTGCCAAAACGGTGAGAAATGCCTGACTCATCATTTGTGGTCTGATCTGAGTGATCAGATTCATCAATTTCTCAGCGGGATCAGTCTCGGAGATTTGATGGAAAGACACGAAATCCGCCAGGTTGCGGACCGACAGAACCGACGTCAGTCTGAAGGCGGTTCTGACACGATTAATACCGAGCGTCTGATTGATCAGGCGCCCGCCTGAATCAAGTCTCTGTATTTTATGAAAAAGCCTGTATACCTCGATTACGCGGCAACGACACCCGTTGACCCAGCTGTCGCTGATGAAATGATTAAATACCTGACTCCGGATGGCGTTTTTGGCAATCCTGCCTCTCGCTCTCACGGGTTTGGCTGGCAAGCGGAAGCTGCTGTGGAGTTGGCTCGAAGCCAAGTGGCAAGTCTGATTCATGCTGATCCCCGCGAAATTGTCTGGACATCCGGTGCAACAGAATCCGACAACTTGGCTATTAAGGGTGCGGTAGCCGATCGTGACAATGCACATCTAATTACATCAACAATTGAGCATAAGGCCGTTGTTGATACCTGCAAGTGGCTAGAGAAGCAGGGTGCTGACGTTACGTGGTTGGAGCCGGGCAGCGACGGCCGTATACAACCGGAGCAGGTATTTGACGCGCTTAGGCCGGAAACCGTTCTGGTTAGTTTGATGCTTGTAAATAATGAGCTGGGTTGCGTGACCGATACCGTTACCATTGGCGCGGAGCTGCGCAGTCGCGGTATTTTGTTTCATGTGGACGCCGCCCAGGCTGCTGGCAAGCTCCCCATTGATGTGACTGTCATGCCTGTCGACTTAATGTCTCTCTCGGGCCATAAAGTATACGGCCCCAAGGGTGTTGGGGCGCTTTACGTGCGGCGCTCTCCGGATGTGCGTATAGAGGCGCAGATTCATGGCGGCGGTCATGAGCGTGGTATGCGATCCGGAACCCTGCCAACCCACCAAATTGTCGGCATGGGTAAGGCGTTTGCAATTGCAGAAGCTTCTCTTGAAAACGAGGCCGAGCAAGTGGAGGGGTTGCGCGCATCTTTTTTGGGCGGTTTGAGTGAGTTGCCGGGGATAACTCTTAATGGCTCAGAAGCATGCCGTGTGCCGGGAATTGTCAATCTTTCGGTTGAAGGTGTGGATGCGGAATCTCTAATGTTGGGTCTCAGAGACCTGGCTGTTTCCTCAGGGTCTGCCTGTGCTTCTGCGGCTGTTGAGCCGTCGTATGTGCTCCGTGGGATCGGGTTGAGTGAGGAGTTGGCTAATCGGGCACTGCGTTTTTCAATCGGGCGCTACACAACCGTTGAAGAAATTGCCTTTGCCAGCGCGCAAATTGTTGATGTTGTTACTCGCCTTCGTGCAGTGCGGTAGGCAGTGGGCCTTTGACTGCGTATAATGTCAGGCCTGAAATTTACCCGTATTTATTTACCCCAACCCCTACCGGAGAAATACTATGGCTAACGAACGTACGCTTTCCATTATCAAGCCCGATGCAGTTGCAAAGAATGTCATCGGTGAAATCTATAGCCGTTTTGAGAAGGCTGGCTTGAACATCGTTGCTTCACGCATGATGCACTTGACCCAAGAACAGGCGGAAGGCTTTTACGCCGAGCACAAAGAGCGTCCGTTCTTCAACGATCTGGTTGCATTTATGACATCCGGCCCAGTGGTTGTTCAGGTTCTGGAAGGCGAAGGCGCTATCCTGAAAAATCGTGACCTGATGGGTGCTACCAACCCGAAGGAAGCTGAAGCTGGAACAATTCGCGCCGATTTCGCTACATCAATCGATGCTAACGCAGCTCACGGTTCTGATTCTGCAGAGTCTGCGGAGCGTGAAATTGCCTATTTTTTCAATGACAACGAAATCTGCCCACGGGGCTGATTTCGTTGGTCGGGGGTTGCCGTCGGCAGCCCCCGCATTGGTTATCTGATCGAGGTTATAAAATGACAGCGGCCGCTGAAAAAACCAATCTTCTGGGGATGCCGAGAGAAAAACTTGAGGCGTACTTTGAAACCTTAGGAGAGAAGCGTTTTCGCGCTACTCAGTTGCTGCAGTGGATGCATCAACGCGGCGTGGATGACTTCGATCAAATGACTAATGTGAGCAAATCCCTAAGGGAGAAGCTCAAGCAGGTGGCTGTGGTTCGTGGCCCCGAAGTTGTCTATGACGAAACGTCAAAAGACGGCACCCGTAAGTGGGTTATGCGTATGGATAACGGCAACAGTGTTGAAACTGTACTGATCCCAGACGGCGAGCGGGGCACGTTGTGTGTTTCCTCGCAAATCGGTTGTACCCTTGACTGTACCTTCTGTTCGACGGGCAAGCGTGGCTTTAACCGCAATCTGACGGCTGCAGAAATTATTGGGCAGGTATGGGTTGCGCGCAAGGCGTTTATGCCGTTTGAGCCAGGTCCTGATCGGCCAATCACCAACGTTGTCATGATGGGGATGGGAGAGCCTCTGATGAACTTTGACAATGTTGTGGATGCGATGAATCTGATGATGGAAGACCTCGCATATGGCATATCGAAACGCCGGGTTACGCTGAGTACTTCCGGCGTTGTGCCGGCCATTGATAAGCTTGCCGAAGTTACCGATGTTTCACTGGCCATTTCGTTGCATGCCCCCAATGATGAGTTGAGAAATAAGCTGGTTCCGCTCAATAAGAAGTACCCGATTGCGGAGCTTCTGGCGGCAACAAAACGCTATTTCAGCCGCTTGCCTGAAAAGCGCAAAGCGACGATTGAGTACACGGTTATTGAGGGTATGAACGACAAACCGGAGCATGCCCGTGAGCTTGCTGAGCTGCTTCGGGATCTTCCATGTAAGATCAATCTTATTCCCTTTAATCCGTTCCCCGAAAGTGATTTTCGTCGGCCTAGCACCAACGCTACCCGGCGTTTTCAAGCTGTGCTGAACGAAGCTGGTTACATCGCGACAATCAGAACACCCCGTGGCGATGATATTGATGCTGCTTGTGGCCAACTGGTTGGCCAGGTAGAGGACCGCACCCGTAGAAGTCAGCGATACATTAATGTTCAGCAGGTGAATCCCTAAGCGGACGCTTGCAGTGCTTAACCCGCGAGGAATGCAATCTGTGGCTATGAAATCGGTAAATAGACGTGTTGCTGCGGTAGCAACCTTGCTGGTTGCTTTCCTTGTTACCGGGTGTGTCACCACCACAGACAGCCGGTTTTCCCGTGAAGCTGACCGGCAAAAAGCGGTCGATAATTACGTTCAGCTGGCCACGGCCTATATAGGCCAAGGCAATACTGAGCGGGCACGGCATCATCTGGATCGGGCACTTGAGCTTGAGCCAGATAGCTCTCCGGCTCTTGCGGCATTCGGGTTGATCTACAACAGTGATGGTGATGCGGAGCTTGCAGAAAAGAGCTTTAGGCAGGCAATTTCCAGTGATTCCAGTTACACCCGTGCCAAGGTGTATTACGGTGCATTTCTTTACTCCCACGGGCGGATGGAAGAATCTCGCGACCAGTTTCGCGCAGCTTCCAAGGATACCGATTATAAAGATCGTGGGTCCGTTTTCTACAATCTTGGTATGACACAGGAACGTCTGGGGCTTCAGGAAGAAGCCGCTGTCTCTTACCGTCGTGCGTCTGAATTGACTCGCGGCGACGCTCGCTCGTTGCTTTCACTTTCCCGGGTTATGGTGGATTCTGGTGATATTGCTGGCGCTGCGCGCCATTACGATCGGCTAACGCAGATCATGGCGAGGAATGAACGCCTGCGACACTCTCCCGAGAGTCTGTTCACCGGCATTCGTATTGCGCGATACTTTGGAAATCAAAACCAGGAAGCCAGCTTGGTATTGCAGTTGAAGAACAATTTTCCGGAGTCAGTAGAGTACCAACAATACAAGGCGCTGATTTCTAATGACAAGTGATGAAAACCAACAAACCGTGACGAATAAAACCGTTGGCCAGCAACTGAAGCAAGCAAGGGAAAAGCACGGGTTGAGTGTTTCCCAGGTTGCTGATGCGCAGCATTTGAGAAGCGGTATTATCCTGGCCATAGAGAACGGGGATTACGGGCAGATCGACAGCGAGCTCTTTGTTAAGGGCTACGTCCGGGCCTACGCGAAGCAGGTTGGCGTCGATGGTGATGCGATTATTGCGGATCTGAATATCGAGCTCGAACCAGGGCGACTGCAAAAAGAACGTGAGTTGGAAGCCAATCCCTTAGTTGATATTGAGCGCCGTAGGCGCAAAAAGCGCCGGATTGGCAAGCTGCTTCTTCTGGTTGCTACGATCGCTCTTGTTGCTGTTTTTGTTGTTATGTTTGTTATGCCGAAGCTCGGTTTAGGGGAGGCTGGCGTTGAGCAGTCTACGACTGCAGAAACTGACCAGCAGACCGTTGAAGAGACGTTGCCCGAAAATGCAGAGGTGCAGGCAGCCCCAAACAATGAACTTGAAGCCGATGTTGCCGACATAGCGTCTGCTGAAGTTCCAGCATCGGCTGAGCTTCCGTCGGAGCAGGTTAGGGAAAATGAAGTAGTAGACCAGGTGCCAGTTGTTGCCCAAATTACTGAGCCTGCTCTGGCTCAGTCACCGGTGAGTGAAGAGTCCGCTTCGGTGTCTGGCAAGCTGGAAATAGTGTTTGCCGGCGATTGCTGGGTACAGGTTCGGGATGCGACCGGAAACCGCCTGGCAAGCTCAATGAAGAGGGCGGGTGAGCGGCTCGAGATATCAGGTGAAGCACCCTTGAAAGTGGTTATTGGCGCCGTAAATACCGTCAAGGCAATCCGCTTCCAGGGCGAGGCCGTTGACATGGGCGACTTTCCGGTGGTGAACAATCGATCTGAGTTCACACTGACTATCTGAACACTTTTTTGCATTTATCTATTTCGGTCATAAGCAAATGAAACAGGAATCCCCGATCAAAAGACGCAAATCCCGCCAGATTATGGTCGGGGACGTACCCGTTGGCGGAGGCGCACCCATCGCGGTGCAGAGTATGACCAACACCAACACCTGCGATGTAGATGCCACAGTAGGTCAGATCACTGCCCTGCAAGAAGCCGGTGCCGATATAGTCAGGGTGTCAGTGCCGGATATGGATGCAGCCGATGCTTTCGGAAAAATACGCGAGCGGGTGTCACTGCCTCTAGTTGCAGATATCCATTTCGACCACAAGATCGCGTTGCGCGTAGCCGAGTTAGGTGTCGATTGCTTGCGAATCAACCCAGGCAATATTGGGCGTGAAGACCGTGTAAGTGCGGTGATTAGCGCATGCCGTGATCGCAATATTCCTATGCGTATCGGCGTAAATGCCGGTTCATTGGAGAAAGAACTTCAGCGCAAATATGGAGAGCCGACAGCTGACGCACTGGTTGAGTCGGCTATGCGCCATATCGACATTCTGGATCGGCACGATTTCCAAAATTTCAAAGTCAGCCTGAAAGCTTCAGAAGTCTTCATGACAGTTGATGCGTATCGCAAAATCGCCTCTCAGATTGATCAGCCTCTGCACCTTGGTATTACCGAAGCCGGCGGGCTCCGCTCCGGCACCGTAAAGTCATCTATCGGGCTTGGGATGCTGTTAATGGACGGCATTGGCGATACTGTCCGCGTTTCCCTGGCGGCAGATCCGGTTCAGGAAATTAAAGTAGGTTTCGATATTCTCAAAAGCCTAAGGTTGCGCAGCCGGGGCATTAACTTCATTGCCTGCCCAAGCTGTTCGCGCCAAAATTTTGATGTCATTCAGACCATGAATGATCTGGAAGTGCGGCTTGAAGATGTGAATGAGGCCTTAGACGTCGCCATTATCGGTTGTATTGTAAACGGTCCCGGTGAAGCCAAAGTGGCGGATATCGGGCTGACGGGTGGCAGCCCAAAAAACCTGTTCTACAGGGACGGAAAGCCAAACCAGAAACTTGATAATGCCACCCTTACCGATGACTTGGAACGGCTCGTCCGGGAAGAGGTCAAACGCCGTAAAGAACGCGAAGATGCCATTATTGCGCGTTCAGACAAGTGATCGGCTAACTCGGTCTGGCACGACTATTCAGAGAAAATTAAGGGCTTACATTGGCTAAGATTCAGGCAATACGCGGGATGAACGATATCCTGCCCGAGCAGACACCGACCTGGCAGTTTGTTGAATCCACCGCTCGCAAAGTGTTGCGGCAATACGGCTATCAGGAAATCCGTATGCCGGTGGTGGAGCAGACAGATCTGTTTAAACGCTCCATCGGTGAAGTGACGGACATCGTTGAAAAGGAAATGTACACCTTTGCGGATCGCAATGGTGACAGCCTGACTCTCCGGCCAGAAGGTACCGCTGGGTGCGTACGTGCCGCAGAAGAGCACGGACTGCTGTTCAATCAGACCCGTCGGCTGTGGTACACCGGGCCTATGTTTCGGCATGAACGTCCGCAAAAAGGGCGTTATCGCCAGTTCCACCAGATTGGTGTCGAGTGCTTTGGTATTCAGGGCCCGGATATTGATGCGGAGCTGCTGATACTAACGGCTAGGCTTTGGCAAGAACTAGGCTTGGCTACTCATGCACGCCTCGAAATTAACTCTATCGGCTCATCGGCCGCACGCAAAGAGTTCCGCGGCGCTTTGGTAGACTATCTGGGGCAGTACAAAACCCAGCTTGATGACGACAGCCAGCGACGCCTTGAGACAAACCCGCTTCGTATTCTGGATAGCAAAAATCCAGAGACGCGCAAGCTACTTGTTGATGCACCGCGCCTGGAAAATTACCTTGATGAGGAATCACGGGAGCACTTTGCCCGCCTTAAAGAACTGCTGGATGCGGCTGGTATTGCCTACACGGTTAACCCGGCTCTTGTCCGTGGGCTCGATTATTATGGTAAAACGGTTTTCGAGTGGGTCACCGACAGCCTCGGCGCCCAAGGAACAATCTGTGCAGGCGGTCGATACGATGGCTTGGTAGAGCAACTTGGCGGTAGGCCAACCACGGCTGTCGGTTTTGCCATGGGGCTAGAGCGCCTAATTCTGCTGTTGGATACTCTAGGGTTGGTGCCCGAGGAGGCCAATAGCAACGCGGATGTCTATGTAACAGCTATGGGTGAGTCAGCTGTTGCTCCAGCTCTGGCTCTTTCTGAGACCTTGCGCAACCAACTTCCAGGCCGAGTGATTGTTAACCATTGCGGCGGCGGCAGCTTCAAGAGCCAAATGAAAAAGGCCGATAGAAGTGGTGCCCGTTACGCTGTGATCTTGGGCGATAATGAGTTGGAGAATGCAACGGCAAGCCTTAAGCCGCTGCGTTCAGATGAAGATCAAAGCAGTGTGGCCCAGAGTGATCTGGCCGCGACGCTTGCGAAAGCCTTAGCGAACTGATTCGCACGAATACAAAATTAAAAATACATTATTGGAGTCAACATGGCGGAACTGAACACCGACGAAGAACAGGTACAGGCGATTAAGGACTGGTGGAAGCGCAATGGCAGTTCTCTGCTTATTGGTATCGGTGCCGCCCTAGCGATTGTATTTGGCTGGCAAGCTTGGCAAAACTACCAGCACCAGCAGCGAGCTGAAGCCGCTAACCAGTTCGCTACTTTGTTGGGAGCCTCAGGCAACGAAGCGGATGAAACCGCTGGTGAGACCGTGGCCTTTGTAGCCAAAACCTTGCGCGATGATTACACCGACAGCGCCTATGCGATATACGGCAACTTGGTTCTTGCCCGCCAACAGTTAGTTGAAGATAACGATGCAGAAGCGGCCGTTGATTCACTTCAGTGGGCGCTGGAAAAAGCCGACGGGCACAAAGCCCTGGCCCTTGTGGTACGTAATCGCCTTGCTCGCGCCCAGTTCTCTGCTGAGCGTTATGACGAAGCACTTGCGACAATCGACAGCGCAGGAAGTGTGGATAGCGCAGATGCGTTTGCGGCAATCTTCTCGGAGTTGCGTGGCGATATCCTGTTAGCCCAAGGCGACGAGACAGGTGCCCGTGATGCCTATTTGGCTGCTCGTGAGCAGAACCAGCAAGGCCGTAGCGGTATTCTGGAACTGAAACTGTCTGACCTTGGTGTTGGAGAGGAGGCTTGATGCGATTGACTGGCAACAGGCTGGTTCAGGCTGGTATTTTCTCGGTCTTGGTGGCCGCACTGGGTGTGTCCGGATGCAGTACTACCGATACTTTTGAGCAGCCGGCACCGGTTCCGGAAGTGGACAGCACCGTACAGTTCCAAACAGTCTGGAGTTTGTCTGTCGGAGATGGGCACGATGACGACTTTTTATACCTGGCACCATTGAACGCCGGCGATACCGTGTACGCGGCGTCTGCTGATGGTGAGCTGGTGTCTGTGAATGCCGAGACTGGAGAGCTGCGCTGGAAGCGGAGCCTGGAAGACCGGATCTTTGCCGGCGTTGGTGGAGATCGGAGCCAGCTCTATCTGGTTACCCGTGAGGCTGATCTGGTTGCACTTTCGAGCGAAGACGGTAAGGAACAGTGGCGTACTGCGCTGCCCACAGAAGCCTTGGCTGCGCCTCAGTCAAACGGTGCGCTGGTGGTAACCCAGACCACTGACGGTCGAGTTCTTGCTTTTGATACGGCGACTGGTGAGAAGCGCTGGCAGTACGATGGCGTGGTACCGGCCCTTTCCTTGCGGGCAGCCGCAGCACCACTGGTAGGTGGCGATGTTGTGCTTGCTTCATTTTCCAACGGCAAGTTGATTGCGTTGTCAGCCGATGCTGGCCAGCCCCTTTGGCAATACGAGGTGGGACAGCCCCAAGGTCGCACAGAGCTTGAAAGGCTAGTAGACATCGCGGGGCAGCCATTGGTACTCGACTCCGCAGTGATGGTTTCGGGATATCAGGGAAAATTGGCTCTGATTGATATCCGTACCGGCCAGGAAATATGGAGCCGCAAGGCCTCCAGCCTGCATGCTCCGATGATTGGGGGTGGTAATATATTCCTTTCCTCCGCAAACGGCGATGTAGTCGCCTACCGAGGCTCAGATCGCAGAGAGCTATGGCTTCAGGACCGCTTGTCCTGGCGCCAACTGACCCAGCCGGCTGTTTATGAAAACTTCTTGGTTGTGGGCGACTATGAAGGCTACTTACATGTACTTTCGAGTGAAGATGGCAGTCTCGTCGGCCAGCAACGTTATGACAGTGATGGCCTGCGGGTTCCATTACAGCGCACGGCCAACGGAAACCTGATGGTTTTCGGAAACGGCGGTGAACTGTCTGTATTCAAACTGAAGGAGCGGAACTGATCCGCACTCCTTCAACGCCCAGCCGCACGCTGAGCCTAAAACGACTGTATAGCGAACCATTATGACCCCAGTAATTGCCCTTGTCG
>NZ_JBQDKB010000096.1:0-13230 GCF_052094685.1 Marinobacter sp.
GAGGTGGGTCAAAATTAATGGCCAGTAGTGGGTCACTTTAATTGGCCACTAACACTGTACCACTTGGTGCTATAGACGGACAGATTTTGTGCTTATGGATAGGTATAAAGAATGGCATAAATCCTGATAGCTGTATATATATACAGTGTTAAGTATGTAAGATATGGAGTCTTTCCTGAAAAGATCGGGAAATTACAGATGACATTAATAGGCTCAAAACGACAGCCCGTATCGCAAACACCACAGAGTTGATAAGGCAAAAGGGCGTGATCCTGTTGATCACCGAAGATGTATTGCTGGAGCACCAGCTTGCCCCTATTCAGGAGTGGAAAGGGAGTTCTACGGCGGTTGCGTAATTACCGAGTTCGTTAGAGGCGACTCTTAACGGGATGTGGTGTGCGGTTTAGTGGTAATTCGTCAGTTTTACATTCCTTTACAAAGTCTTGATATTTTTTGCTAAAGGAAGCGCAAAGGGTGCCGTTAAGTGAAGTAACAGGGCGGCGCTCCAAACCAAAAAAGAGAACGCCAGACCTCTTCCATGAAATAAAGACTATCAAGTCGAAGGAGAAGCAATATGGCTCTCGGTATTAACACTAACGTCGCTTCATTGAACGCTCAGAACCAGTTGGGCAAGTCTCAGAGCATGAACGATCAGGCTCTTCAGCGTTTGTCTTCCGGCTTGCGTATCAACTCGGCCAAAGACGATGCCGCTGGCCTCGCGATTTCTACGCGTTTTCAGGCTCAGATTAGTGGTCTAAACGTAGCCACTAGAAATGCTAACGATGGCATATCTTTGGCGCAGACGGCTGAAGGGGCTTTGGATGAGATCACCAACAACCTTCAGCGGATTCGTGAGCTGTCGGTTCAGTCTGCCAACGCAACGAACTCCAAGTCTGACCGTGAGGCGCTGCAGGCAGAAGTTACACAGCTTGTAGAAGAAGTAGACCGGGTTGCCACGCAGACTGCTTTTAATGGCATCAAGCTGCTTGATGGTGACTTCAAGGCTCAAAGCTTCCAGGTTGGCGCCAATGTTGGCGAAAAAATATCGATTGAGAAAATTGATAGTGCCAGAAGTTCTTCTCTAGGTAGTTATGCCGGCTTTTCGCTGGAAGGTGAGTCTATAGGGACAGCGGCCGATGCCGTGCTCTCTCAAAGCATTGTTGTTGATGGTGTTACACACACATTCTCAACGGCTAATGACGCCAAAGACTTAGCGTCAGGGATTAATGAGCTAGGTGTAGGAGGGTTGACCGCTTCCGCCAATGAAACTACGAAAGCAGGAGCCACTCAGGCCTCGGCGACGGTAACACAAGATGGCGCCGCGGTATTTACCATCAACGGTGTAGAAGTTGATATCGCAACAACACAATCTACTAGTAATGCAGAGCGTCTTGAAACTGCGATATCTTCCATTAATAACGCTTCCGCAGCAACGGGCGTCAAAGCTGTAAATAATGGTGGTGTGATTGACCTGCAGGCTATAGATGGTCGCAACATTACCACCGCATTTGCTGAGGGCACAGCCACAGGTGCTACAGCGGCAGGTTTTGGGCTTGGGGCTAATGGCACGCAGGGAGCATCAATTAATATTGACTACAAGGCTCCGACAGGTGTGACTAGTGATGTGACTTTCGCGGGAGCTTTTAACCCGGGCGGTCAAAGCATTGGCGTTACCGGTACGGCTCTAAATGCGATAGACATCTCTACGCCTAGCGGATCTGAAAAGGCTTTGAATTCGGTTGACGCAGCTTTGGATACTGTTAACTCGGCTCGAGCGTCTCTCGGTGCATTGCAAAACCGTTTCGAGTCCACCATCGCAAACCTGAGCACTTCTGTAGAGAATCTCAGCGCCTCCAATAGCCGTATCCTGGACGCTGACTTCGCGGCGGAAACAGCCAATCTGGCAAAGTCTCAGGTACTACAGCAGGCGGGCATCTCGGTGCTGTCACAAGCCAATGCCCGTCCGCAGCAGGTATTGTCCCTCCTGCAGTAAGGGTCTAGCGGTAACAGCCGGAGCCTTCGGGTTCCGGTTTTACGCCGTTTAAGCATAGTGAGGTGAGCTATGAATGACGTTAACCTGAATAGCCCGAGCTTGAAATTGGTGCGCGCCAGTGACCAGGCTCCAGCCAAGGCAATGTCGTCATCTCAGGCCGAAGGCAAAAGTGCCTCTGGACTGGCTTCTTCAGCAGTTGAGCGAGTAGTGCCGAATCAGACGGCTTCCCAGGCTCAGAATGTTTCGAAAGCTGAACAGCTACAGAAGCAAAATGAAGCGCAACGGGAAGAGCTAGATGATGCGGTTTCGCAATTGAACGATCACGTTCAGAACGTTCAGAGAGATCTGCAGTTTGAAGTGGATAACGATTCGGGGCAGACCATCGTTCGTGTGGTGGATCAGGAAACCCAGGAAGTTGTTCGGCAGATGCCTGATGATGTGGCATTAAGGTTGGCAGAGAAATTGCAGCAGGATGAGCCGCTGACGTTGTTTAACATCAAGGTTTGAAAAGTGTGAATAATTGCCGCTTTTGATTTGATGTTGGCAATGGTTGTTCAGCACCGCTGTTCCCGGGAGGGGGCTGGCGGTGTTTTGGGTTTTGGGGGTTAGTGAACAGCATTACGCTGTGTTACAAATTGGCAGTCGAAAGAGGCAAAGTTTTGCCGCTTGTGGCCGTTAAACGAATTATAGAGTGATTGGCCCCTTCAAGGAGGCATCGGTATGGCAGGTATTTCTTCATTGGGAATTGGGTCTGGCGTGTTGACGTCTGATCTGGTGGATCAGTTGGTTGCGGCAGAGCGCGCACCCACTGAAAACCGGCTAACCCAGAAAACCCAGCAGTCAGAGGCTTTGTTGTCTGCCTATGGCAAGCTGCGCAGTGCCATTACTGAGCTGCGGCTGCCTATGCGCCAATTGAGTTCTGCAGACAACTTGAAGGCGTTCTCGGCCATTTCGTCTAATGAAAACATCGGTGTGTCTGTAGACAGCACCAAAGCCAGCCGCGGCAGCTACAGTTTGGATGTTACTAGCTTGGCTTCTGCCCAAGCGCTGGCCTCCCAGGCTGTGTTTGTGGATAAAGATAGCGCCAGTGTGGGGCAGGGCACGTTGCAATTGTCGGTGGGTGGAAAAGTAAAAGATATCACCATCGATTCCAGCAACAATACGCTGCAAGGCATGGCAGATGCCATTAACGAGGCGAACGCGGGTGTGTCTGCGGGTATCATTGATACCGGTAGTGGTTATCAACTGGTGATGTCGGCAGACGATACAGGTACTGCCAACGCGGTGAGCATTTCAGCCACCGAAGAGGCCGGTGCAGAAGGTTTGGCGCGCTTTGCGTTTGATGCGACAGACCCTACCGCTAATCCGGATATGAAGGAAACCATTACCGCGAGTGATGCTGTAATGGAGATAAACGGCATTGAAGTTACTCGCTCATCCAACAGCTTTGAGAATGTGATTGATGGCTTGTCTTTTGACATTAAAGAGATTGGTACATCTACCGTAAAGGTCAGCCAGGATGTGGGTGCGGTTACGGATCGGGTTCAGGGCTTTGTTGATAAGTTCAACGCGTTGCAGTCCACCATTGATGGCTTGGCTGGGTTCAACAGTGACGCCGGTGTGGGCAGTTTGCTTACGGGTGATAGCACTGTGCGCGCACTTCAAAGTCAGCTGCGCCAAGTGCTTACCGGCGTAGTGCCAGGCTTGGAAGATGCCAACGTACGTAGCTTGGCCGATGTGGGTATTTCCACTGATCCCAAAACGGGTGCCTTGGAATTCGACCGCGAAGAATTTGAAACTCAACTAAAGAACAACCCAGACGATGTTACGGCGCTGTTTGCAGAGCAGGGCAGAGCTTCCGATAGCCAAGTTGAGTTTGTGCGTAGCGGCACCAATACCCAGGCGGGCAAATACGATATCAACGTTACTCAAGCGGCCACACAGGGTAAGTTGATTGGCGATTCTGGAGTAGCGGGAACGGTCACGATAGATGACAGCAATGACGAGTTTACACTGGAGATTAATCGCGACATTTCGATGAATTTTAAGCTTACCCAGGGGGCGAGCGTTTCTCGCGAGGCGCTGGTGGCTGATATTCAGGCGCAACTGGATAGCGGCGTTAACGCGGGCTTGGCCGCCTCTGGTGAATCTGTGCAGGTGGGGCTGGATAGCGATAATAAGCTCACGTTTACCTCCGGTAAATATGGTTCTGAGTCCAGCGTCAATATCACTTCTATGGAAAACGGTGATGCCCTTGGCCTTTCTGCTGCAAGCGAAACTACAGGCCAGGATATAGCTGGCACTATTGGTGGCCAAGTAGCCAAGGGCGATGGCCAGGTGTTGTATCTGGGCAGCGACAGTGGCCCAGCCTCCGGTTTGCAGGTGCGTGTTCTGGGCGACCAGGTCGGCGACCGTGGATCTCTCAATTTTGTGCAGGGGCTTGGCAAAAGCACAGTTGATTTGGTCAACAGCTTTGTGGGTGCTGAAGGCAAGCTTGAATCCCGCACCAACAGTCTTAATCTCGAACTGGAAAAGATTCAGGAAAGTCAGGTTAAGCTGGATATACGCATTGAGTCTTATCGTGAGCGTTTGGTGAAGCAGTTCACTGCCGCCGATTCGCTGATTTCCCAGCTCAACAATACCCGGGATTATGTGACCCAGCAGCTTGAAGCGCTGGCGCCACAGAACAGTAAGTAACGAGGTTAATTATGAATGGCTTACAGGCTTATCAGCGCGTAAATACCCAGACCAGCATCACCGATGCCGATCCCCATCGGCTGATTCAGTTGCTGTATAACGGCGCGCTGGAGCGGATCAATATGGCCAAAGCTCGCATGCAGGCCAAGGATTATGAAGGGAAAGGTAAACTGATCACCAAAGCCATCGAGATAGTCGGCGGACTGCGCAGCTTTCTGGATTTTGAGAAAGGCGGTGATTTGGCGGCGCGCCTTGAAGGTTTGTATGATTATATGGAGCGCACGCTGTTTGAAGCTAACGCCAGGAATGATGTAGCTAAGCTGGATGAGGTAGCGGATTTGCTGCGCTCTATTAAAGGTGGCTGGGATGGCATTCGTGAAGAAGCTGTGAGCCAGTCGGCTCAGGTTGGTTAAGGCTTTAACTTCTCCCCCTCTCTCTCGGGCTCTATCCCGCAAGGTGAGGGGCTATACATCCGAAGCCTGAAGGATTACGCCAAGGCCTGCAGGTAGTGCAGTAAAGCCCTTGGCGGGAGAGGGGGCGCCCCTCCCTTCAGAGCCTGGCCGAAGTCGTCTGGGGTTGGTGTGTCAGTCCCAGCGAATATCAATCTCCCGCTTGTTGGCCATACAGTCCCTCAAATACAGATTGATCAGGGTTTGGTATGGCACGCCGGTTTTTTCGGCCATTTCTTTGAAGTAATCCAGCACATCCCCCCCTAATCGCATGGTTACAGGCTTTTTGAGTTTTGCGGCATAGGGGTTTGGCCGCGATTTCATTTTGGATAGATCGTATTCTGCTTTCATGAGAGGCCACCATGGTAATGAGTGCGTTCTGTTGCGGTTGCCTTCCTTGCTGAAATTATCCTGATTACGTTGCCTCCTTTGCGCTCACAATGACAAACAAGCAAAAGTCGTCCTAGAGCGCTTGTGCCCAGCATAAGAAATCTGTCCTCGTGTTCTGAGTTTTCACCATCGAAAAACTGAGTGGCGAACTCATCGAAGAAGACGGTTTGCGCCTCATTAAAGCTAACTCCATGCTTTATTTCATTGGACGCAGCTTTGGTACGATTCCATTCGAATTTCATCATCCATACATTGTATTTACGCTGCGATAACAGTCAATAGCCAACTCCCCCGCACTCCCGTACAATACGCCCCTTCTTTTCAATACATCCATTCTGTTCAGTCTGGAGCACAGACATGTCTGATATCAAAAAGGTCGTTCTGGCCTATTCTGGTGGCCTGGATACTTCCGTTATTGTTCGGTGGTTGCAGGATACCTATAACTGTGAGGTGGTAACCTTTACCGCCGACATCGGCCAGGGCGAGGAAGTTGAGCCGGCGCGGGCGAAGGCCGAGGCGTTGGGCGTTAAGGAAATTTACATCGAGGACTTGCGCGAGGAGTTTGTGCGCGATTATGTATTCCCGATGTTCCGTGCGAACACGGTTTATGAAGGTGAGTACCTGCTGGGTACGTCTATCGCTCGCCCTTTGATTGCTAAGCGTTTGATTGATATTGCCAACCAAACCGGTGCGGACGCTATTTCCCATGGTGCGACTGGCAAGGGTAATGATCAGGTGCGTTTTGAGTTGGGCGCTTATGCGCTCAAGCCGGGTGTGCAGGTTATTGCGCCTTGGCGTGAGTGGGATCTGAACTCCCGTGAAAAGCTGCTTGCCTACTGTGCAGAGCGCGACATTCCGGTAGAGATGAAGAAGGGCAAATCGCCTTACTCCATGGATGCCAACCTGCTGCATATTTCTTACGAAGGCATGAATCTGGAAGATCCCTGGGCGGAAGCCGAGGAAGAGATGTGGCGTTGGAGTGTGTCTCCGGAAGCTGCACCCGATAAGCCGACGTATATTGAGCTTACCTACAGCAAGGGCGACATTGTTGCCGTTGATGGCCAGGAAATGAAGGCACACGAAGTGCTGGAACACCTGAACAAGGTTGGCGGCGATAACGGCATTGGTCGCTTGGATATTGTTGAGAACCGTTACGTGGGCATGAAGTCCCGTGGCTGTTACGAAACACCAGGCGGCACCATCATGCTGCGTGGGCACCGTGCTATCGAGTCGCTTACGCTGGATCGTGAAGTGGCGCACCTGAAAGACAGCCTGATGCCGCGCTATGCCGAGGTTATTTATAACGGCTACTGGTGGTCGCCGGAGCGCGAAGCTTTGCAGGCGCTGATTGATCAGACTCAGGAATACGTGAATGGTACGGTTCGTTTGAAGCTGTATAAAGGCAACGTGGATGTGGTTGGCCGTAAATCTGACGATTCACTGTTCGATGAGACCATCGCAACGTTTGAGGAAGATCACGGCGCGTATGATCAGAAAGACGCGGAAGGCTTTATTAAGCTGAATGCTCTTCGTTTGCGTATTGCCGCTGGCAAAGGGCGCAAGTTATAAGATCAGGCTTTAGGCGCCCGGAACTCTCCGGGCGTCTTTCCTGTTACTGCTTTGAATTTACGGTGAAACGATGTGGTTTCGCTGTAGCCCAGCCGCAAGGCAATGTCTGGAATCGCCAGGTCACTGTTCAGCAAATAATCCTCTGCCATTTTCTGGCGAACCTCATCCAGTAGCTTTTGATACGAAACCCCTTCCTGGCTCAGTTTCCGCTGCAGAGTGCGGCTGGTTATTCCTAAATCTTCCGCCACCATGTCTTGCCGGGTTATGCCGTGCATCAGTTGCTGCTGAATGCTGTGTTTTACCTGTGAGGTGAGGTCTGTATCTGTGTCTAATGAGGCTAGCTGGGTTAGGGCGTGCGCCTCCAGCGTTTTGCGCAGCATGGGGTCTGGCTGGCGTAGGCGCGTATTCAGCAGCTCCTGCTTCAGCGTAATAGAGTCTTCGTTTGCGTCAAATTGTACGGGGCAGTTCCAGCGCTGGCGGTAGGCCTGTTCCAGTTCGGCGCCGGGGGATTCTCGCTTCAGGTGTACGCTGGTGGGGGACGCGGCGGTGTCGTCTGCTAGCCAGCGGGCGTAGGTAACCCAGGAGGCGAATACGTTATCGACCACTTGTGGCCTTACTATGGGGTTGTTGTAGTTGCAGTGCCAGGTTAGCTTGATTGAGCCCTGTGTCATGGCAAGCTCGGTTGTTCCCATGTCGCCCACCAGTTTTTCAAACGGCGCAATGCGCGCCACGGCTTCACCCAGGGTGGCGCAACTCATGGTGATGTAGCCCAGTACGCTGTAGGAACCTGGCTGCACGAAGTCACCGGTTTCTAGCCCAAGGATTGGGTTACTGGTGTGTTCGCAGAGTAAGTGGATGAAGCGCTGGAACTGCTCGCCGTTTATTCGGCCGTCGTCGGAATCCAGAATGGTGGGGGGCAGGCCTGTTTTTGTAAAAAGAGCAGAGGTATCGGCACCTGAAGATTCAGAAGCGCGAACGTATTGTCGAAGCGCGGCGATGGAGGCGGTTCCAAGATCTTTCATGATTACAGCACAGTTTTTAGAAATTATTACTGGAGTATAACGGAAGTTGTGCCGAACGGCTTAAGGCGAAGGGTTTGCTGGGCGCAAAAAAACAAAAAGGCCAGCGAATATGCTGGCCTAAAAAAGGAACAACGAAAGTGCCTGAAAATTCGTTAGTTCGATGGATTTCCCATTTGACGGCGGAGGTACAACACGGCTCCTCCGCCATGGGGGATACTGCTTAAATCCACAATTTCAGAATAGGGCTTTCGCTTGACTATGTCTGTGCGTGATGTGTGTCGCAGTGTTACGGATTGTTTTTGGCGTTAGGCGCTGGCGCCGATCTCTGGTGCGGTTTCGGTAAACCGCCGCGTTTCATAGGCATCTACCAGCCCATGTACGGCTGCCCGCTCCATATCCTTAATAGATGGCGTGCCATTCTGGGCATCGGCTTTGCAAAGCACCATGCCGGCCTCTACAGAAATATACCCGGCCGTGGTTTTCAGGGCCTTGTGGTTAATGCCATCAAAAACCCGTCGAAAAGCGGTGGTTGTGCAGTGATCGCTGTTCGGAAAATAGGCAATGAGTGCGAACTGATTGTCTCCCAAACGGCACAGAACATCGATAGGTCGAACCAGGGCGTTGAGCCTGCGGGCAATGCCTACTGCCAGCTCGGTCATCACCGTGGGCGGGTGCTTGCGCTTCAACTCTTGCCAGTTGCGAATGCCGCACAGCACGTACGCCGATGCGCCTCCCCGGGATTCTGCATGGCGCAGCATTTTGGTGAGGCGGTCGCGACCATAGCGGCTGTTGCACAGCCCGGTTTCCAGATCGATGATGTTGCTGGATTCCAGTTCTCGGTTGTTCTCGATGAGCAGGGCATTGGCGCGCAGTAGCGTGTTTTGGCGGTCTGCCATGCGATCTGCAGCAAAAATTCTGGGGATTAGCTGTTTGGTC
Source organism: Marinobacter sp. (assembly GCF_052094685.1). Lineage (GTDB taxonomy): Bacteria > Pseudomonadota > Gammaproteobacteria > Pseudomonadales > Oleiphilaceae > Marinobacter. Next base: position 9,057 of record NZ_JBQDKB010000096.1, read on the forward strand.
ATGTCGGACTTGTAGATAAAATCGTCCACGCCCCGGTCGAATGCTTCTGCCAGGGCCTCTACGCTCTCCCGGGCGGTTAGCAGAATCACATAGGTGTAGTGGTTGTTCTGCTCATCCTGTTGGCGCACTTGGTCGGTTAGCTGTAAACCGTCCATGTCGGGCATCAGCCAGTCTGCTATCAGCACACTCACTGGGCGCTGTTCTATCAGTTTGAGTGCCGCCAGGGCGTCGTTGGCGATGCGCACGTCGCGATATCCGGCATTTCGTAGGGTGCGGCCAACTACCATACTGCTGAATTTTGCGTCGTCTACTACAAGGATGGGGAGATCTAGGTTTGGCATTGTTACCTACTTTTATCAGTCCATTGTCAGATGCGGGGAATTCCCGGGCTTGGTATGCTTGGCCCTTAATTTTCAAGTACAGAGTATACTCGCTACAGCTTCTGGAGAATAACGACCATGCCGTCTTTTGACATAGTTTCTGAAATTGATATGCACGAAGTGACCAACGCGGTGGATCAAACCAAGCGGGATCTTGGCAACCGCTGGGATTTTAAAAACGTAGACGCGGATGTTGAACTGGACGACAAGGGCATTACCATCAGCGCGCCTCAGGAATTTCAGCTTGAGCAACTTATGGATATGCTGCGGATGACTTTCGCCAAGCGCAACATCGATAGCCGTGCCCTGGAAGAAGACGGCGACAGCAAAGCCGGTAAACTTGTAAAGCAGCATTTGAAACTGAGGCAGGGCATTGAAACCGACATGGCCAAGAAGGTTGTGAAGCTGATCAAGGATGCCAAGCTGAAGGTGCAGGCCAGTATTCAGGGCGACAAGGTTAGGGTAACCGGTAAGAAACGGGACGATCTGCAAACCGCGATGGCCTTGCTGCGTGAGACCGAGCTGGAAATACCTCTGCAGTTCAATAATTTCCGCGACTGATTCGGAGGCTCCACCATTTCAACCGGCACTCGCCTGGCCCTGATCCGGGACACGCTATACACCTACACTCGCTGGCAGGTGATTGCTCTGCTGTTTCTCGGCTTTTCTGCTGGGTTGCCGTTTTTGTTGGTTTTTTCCACGCTGAACGCCCGTCTTGCGGATGTTGGTGTGGAAACCGCAACCATTGGGTTCTTCAGCTGGCTGGGGATTACCTATTCCATCAAGGTGTTCTGGGCGCCTGTGGTGGATCGATTAAAGCTACCGGTACTGGATCGGCTGCTAGGTAAGCGCAGAAGCTGGATATTGTTGGCACAGGTGGGCATTGCTACAGGCCTTTATCTGATGGCTAATGTGGATGCCATCGCTGTACCGGAAACCATGGCCTTGTGTGGCCTGCTGGTGGCGTTTTCCTCGGCAACTCAGGATGTGGCCATTGATGCCTACCGCATTGAGATTGCTGAAGAGCGGCTTCAGGCGGCCTTGGCCGCCACCTATATCTTTGGGTATCGGCTGGCGTTGCTGGTGGCGGGTGCAGGTGCTTTGTATCTGGCGGAGTTCTGGTCCTGGCAGGTTTCCTACGAGGTAATGGCAGCGCTGGTGGGTGTGGGTGCATTAACCGTGCTGGTTGTGCGTGAACCAAAGGTAAATCACTTTTCTGCTGCGCAGGATATTGCACACAAAATTGAGCGCGAAGCCGCCAAACGCACCCATCTCGGCCCTCGAGTGGCTCGCTTTGTTGGCTGGTTTTACGCCGCCATAGCCGGGCCTTTTCTGGACTTCTTCTACCGTTATAAAGAGCTTTCCATTGCGATTCTGCTGATGGTGGCGGTGTATCGTATTTCTGATATAGCCATGGGCGTGATGGCCAATCCGTTCTATCTGGATTTTATGGGTTTCAGTAAAACTCAGGTGGCGGATGTGACCAAGATTTTCGGGTTCTTCATGACGATTGCAGGCTCCCTGGCCGGTGGGGTTCTGGTTGTACGCTACGGCACGAGAAAGATCTTGCTGGCGGGTGCCATTATGACGGCCGCTACGAATTTGCTGTTTGTGTTCTTGGCTCAGTACCCACCGAACCTCGCAACGCTGGCCGCGGTGGTAAGCGCCGATAATCTCAGCGGCGGTATTGCCAATGTGGCGCTGATTGCGTGGCTTTCCAGCATGACCAGTGCCTCATTTACCGCCACACAGTACGCGTTGTTCAGCTCTCTAATGACGCTGCCCGGGAAGTTCTTAGGCGGCTTCTCTGGCATGGTTGTGTCGGGTTTTGGCTATGGGGAGTTTTTCCTCGTGGCCGGCCTGATGGGTATCCCCGCCATTCTGCTGGCGTTGTTTCTGATTCGCCAGGGCGAGCGATTGGACTCGCTGGCACCCGATCACTCGGGTAGCGCCAACTCAGACGTTGCACAAACAACAAGCGGGTAGGCGTTATGGAGCAACCAACGGAACCGTGTAAAGACCAAAAAATCTGGCAGGTGGTGCTCGCAATCCCGCCAGGGAAAGTTGCAAGTTACGGCCAGGTAGCACAAATGGCCGGCCTCGGGCGCCAGGCCCGTTACATAGGCCGCGCCCTGGGCAAACTTCCGAAGGGCCACTCGGTGCCCTGGTACCGGGTTATCCGCAGCAACGGCCAAATCGCCTTTCCGGAAGGCTCCGAGATTTACTGCAAGCAGGTTGGGTTATTGCAGGCTGAGGGTGTGGAAGTGGTTAATGGCCGGGTGGCTATGCGGCTGTTTCGTTGGCAGTAAGCGTTTGTAGATGCTCAAGTACCATCAACTGATCGGGGAGGGCTGTCTCGTGATAACGGAATACGAATTCTTGGGTGTCTTGAAATACCTAACCCGCATTACGCCTGATTCATCGCTCATCCCTAAGCTGCTCAAGGGTCGGGAAGGGTGACTTATCCCGAATGACTAATTCCTTGCCTAGATAATCCAGTACCTTCATTACTTTTTTAATGCCAATGTCGCCTGAGCGGCCATTTTCAAGCGCGTTGATGGTGGCGCGGGATATACCGAGGTGTTCAGCCATTTTACAAACTTGGCAGCCAGTTACTCAGCCATTGCACGGCCCAGATCTTGGCCGCCGCCGGTAATTGCAATCACGGAATCTTGAAGTTTCATGTTTTGCCCTTAGTTAGTGAGAAGGTGGTATTTGAAAGGCCGCGAGTATATCAGACCTTGAAATGCCCAAACCCAGACCGTGAGACCCTGATGTCTATATTATTGTTTGTTTTCATTATCATGCCGATTGCCGAAATGGCGGTGCTCATTCAGGTTGGCGGCATGATTGGTGTGTTCAACACCATCGGCTTTGTTCTGTTAACGGCCGTTATCGGGGCTTGGCTGCTTCGCCAGCAAGGTATGGCAACGTTGCTAAGGGCTAATCAACGTTTGAGCAGCGGTGAACTGCCTGCCAAAGAAGTAGCCGAAGGGCTGATCCTGGCTGTTGGCGGTGTGCTTTTGATCACTCCGGGATTCATTACCGATACTGTCGGTTTTCTTTGCCTTATTCCGTTTACCCGCTATTGGCTATCTGCATTGGCGCTGAAGCGTATGGTGGCTTCAAGCAAGAGTGGGGGCTTCTATTTTCGTGCCGGTGGTAGCCAGAGCCCGTTTGGGCAAGATCCTTTTGGTGATCGGAATGATCCCTTTGGTCAGCAGCGCCCGTTTGATCGCGATGGCAGCGGCGACATTATTGAAGGGGAATACCGAGATGAGACTAAAACTGACTACGACCGCCTTGATAAAAAGTGAAAAAATTATCGGAGCGAGTGTTGAAAACCCCGGTGCCAGCCCCACATAGGATTCACAAGTTCGCCGCAGGCTGATATCTGCTGGAAAACAGCGGGTTATAAGCCGGGCAATTTTGTCGGATTGAAACAACAATTCGACCATCAACAGCAAAGTCATTGCCACATTAATCTGACTATTGGAGAAGCCGAGCAATGAAGATTCGTCCGCTACACGATCGTGTCGTTGTACGCCGCAAGGAAGAAGAAGAGAAAACCGCAGGTGGCATCGTGCTGCCAGGTAACGCTAAAGAGAAGCCGTCTCAGGGTGAGGTTGTTGCTGTTGGCAACGGTCGCGTTCTGGAAAATGGCGAAACTCGTGCTTTGGCAGTCAAAGCGGGTGACACCGTGGTATTTGGCCAGTATGCCGGCAACACCGTAAAAGTCGACGGTGAAGAGCTGCTCATCATGAGCGAAAGCGATATTTACGGCGTGCTTGAGT
>NZ_JBQDKB010000097.1:0-12425 GCF_052094685.1 Marinobacter sp.
TTGCTGATTTATTTCCGTCGCTGGCGCAGGCGGGACATTGTCAGGCGACTTGCAGAGCGGCTGGCGCCCGGGGGACTACTGGTTCTGGGCCAGGGAGAGCTGACCGATTGGCAGCCCCCAGGCCTGCAAAAGGTACCCTCGGAACATGTACTGGCGTGGATAAAGCGCCAGACTGACGAAGAATAACCGGAGAGGTTATGGGCAATAACCATGACAGCATCGCCCTCGACTGGGTTCGGGGCGAGATACAGGACACGCTGACTCAGGGTCAGCTTGCGCTTGAGGCGTATGTCGAAAATCGTGACGACACTGCACGCCTGCGTTTCTGCCTGAACTATCTCCATCAGGTGCATGGCACCCTGCAGATGGTTGAGCTTTACGGTGCGGCTTTGCTGACCGAAGAAATGGAAAAGCTCACCCAAGCGGTGCTGAATAACAGCGTCGTCAGCGTGGACGAAGCCGTTAATGTCCTAATGCAGGCCATTTTGCAGCTTCCTCAGTACCTGGAACACTTGGCCAGCAGCCAGGACGATTTCCCTATGGTACTGCTGCCGCTATTGAATGACCTCAGGGCTGCACGGGGCGATTCCCTGCTTTCAGACACCTCCCTGTTTAAACCTGATCTGGGCCCATCTCGCATGCAGGTTGCAGGCAATGTGTCCCAGCGATTGCAAGACCCCAAAGTACTTGGTCATATTCGAAAGCTTCGCCAGATGTACCAATTTGCTCTTGCCGGCATCATTCGCGAAGAAGACCTGGACGCTCAATTCGTTTATCTGCAAAAAGTGATTCACCGGCTGACTCGCCTTTGCCAGAAAACACCCCGTGGAGAGCTCTGGACAGCTGCGGCGGCCTTCGTAGAAACGCTCCAGGCTAAAGCAAACCCGGTTAACGCTGCGGTAAAGTCTCTCCTTCGGGAACTCGACAGCGAGATCCGCCGTCTTACTGACGAACACGCGGATATTCTTGCGCAGCCAGCGCCCGACGCCCTGCTAAAGCACCTGCTTTATTATGTTGCACGGGCACGGGATCTGAATTCCGAACGAATTCGAGAACTACGCAGCCGATATCAGCTAGAAGAAGCCCTGCCCTCTGAAGACGATGTGGACGCAGCACGAAACCGGGTTTCTGGACCAGGTCGTGAGGCAATTCACTCGGTTGTCAGTGCACTCAATGAAGAGCTTGCCAAGCTGAAAGACCAGCTGGATCTGTTTGTGCGCTCAGAACTGAGCCAGAACAGCGAGCTTGAGGACCTTCTCCCCGGCATGGTGCAAGTGGGCAACACGCTTGCCGTACTGGGTTTGGGAATTCCACGAAAAATCATTACAGAACACATTGAACTGGTCGAAAAGCTCAGTGCACAGAGCGAGCTGGTCGACGACGGCACCCTGATGGACATCGCTGGGGCTCTGCTTTATGTGGAAGCTACCCTTGCTGGTTTGGACAGTGATCGGCCACCAGAACGTTCCGAAAACAGCGGAGACAACTTGCCTCTTAATCAGGGCTCCCGCGAGCTCGGCGAGGCCAGCAGCGCACTCCTGCGGGAATCCCGCAGCACGTTGGAGCAGGTAAAGTCTGCAGTCATCAACTTTATTGCATCCCAATGGGACACCCGAGAAGTCGAGCATGTCCCCGGCCTGCTCCACAGCATCCGCGGCGGCTTAAGTTTGGTGCCACTGGATCGAGTGGCCAGTATGCTGGCTTCAGCAGAGCGCTACATTTCAGATGTTCTGCTCAGCGACAAGCACGTACCCGACTGGATACAACTGGACACCCTCGCCGACGCGATTACCAGTATTGAGTACTACCTGGAGCGCCTGGCTGAAGGCATCAGTGGCAACGAAGACATTCTGCGGATTACCGAAGAAAGTCTCGCCCGTCTTGGCTTCCCGGTAGGGAAAGAACCCACTTGGGGCACAGAATCTGCCGATGAAGACGTCCCGGTCATAGCACCGATGGTTGCTGAGGAGCTGGAACCAAATACCAACGCCCCGACACAGCTGCCCGAAGCCAAAGAATCGGATGAAGAACTGCTAGACGACGAAATTCTTGGCATCTTTGTGGAAGAAGCCGAAGAGGTTCTGCAGACCATACACGAATTCTACCCGCGCCTGCGCCAGAGCCACGACGACCACCCGGCACTGACCGAAGTTCGCCGCGCGTTCCATACCCTCAAAGGCAGCGGGCGCCTTGTTGGCGCCAACAGCCTTAGTGAATTAGCCTGGTCTGTAGAAAACCTTCTCAACCGGGTAATTGATCAAAGCATCAAGCCAAACGACGATCTGTTCTCGCTGGTTGATGACGTTAACGCACGCATGCCTTTACTGATTCATGAATTCCGCGATGGCCAGGCCACCGGTGATGTAGCAGAGCTGATCGAGCGCGCGAAAGCGATGGCAACCACTCGTCGTAGCGATAGTGAGCAAGCCGGTGCTCCGGAAGCCCAGGTTCACGAACCTACCGCTGATGAAGTGCCAGCGCCAGAACAGGCAGCCGACAGTGACCAGCAGGACGATCTGATTGACGATGAAATCCTCGAAATCTTTGTCGAGGAAGCCGGCGAGGTTCTGGATACCATCCGGGAATACTTGCCCATGTTGCTTCGCCAGCACGATGATCGCAGCGCTCTTTCAGAAGTTCGCCGCGCATTCCACACCCTAAAAGGCAGCGGCCGCATGGTCGGTGCGTTGATTGTGGGTGAGCTGGCTTGGTCCATCGAAAACATGCTGAACCGTGTCATCGATGGCAGCATTTTCATGAACGACGACATTGCCGGCCTGCTGGATGAGGCAACTGGTGTTTTCCCGACTCTGGTCAGCGACTTTGAAAACCATCGGTCGCCCTCCGTTGATCCATCCAGCATTCAAGCCCGAGCAACCGCCGTAGCCAACGGTGAAATCCCTGACGCCAGCACGATGCCGGCCGCCGAAACCCACGATATTTCCGGCGCCGCCGCAATAGATCTGCCTGAAGTAGAATACGATGAGGACGAGAGCAGCGTTGACCCAGTGCTGCTGGATATCTTCGAGAGCGAAACAGAGACCCACCTTCAGACGCTTCGAGAGTTTTTGGCGTCTGCTAGCGACAAAATTAGCGTTTCTTATAGTGACAACCTATCCCGGGCTTTGCATACACTTAAGGGCAGTGCTCACACAGCGGGAATCGCCCCGATTGCGGCCATCATCGCCCCATTAGAACGCTTCATCAAAGAATCTCGCGCCCAGAACCTGCGCGCCGACTCCGAGGTGCTGTCGTTAATCGAATCCGCCTGCGACTTCCTGACACAAGGATTGGCACAGATACGCCAAGAGCCACAAACGTCGTTACCTGGCACCGAAGCGTTCCTGGAAAAACTGGAACATATTTCCAATGATAGGCTCCGCACCTTTAACGAAGAGACAAACCATGACGGTGAACAACCAGCGCCCTCTCAGCTGCTTCAGCTATTCCTGAATGAAGGCTTGGACATTGTTCTGGATGCGGATCTTATCCTTGTTCAGTGGGCCAACAACCCACAGGACCCAGGGTCACTCCATCGCCTCACTGCGGAACTTACCCAGCTAACCGATGCGGCGTCCGACGCTGGGCTGCCTGATGTAGCTGCTTTGTCAGAAGCTTTGCAAGAAGTCTACTCTGCGGCCCTCACCCGGGACGAAGCACCAGATGAACAGTTCTTCGCAACCATGGACAGCGCCCATGAATACCTGATCAACATGATGGATCAGGTTGCAGCGGGGCTGGCGATTGAGTCCAGCGATGAGCTGGTTTCCGAGCTCGAAGCGCTTACAAAATCTATTTCCGGGCCAGAAGCCGAAGCAACAAGCGTCTTTGATCAAGAGTTCACCGAAGACCTTGAAGAAATTGACCTCAGCTTCGACATGGATGAACTTGAGACGCCTGAAATGGAGGAAGTCCCTGGGGACTCTGACACCGAAACCACCGACAGCGAGATGGACGAAGAGCTCGCAGAAATTTTCCTTGAAGAAGCTTGCGATCTCATCGACAGCACGGCCGAGGCCCTGCAAAGCTGGAGCGAAGCTACCGGAAACCTGGATATCCTGCGCCTACTGCAACGGGATCTGCATACTCTGAAAGGCGGTGCGCGCCTCGCCGATATCCCATCGGTGGGCGATTTGGCTCATGAGCTCGAAAACCTATTCGAGGGGCTGACCGAACAGAGGCTGTCCGTTAACGATGAGCTTTCAGATCTTCTGTTCCGTTGCCATGACCGACTTGCCGGTATGGTTGACAGCATGGGCGCGAAAGAGCCTCCGCGCCCGGCACCGGATCTGATCAGCGAAATCTGCGCATACATGGATAACACTACCAGCTTGCGGGCGGTCACAAATGTGGCAGGGCCCGACGAGCCGGAAGGCACTGTATCCGATGAAGACTTATTGCCCGAGGCAGAGGTTGAGGATGCGACAGAGACCGATGAAGACGCGCATGTAGCCTACCTTTCCCACCTGGATCCGGAACTTATCGGCATCTTCCTTGAGGAAGCCTACGACCTGATCAACTCAACAGGCAGTGCACTGCACACCTGGAGTGAGAACCCGTCTAATCGTTCGGTCGCCGCAGAACTGCAACGGGACGTCCACACCCTCAAGGGTGGCGCACGTATGGCTGGAGTCGATTCTATTGGCGACCTGACTCACGTACTTGAAGACTTGTTCGAGAAGGTGGCAGAAGGCCAGCTTGAAGCCAGCAGTGCAATGAACAACCTGCTATTTGCCTGTCACGACCGACTTGCACAGATGGTTGAACAGGTTGCTACCCAAAAGCCCTGTCCACCCGCGAGCGATCTGGTGGATCAGGTTGAGGCTATTATCCGCGGCGAAGCAGCATCTGTAGTCGCTACGCCTGAGGAAAGCGAGCTCCCCACGTCGCTTCCAGAACCCACGTCGATAGAGGCCAACGACGACGAACTCACCAGCATCTTCCTGGATGAAGGTCACGAGATTCACGACGCCATCAGCGAGTGTCTCGATCAGTGGCGCGAAGATCCCGAGGCAATGGACGGCGTTGCCCAGTTGCAACAGGAACTGCACACCCTCAAAGGTGGCGCACGGCTGTCCGACGTTGACCCCATCGCGGAACTCGCGGAAGCCTGGTCCGGTGCTCTGGATACATTGCTATCTAACCCGGGTAACCAGAAGCTTCTGCTGACTCTCAGTGGTCGCGGCCTTGGCGATTTGAGATCCATGCTCAGTGAGCTGTCCCATGGCAACGAGCTGATTGCCGATCCGGAACTTCTTGCGGCCTTCAATAGCGCCCTGAACCCCGAACTTGAACGGCGCGATTTGTCACCGGAAGAAACGGCAAGTGCAGATCAAGAAGCCCTCGATCCGGAGATTCTGGAAATATTCCTGGAAGAAGCCAGCGAAATCATGGATCAGCTGGAGCAGCTCCTTGATGACTGGCGCAAAGATTCGGGCAACAACCACTTCAATCAAGAAGCTCAGCGCGCGCTTCATACGCTGAAAGGCGGAGCCCGCTTATCCCAACTCACTCTGCTGGGCGATAGAGCTCACACGTTTGAAACCCGCTTGATTGATCTGGGTGGCAACGCGCCTAACGACAGCCAGTGGCAGGCTATTACGGAAGATCACGACGGCATCATTGCTCTGGTTTCAGGCATAAGTGAACGCTTCAACTCCGGCGCCGCGGCCGTGGAGCCGACGAACGAGCTGTTATCGGCAACAGTAGCCCCCGAACAACCAGTAGAGGCAGTTGAGCAGCCAACACCCAAGCCTGCCCGAGCAAAAGCCCGCAACCGAGTTCCCGCAGCTCAGGAAACCATTAGGGTATCCGCACCTCTGCTGGACGATCTGGTTAACCTGGCGGGAGAAACCAGTATTACCCGTGGCCGACTAGAGCAGCAAAGTAGCGACTTCGGCCACACCTTGGATGAAATGGCTGCAACCATCGAGCGCTTGCGTGAACAGCTACGCCGGATGGATATCGAAACCGAAGCTCAGATTCTGTTCAGTGCAGAGAAAGAGCATGGCCCAGATTACGGTGAAGATTTCGACCCACTGGAAATGGACAGGTATTCGTCTATTCAACAGTTGTCGCGGGCTCTGACCGAATCGTCGTCAGACCTTGCAGATCTCCGCGAGACCCTGTCTGACCGGGTTCGGGATACCGAAACCCTGCTGGTTCAGCAGTCCCGCATCAATACGGAGCTCCAGGAAGGTCTGATGAAGACCCGGATGATTCCGTTTATCTCCATGGTGCCGCGCCTGCGTCGAATTGTGCGCCAGATCAGCGGCGAACTAGGCAAAAAAGTTGAATTTGATGTGCGCAATGCCGAAGGCGAAATGGATCGCAACATCCTGGAGCGCATGATTGCGCCGCTGGAACACATGTTGCGCAACGCCATCGACCACGGCATTGAAAGCCCGGCTGATCGACGGAAAAACGGCAAGGCGGAAGCCGGCGACGTAACTCTGTCTCTAGCTCGCGAAGGCGGCGATGTGGTTCTTCGTATGATCGACGACGGCGCCGGTATTCCTTCTGCCGTCATTCGGGACAAAGCCATTCGCCAAGGCCTACTGCGAGAAGATGAAGATCTCTCGGAACGGGAGATTCTCCAGTTTATCCTGCAGCCAGGATTCTCCACCGCACAGCAGGTCACCCAGATTTCCGGGCGTGGCGTGGGCATGGACGTGGTCGCCAGCGAGATCAAACAGCTCGGCGGTAGCCTGGACATCGAATCACAGCTTGGCAGAGGCACCGTATTTACCGTGCGCTTGCCGTTTACCGTGTCGGTAAACCGCGCCCTGATGGTGTCCACTGGCGAAGATTTCTACGCCATCCCGCTAAACACCATCGAAGGTATTGTTCGGGTGAGCACCTACGAGCTTGAAGAATACTACAAGCCAGACGCACCCATGTACGAATACGCAGGCCAAGAATATCGTCTGCAGTATCTCGGCAGCCTGTTGAACAGTGATCACCACCCCAAACTTCAGGGCCAGGCCCTGCCGCTGCCGGTGATTCTGGTTCGCGGTGCCGAGCAGCCCATGGCTCTACAGGTAGATAACCTGATGGGCAGCCGGGAAATCGTGGTTAAATCCCTTGGCCCACAGTTCAGTACCGTTCGCGGCGTATCCGGCGCCACCATTCTCGGTGACGGTAACGTGGTGGTGATTCTCGATCTGCCCGCCATGATCCGTTCCGACATTTTGTCTGAGCGCGAGCGCTTGGCGAATCTGGAGAAGGCACGGGAATCCGCCCGCTACGAAGAGCGTGCTACCGTGGTGATGGTGGTGGACGATTCGGTGACGGTCCGAAAGGTTACTTCCCGCCTGCTGGAGCGCAACGGCATGGAGGTTATCACAGCAAAAGATGGCCTGGATGCGGTTGCGCAACTACAGGATCATCAGCCGGATATCATGTTGCTGGATATCGAGATGCCGCGCATGGACGGCTTTGAAGTAGCCAGCTTTGTGCGGCACGACGATAACCTGCGCGATATGCCTATCTGCATGATTACGTCGCGGACCGGTGAGAAGCACCGTGAGCGGGCACTGGCGATTGGCGTAAACGAATACCTCGGCAAACCGTTCCAGGAGACCGAATTGCTGAAGACCATTGAACGGCTAACCGGTAAGCAGTAATGGCCGGCCCTAACGGTCGGGCTCAGGTCGGGATTGTGTCGGATGTTGTCCTGCAGAGACATCGCCTGCAGGCAGCCGCCGCCAAGTTCGACCTGGAAGTCTGCTTCTCCGGTGATTCTCAAAGGTTACAGAGTTATCCTGAGTTTCCAGAGGCCAGGCTTTGGCTTGTCACTCTGGAGGACGAAGCAGATCACCCTGCTCTGTTCGACTATCTCTTGGAGAACACCGAGGCGCCGGTTCTGTTTGGGCTGGATCAGGCTCCCGCATCCGGCAGCCCGGACTATTTCCGCTGGGAGCGAAGGCTTCTGGGCAAATTGGAACAACAGCTGGGGGATCTTGAGCAGCTGGACTCAAAGGTCAGTCTTGAAGAACTTGAAGTACAAGCGCCAGAAAACCCGGTATCGTCTGAGCTGCCTCGTTGGCTGACACCCGCAGCGCCAGATTCGGTGGCAGAAGATGTTTGGGTATTGTGCGCTTCGTTAGGTGGCCCGGCCGCCGTAAAGGCATTTTTGGACTGCCTGCCGCCAGGTTTGCCTGTGGGCTTTATATATGCCCAACATATTGATGAGAATTTTGCCGGGGTGCTCACCCGGGTACTTGGCCGCCATGCTCATTACAAGCTGCAGCATGCGGAAGAACATTACCGGGTAAAGAACGGCGATGTCGTACTGATGCCTGTTGAACACGAATGGAAATTCGACAGTACTGGCGTGCTTACGGAACAAGATACCCCCTGGCCTGGGCCTTATGGCCCCTCTATTGACCAGGTTCTGCTGAATACAGCGGATCACTACGGCGCACGCTGCCATGCCATTCTGTTTTCCGGCATGGGCAACGACGGCGTGATTGCAGCGCCTTTACTCAAAGCCTATGGTAGTCGGATCTGGGTTCAGGAGAGTACCAGTTGTGGCAATAGCTCGATGCCAGATTCCGTAGCAGCCACAGGCTGTGCCAGTTTTTGCGGTACGCCCGAACAACTGGCTCGAGAACTGATCAACACCATCGAAAAATCCTGCCTGCTGAAAGGTCGGCAAAAACGGGACTCCGCCTGAGGACACACGCAATGAATGACAACAGCCAAACCCTCTCCTGCGTTATGATTCCCGTAGGCGGGCGGCAGCTTTTACTACCCAACGTATCCATTGCAGAAGTGGTGGATTACGCCAGCAATGACGCAGGCGCAGGGGCTCCAGACTGGCTGGCCGGTCACTTGGAGTGGCGTGGGCTGAGCTTGCCCGTTATATCCTACGACGCCGCTAACGGTGGGAATCTCTCAATACCCGGTGATAACCGTGGCCGAATTGTGGTGCTCAACTCCATCAGCGACAACAACAAAAAACGTCGGTTCATGGCACTGATTACTCAGGGCATTCCGAGCCAAGTTCGTATTACCGAAGAACACCTTAAACAGCTGAATGGCGAAAATGGGCCTGCCGATCTCATGCAAGTTGATGTTGATGGCGAAGCTGCCTGGATCCCTAACTTAGACTACCTGGAATCTCTCGCCGGTGAATCGCGGGTGTAAGCGCAGAACCTGAAATCACACGACCAACACAACACCCAGGTTATTGTCTTGGCCCATGGCAGTGGGATCCTTGCAAATGTTATAATATTTCACTTTTGCAAATGCAGGATCCCGACCATGTCCGCCCGTGCGCTTCCGTACCGCCCTCATAATCACGACGCCTGTGTCAACCAGGCTTTGGCAGACGCCAGAGCAATCTGTCAGCAGAAAAACGCCCGCCTGACACCCACTCGTGAACGGGTGTTGGAGCTGATTTGGCAATCTCATAAGCCTCTCGGGGCCTACGATGTGCTTGCAGAACTTACCTCAGAAGGTCACAACGCTGCACCGCCAACGGTATATCGAGCATTAGATTTTTTGCAGCAACACGGGCTGGTACACCGTATAGCGTCGCTTAACGCATTTACTGGCTGCGCCCACGCCGGCGTGCACCACACGGGGATGTTTCTTATATGTCGCGCCTGCGGCAATGTTCTTGAGCTGACCGACACCTCAGTATCCACGGCGATACACAATGCCGCTGGCGCCGAAGCATTTCGCACCGAAGCCATCACACTAGAGGTAGCCGGCCTTTGCCCCGGCTGTCACGCGGAACCGCACCATGAGTGATGCACTGGTTGCCATCGAGAACCTTACCGTTCGCTTTGAAGATCGCCCGGTTGTTGATCGGGTAAATCTGTCACTGCACCGGGGTGATATCATCACCATCATCGGCCCTAATGGTGCGGGTAAAACCACATTGATCAAATCCGTGCTGGGCATACAGGCTGCGACCAGTGGTCGCGTAATACGCGCCAAGAACCTGATTATTGGGTATGTGCCCCAGGATTTGAGCCTTGAATCAACGCTACCGCTGAGCGTTAAACGCTTCATGCTACTCAGTGGCCGACCGCTGGCTGAGTGCACCTCTGCGCTGGCAAGAACCGGTGTTGGCCATCTGCTCAGCGCCTCAGTACACCATCTTTCCGGAGGCGAGCAGCAACGCCTTCTGCTCGCCAGAGCACTCGCGCGGAAACCGGATCTGCTGGTGCTCGATGAGCCGGCCCAAGGCGTTGATATCAACGGCCAAGCCGCGCTTTACGATCTAATTCGCCAGTTAAGGGACGAGCTAAACTGTGGCGTCATCATGATTTCCCACGATCTGCACCTGGTTATGGCAGCCACCGACAAGGTTATCTGCTTAAATCAACATATATGCTGCAGTGGATCTCCCGCAGACATCTCACACGACCCGGCGTTTATTGAAACCTTCGGCCGGCCGGTGGCCGAATCCTTAGCCGTGTATCACCACCATCACAACCACAGCCACGACCTGCATGGCAACATAGTCGGGGCCGAGCACGCAGATTCAGCCACCGGTCATGGGGAATGTCATCATGACCATCATTGATGCCGTTCTAAACGATTTCTTCTGGCGCGCCCTCATTGGTGGCCTAGGTGTGGCACTGATCGCCGGACCGCTGGGTTGCTTTGTGGTATGGCGGAGAATGGCGTATTTCGGCGACACTCTCGCTCACTCGGCACTTCTTGGAATAGCTTTGAGCTTTCTGATCAGCGTTCCGCTGAATCTCGGGGTTATGATGACCAGCGTTATTTTGGCCGTGGCTCTGTTGCTATTTTCCCGCAACAAAACCCTTGCCACCGACACGTTGCTGGGTATTCTTGCTCACAGTGCCCTAGCCATTGGTTTGGTCGCACTCAGCTTCATGCCAGACGTTCGCATCGACCTAACCGGCCTGCTATTCGGCGACTTGCTAGCCATGAACCGCAAAGATTTGCTGTGGATTTATGGCGGCGCCGTTCTTATTCTGACGCTATTAACCGCACTTTGGCGCGGCTTGCTGATGAGCACCATCCACGAAGAACTGGCCCGGGTAGAAGGTGTGCCGGTCGAGCGCCTACGCCTGCTGCTGATGCTAATGTTTGCGCTGGTAATTGCGGTTGCCATGAAGATGGTGGGTGTGCTGCTGATTACCGCATTGCTGATCATCCCTGCAGCGACCGCGCGCAGGTTGGCTAGCACTCCGGAGCAAATGGCGGCGCTGGCGGTGGTGTTTGGGTTTATTGCGGTGACGGGCGGGCTAAGCATGTCGTGGCACTTGGACACGCCTGCCGGCCCCTCTGTTGTGGTAACAGCCTTTGCCACCTTTGTGGCTATCTATGGTGGCGCAGGTCGGTTTTCAGCCCGGTCACTATAAGGGCTGGAGAGCATCCACCAAGCGGCCGGTTGCCAAGAGTTCCATAAACTCATCTCCCAAGCGCTCGCTCTCGGCGATCGCTCTGCGCCATGAGCGCTCCCTGCCAGGATCGTCTCCGGCGTAGGTTTCAAAATCCTTACGATCCGGCAGTTTGCGGTCTGGCAGGCGCTCCAGATAGTCCGAAGAAGGCGCCACCAGCAATACATCCTGCAGGCGTGTGGCATCGCCGCGTCGCCAAGGCAGGGCCTTATCAAACCAGCCAGGCACTATCCGGTCAGTAAAATGTGGGTATAAAACCACGCCCGGCTGCTCGTAAGGCAAATCAAGGTGGTAATCCAGAAGCCCCCCATCCCGGTATATGCCATTCGGTGCGCCCGGAATATCCCGAACACCAGACATCACCAGCGGAATGGACGCCGATGCCAGCAACGCTGGCATAAGATTTTCACGATTCAACGGGGTTTCATGGCGAGGAAATTCAGCCAACGATGACAGGGGCGCTTTCAGCCTGGCGTCGTGAAGGATGCCTCGTTCCATAAAGCGACTCAAGTGCCGCCGGCCGGCAAGGTTAGCGCTTATCGCACTCATCAAACCAAAGCCCAGGCGAGCCCTAGTGTCTGGCGCAAGCATGCCAAGGCTGCGGACAACCATCACGTTCAGTCGATACCACGGGTGCTCAAGAATATAGTCTTCCCGGCCTCCGATCAGTTCTTTGAGGAACAGAACACTCTGGCGAGTCACCTCAGCCGCACTCACTCCTTTCGAAAAACGCTGGGACGTATACAGTTCCGCCAGCCGAGTAAGCTGAGCCCGAGGGTTATTCGACGAAGCAACGGCCGCAAATCGCCAACTGCCCACGGATGACCCAATCAGTGATCGCTCTTGCTCAACCTGCGGCAACCAGTCACCAAAAATCGCCTTATCCAAGCCACTGAGCCCAAGAGCTTTGGGGCCACCGGCCGCACCAGGTATCACGTGCACATCATCTGGCGTAAGTGGCTTTTCCTGCAACCGCTCTATGGTTCGACGGCCTGCGCGAATGGTGAGCGCGGGGTCGCGGGTGTGGATGGCAGTCAT
>NZ_JBQDKB010000098.1:0-12390 GCF_052094685.1 Marinobacter sp.
AGAAAAAGACGCCGCTTGAGCACAGAAACAGTGCCATCTATCTTGAAAAACACCGTAAAAATGGTCTTCCCAGATGGTGGGGCCATCTTTGGTTTCCAAGCATTCCATACCAACGCCTGGGCCCATCACTTCTGACAGGCCGTAGATGTCTAGTGCCTGAATGCCAAGCCTATCTTCCAGCTCTGTGCGCATTTCGTTGGTCCAGGGCTCAGCCCCGAAAATACCCAGCCGTAGTGGCAGCTTTTTGGGGTCTATGCCCTGGCGATCCATCTCGTCTGCAATGTTCAGCATGTAAGAGGGCGTGACCATGATGATGTCTGGCTCAAAGTCGCTGATTAGCTGAACCTGTTTCTCTGTTTGCCCGCCGGACATGGGAATAACCGTACAGCCCAGACGCTCAGCACCGTAATGCGCACCAAGGCCGCCGGTGAACAGGCCGTAGCCGTAGGCAACATGAATCTTGTCTCCGGCACTGCCGCCACCCGCGCGAATGGAACGAGCTACGATATCGGCCCAGGTTTCAATGTCGCTTTGGGTGTAGCCCACAACGGTAGGTTTACCGGTGGTGCCACTGGAGGCGTGTACCCTTACGACCTTTTTCATGGGTACTGCGAACATGTTAAAAGGGTAGTTGTCCCGCAAGTTGTCTTTACCGGTAAACGGAATTTTGGCGATGTCTTCCAAGCTGTTGATGTCCATTGGCTTCAAGCCAATGGCGTCAAAAGCATTGCGGTAATGAGGCACGTTTGTATAGGCGTGCCAGACACTCCAGCGCAGGCGTTGCAGCTGCTCGTGGCGAAGTTCGTCCACGCTGGCAGTTTCCATCCGGTCGAGCTTTCCGAGTTTGTGCATGGGTAAATTCATGATTGCTTCCTGTCTTGTTCTTGTCGCCCCGGCGTGCCGTCGGGCCAGCTTTAATTCGTGTTACAGGCCCGGAATCACCCGGGCCGGTTTAATTATTCGGCGCTGTCTACACGTTCAATAATCAGCGCAATGCCTTGGCCGACACCGATGCACATGGTGCACAGGGCATAACGGGCGCTCTCGCCTTGCTGATGGCGGCGCTCCAATTCATTCAATGCGGTGGTCACCAAGCGTGCGCCACTCATGCCCAAAGGGTGGCCCAGAGCAATGGCGCCACCGTTGGGGTTTACGTGGTCGGCATCGTCGGGCAAGCCCAGATCGCGCAGCACGGCCAGAGCCTGTGCGGCAAAGGCTTCGTTCAGCTCAATCACGTCCATATCGGCCAGTTCCAGGCCAGCGGTCTTCAGCACCTTGCGTGTAGCAGGGGCCGGGCCCATGCCCATAATGCGCGGCTCAACACCGGCAGTTGCCATGGCAACCACGCGGGCGCGGGGTTTGAGGTTGTGCTGTTTTAAGGCATCGCCACTGGCCAGCAATAGGGCGCAGGCGCCGTCGTTTACGCCGGAAGCGTTGCCAGCGGTTACGCTGCCGCCATCACGGAAAGGTGTGCCCAGGCCGGCAAGCTTTTCCAGGCTGGTTTCCCGAGGGTGTTCGTCGGTATCAACAATCAGTGGGTCTTGCTTGCGGCGGGGTACGCTCACCGGCACGATTTCATTGTCAAAACGGCCTGCCTTTTGGGCAGCCGCAGTACGCTGTTGGCTGCGCAGGGCGAACGCGTCCTGGTCTTCCCGGGCGATGCTGAAATCGGCGGCCACGTTCTCCGCCGTCTCTGGCATGGAATCAATGCCGTATTGTTTCTTCAGTACCGGATTCACAAAGCGCCAGCCGATGGTGGTGTCGAACATCTCGGCTTTGCGGCTGAACGCAGAATCGGCCTTGCCCATCACAAACGGCGCGCGAGACATGGATTCCACGCCGCCGGCCAGCATCAGGCCGGCTTCGCCGGTGCGCAGTGCGCGGGCGGCGCTGCCAATGGCGTCCATACCGGAACCACACAGCCGGTTGATGGTGGCGCCCGGCACATCGATCGGCAGGCCAGCCAAGAGCAGTGACATGCGAGCCACGTCGCGGTTGTCTTCGCCAGCCTGGTTGGCGCAGCCGTACAGCACGTCGTCTATGGCGGCCCAGTCCAGGTCGCTGTGGCGGTCTTTCAATGCTTTCATGGGAATAGCGCCCAGATCATCAGCGCGCACTGTTGCAAGAGCACCGCCGTAGCGGCCAACCGGGGTGCGCACCGCATCTACTATGTAGGCATCTTGCAGGCGTTTTTCGTTACTCATTGGTCATTCTCCGACTGGATGACTTCGCCGCGAACCTGGTAGGACTTGCCGCGAAACAGGGCGATTACATGGCCGTTTTGATTGGTGAGGGTAATGTCGTACACACCGGTGCGGTTGCCCCGGGATTGCTCAACCGCGTTGGCGGTCAGCACATCGCCTTCGCGGGCGCCAAGCATGTACTCAATAGAGCAGCCAGATGCGACAGTGGCCTTGTTGTAGCTGTTGCAGGCAAAGGCAAAAGCCGAGTCGGCCAAGGTAAACAGGTAACCGCCATGGCAAGAGCCGTGGCCCTGAATCATGATGCTGGTAACCGGCATGGTAACCGTGGCTTTGCCTGGGGCTACGTGGGTAATCTTCATGCCGAGGTGACGAGTGGCCTGATCCCGCTCGTACATGGATTCGGCACAGTCTTGTGCCAGTTTTTTCGCATCGGGCGCGTGGTGTTCGTTGCTCATGAGTAGAACCCCTGTTCGGCAAACCGGTTTTTCCGCAGCAGCAGCGCCGGCCGATAACGGTCTTCGCCGTAACTCTGCTGGATGTGTGTCAGTACTGTGTGCAGCAGCCTGAAGCCAAGGTTGTCGCTCCAGCGCAGCGGGCCTTCCGGGTAGTTCAGGCCGGCTTTCATGGCCAGGTCGATATCGCTGATAGACGCCACGCCGTGCAGGGCAGCATCTGCCGCTTCGTTAGCGAGGGTGGCAACGGTGCGCATAACCACCAAGCCAGGGCGGTCGGCGATGTGGCTTACCGCCATGCCCGCTTTTTGCAGTAGGGCACAGGCATCGTTTACTGCTTGTGCGGGCGCTTGCTCTGCAGCGGTTATAGCCAAGCGGCTGGCCTTGGCGTAATCGAAAGCCAAATCCAGCAGAATCAAATTGTTGCAGGCCTCTGCAGAAGCACGTTCGGTGGCCATGCGGCCGTCGGTGAGTGCCAGTACAGCATCGCCAAAGCACAGGCGGCCTGGGCCATCCCGCTCGATAACCTTGAGGCCACTGTCGCTCAGGCGTTTAACCAGTGCCGCAAGCGGGCCTGGGTTGCCTTCGATAACTAGCGTATCGGCATTGCAGCTTGCGGCTTCGGCAGTGGCAGGCTCAGGCTTTTGCGCGCCTTCGGCGTAGCTGTAAAAGCCTTGGCCACTCTTGCGGCCTAAGCGGCCAGCTTCCACCAACTCTTTCTGAACCAGTGAGGGTAAAAAGCGGGTGTCCTGATAGTAGGAATTAAAAACCGAGGCGGTTACCGCGTAGTTCACGTCGTGGCCGATCAGGTCGGTCAGCTCGAATGGCCCCATGCGAAAGCTGCCGGCTTCGCGCAAAAGGGCATCGAGTGTTGCGCTGTCTGCGGTTTGTTCCTGCAGTAGGCGCAGGCTTTCGGCATAAAAAGGCCGTGCAACGCGGTTAACAATAAAACCAGGTGTCGACGTGGCAGTAACCGGCTTCTTGCCCCACGCAGCGGCTGTGGCGTAAACAATTTGTGCAACTTCGTCGCTGGTGGCCAAGCCTTTAATCACTTCAACCAAGGCCATCAGTGGCGCCGGGTTAAAGAAGTGCATGCCTACCAAGCGCTCCGGGTGCGCCATATTGGCACCCAGGGCTGTCACAGATATAGACGAAGTGTTTGTGGCCAGAATGGCCTTCTCGGTGCAGACGCTTTCAAGATCGGCCAGCAAACTACGTTTGATATTGAGGTCTTCTACGATGGCTTCGATCACCAGGCCCGCATCGGCCAATTCGCTGAGCTCGCTAATCGGCTGGATGCGATCCAGAAGCGCATCCAGCGCAGACTGCTCCATCTTCCCTTTATCAACCCGGCGCTGAAGCTGTTTGGCAACGCTCTGGCGACCCGCATGTGCAGCACCTTCGCGCTGATCGAGCAGAAATACTTGGTGGCCGGCTTGGGCGGCTACCTGAGCTATGCCCGAGCCCATGGCGCCTGCGCCTATAACGGCAATGGGAGTGTTGGTGGCAAGTGGCTGCATGCTATTTCCCCTTGAATTCGGGTGCACGCTTTTCCATAAAGGCGGCGACGCCTTCACGGTAGTCGTCGGTGCGCCCAGCCTGTCGCTGTAGATCCCGTTCTAACAGTGACTGTTCTTCAAAGCTGTTGTTGGCGCTGGCGTGCAGGGCACGCTTGATCATCGACAGACCTTTGGTGGGCTGGGTGGAGAAGTGACGGGCCAGTTTCATGGCTTCATCCTGCAGGGCGTCGTCTTCTACGCACTGCCAGATCATGCCCCACTGTTCCGCCTTTTCAGCGCTCAGTTTGTCACCTAATAAAGCCAGGCCTTTTGCACGAGCCATTCCAACCGCGCGCGGTAGGGTCCAAGTACCGCCCGAATCTGGAATAAGACCAATTTTGCAAAAAGCCTGAACAAAGTTTGCGGAGCGTGCTGCCAAGGTGATGTCGCAGGCGAGGGCAATATTTGCGCCAGCACCCGCGGCTACGCCATTGACCGCACAAATCACCGGCATGGGCAGGTCTCGAATCGCCTGCAGCATTGGGTTGTAGTAAGTCTCGATGGAGAAACCTAAATCCGGCGCCTCGGCGCCAGGCTTTACGCTTCGATCCGACAAATCCTGGCCGGCACAGAAGCCACGGCCATTGCCAGTAAGCAGCATGACTCGCACTGTGTGATCGTTACGGATGGTTTTCAGCGCGGCGCGCATCTGTTCATGCATCTCAACGTTAAAGCTGTTGAGGCTTTTTGGGCGATTCAGGGTAACTTTGGCAATGCCCTGGTCGATATCGAGAAGCACACTCTGCTCAGTCATGGAGAAATCCTTGTGATAGCAGTAGAACCCAAGCTTGGCGCCTGGAAAACTCTGGCTTACGTTTGCTGCGGTATTTCGTTGTTTTAGTGTTTTGTCGGTAAGGCCTGATGGTTATCAAGGCGACTTCCGCAGGGCGGTGTTCCGCCTCACTGATTTCAGGAAAGAGTATAGGTTTGAATTGATACCGGTCAAGAATTCGTAGTCAGGTTTTTGTATCACGTTATTATCTATTTGAAGTCTAATTCTGTATGTTTATGATTTTAATGGAAACTTAATTCGTTAGCCTTTAGTATTAGGAAGGGTTGGAAGCCGCCGTATCGGCCCTCATCTCTTTGCAGGTTGTGTCTTATCTGTTCTGATACAAAAAAAGTATCTTGAGGTGCGAAAAAACAAACATATTATAAGGAGCGTTTTATGCCTTGTTACCGAATTGATGGTGTAACGCCCGTGGTACACCCATCGGCATACGTACACCCCACCGCTGTGCTTATTGGCGATGTACACGTGGGGCCGGATTGTTACATTGGGCCTTGTGCATCTTTGCGCGGAGATTTTAGCCGTATAGTGATGGAGCAGGGCGCAAATCTTCAGGACACCTGCGTGGTGCATGCGTTTCCCGGGCGCGATGCAATTATTCGCCGCAACGGTCACATAGGGCATGGCGCTGTGTTGCATGGTTGTGTGATAGAAGAAGACGCCATGGTAGGCATGAACGCTGTGGTTATGGACGAAACCGTTATAGCCATCAAGTCCATTGTGGGTGCTGCAGCGTTCGTGAAAAGCGGCTTTACCTGTGAGCCGGCGTCATTGATTGTGGGCTCGCCAGCGAAGGTGTTACGCCAACTGAGCGATAAAGAAGTTAGTTGGAAGCTGCGCGGCACCCAAGAATACCAGACACTGACAAAGCGGTGCCTGGAAAACATGAGGGAATGCTCGCCGCTCGCGGAAGTAGATGCGGATCGGCCAACATTGCAGATTGGTGGACATGATTTGAAGGATTAATAGCCCTTCAGAAAAACCTCGATAGGCTGCGGTACCCCAAAAAAATAGCCTTGCAGGTGAACCTGGGGGTGCCGCGAGGCCAGGAAATCGGCGTGAGCTTCGGTTTCCACGCCTTCGGCAACCACTCGCGCGCCCATGGTTTCACCAATCCTGACCACCATTTCAACTATGTTGGCCGCCATTGGCTCATCCAGCATTGAAAGCACAAAGCTTCGATCGATTTTAACTTCAGAAATCGGCAGCCGCCGTAACCGCGATAGCGAAGAGTAACCTGTGCCAAAATCATCTAATGAGAAGGTGCAGCCAAAGCTTCGAATGGCCTCCATTTTTTTCACAACCGTGTCTAGGTTGTCAGCCGATACGCTTTCTGTGAGTTCCAGTGTAAGCAGCTCTGCGGGAAACTGCGAGTTGGCCAGAGCCTTTCCCACTGTGTCCACAAAATTATCTTCCGCAAAGTGTTTTGCAGAAATATTGACGGAGCATCGCAGGGCTGGGTTGATGCGATTTAGGCCACTCATCTTTTCAAGCGTCTTACTCAGAACCCAGCGATCGATTTTTACAATTTGCCGGGATCTCTCTGCCTGTGGAATGAATTCATCGGGGCTAAGGAGGCCGCGCTTGGGATGCGGCCACCGAATGAGGACCTCCAGCCCGCTCAAAGTCCCGTCTGGTGAGAGCTGGGGCTGCGCAAAAAGTACCAGTTCATCCTGTTCCAGTGCACGGTTTAGCTCGGATTCGATCTGCAATTGGTGGCGAATCGTTTTGCTCATGGAGTCTTCAAAAATGGCGATTGCCCGGTTTGCTGCCTTGGCACTGCGATGGGCGGTTTCAGCGTGCTGAAGGGCAGATGAAGGTGAGTTTGAGCTTTCAGTGGGGTACAAGGCCGCGCCCACGGTTACCTCAAGGTTTAAATCAGGGCTGTCGCCATACTGAACGGGCTCGCTCAGACTGTTTTGGATGCGCTCGTGGAGCGCAAGAATGACTCGGTAAGCGTCATCAATTGACCACTGTTTCGGGGCCAAAACGATACCGAACTCGTCACCAGCAAGCCGGGCTATGGAATCGTCCAAGAAAACAGACGCTCGCAGGCGTTTTGCCAGTTCTCTTATGACATAGTCCCCGCATTTGAAACCGTAGGTTTCATTGATGTAGCGAAAGTTATTGATATCCACAACAAGGACAGCGGTAGATATATTTCCATGGTTGCAGAACTTCAGCACCGTACCCAGTTGACTCAGGAACAGAGCGCGGTTCGATAGCCCCGTAACTGGATCGCGCCACCTCAGTTCTTCTAGCCGCTGTTCTGTCTCTTTTAGGTTGGATATATCATTGAAAACAGCGATGTAATGAGTGATGACATTCTTATCTGAGCGAATGGTGCTGACGGTTCGGAGTTCTGGATAAAGCTCTCCGGATTTTCGCCGATTGTAAGTTTCTCCAGACCAGTGGCCATTTTTGTCCAGGTAGGATCGGATATATTCTGGGCTCGGCTGTGTGTTTGGATCGTTATACAGCGCGGTATAATTAAAATTGAGAACGTCCTTTTCGGAGTATCCCGTAATGCGGGAGAAGGCTGTATTAACCGCTAGTATTTTGCACTGGGCATCGAGCAGAACAATGCCTTCTGAGGTGGCCATGAAGACGCTTTCGAACAGGTTTCTGTTTGGCTGATCGGAGTTGTCGAATTGCTCCAGGCGTCTTTTGAGATCCTGGTTTAGGGTGACCATGTGATCAAGCATGCCGCTCAATGAAATGTGTGTGCGTACTCTGGCTCTGACAGCAGGTAAGCGGATCGGCTTGTGTATATAGTCTACGGCACCGGCTTTAAACCCTTCTACTTCTGATTCCGGGTCACTCAGGGCGGTGATAAAAATAATGGGAATATGCTGTAAATCGCGCCTGGCCTTCAGATTGCGGCACATTTGAAAGCCATCTGTATCCGGCATCATTATGTCCAACAAAATGAGGTGAGGCTTGTCGCCTTGCTCCAGAACTTCCATTGCCTGTGCAGCACTGGTGGCAACGACCAGGTCGTAGTCTTGACTAAGCGCCTCGGTAAGAACGCGAATGTTGGTGGGTTCATCGTCAACAATCAGTATTTTTGGGCTACACCCCGGCATTAAAGCCCCGAACTCATCCCGCCCGGATAGTTCAAAGTAGTAGGGGTCTGACACAATCGCGCCCTCCGTCTTCCTTGGCTTCATAGAGACTCTTGTCAGCGGCTTCTGTTAATTCGGCCGCGTTTGATAACGACGATGGTTGAGTCGCTGCGCACCCCACAGACACGGTGAATGTAGGGCTATTTTTTGTGGCGTGTTCGGCGCTTTGACACTCTGCGTGAATGGCCTTGGCCATTTGGTTTGCCGCTGCTATTGTGCAAGGCAGATCGGCCCCTGGAATAATGGCGGCAAACTCGTCTCCACCTAAGCGCGCAACGACTTCTCCGGCTCTGGCAAAGCTTGAGTTCATGATTTTTGCGAGTTTTTGCAGGCACGAATCGCCTTGCGCGTGCCCATGTTGATCGTTAATTGTTTTGAAGTGATCCAGGTCGACCAGTACCAGGCCGACAGAACTGTTTTGGCGCCTGGCACGCCGCCACTCCAAATCAAGCTGCTGGTTGAACAGGCGTCGATTGCCAATGCCGGTTAATGGATCAGTCAGTGCGGCTTCCGCCAGCATGTCTGTTTTACGTTTCAAGTCGATGAACGTGGATACTTTGGCGCTTAGTATGGTTTTGTTGAAGGGCTTCAGCACATAGTCGGTTGCGCCATATCGAAAAGCTTCTTCAATATCCTGAGTTTGGTCCGAAGCAGAAATGCAAATAACGGGCACGTACGCATACAATTTTGAAGCTCTTATCTCGTTCAAGAAGTCGAACCCCGAGCCATCGGGCAGATACAGGTCAAGAAGAACGATGTCTATTTCTTCAGACAATAGTCGCCGGGCTTCGGCAATGCTCTGGCTGATGATCAGATCGCAGGCGTCCCCGAGTATGCCTGCCAAGCTGGCAATGCCTACCGGTTCGTCTTCTACGATTAGCACCGTGGGTGCACTATTTATGTCCATCAAACTAATTGCCTTCGCCTTCAGGATCGATCTTCGTTAGCAGATCGATTGCCTGTTCAAATTTATAGGTTTCAAGTGCCCGTCGTAGCTGGGATGCGAGGAGGGTTTGATTGCGCTCGCTCAGAAATACCAGCACCTGATCAATATCGCTATCGCTTGCAATACGGTTGCTGCCCAGCCGTTGCCTCATCCGTTCAATAATCCGGTCAATTGGCTCCACTCGGGCACTATCCGGTAACACGCGCAATACGGCCGCGTGGGTGGTTTCTGAGAGTAAGCGTACGTGTTCGGTGAGTGTTGCCAGCAGTGTTTCCGGGCCGAGTGCCGGCGCTCCTGAATCAACGGATGTTTCAACCTGCTCTGCTATGTGCATCAACTCAGTATTGGCGATGTTGGCTGCAGCACCTTTAATTTTATGGGCAACAGCCTTAATCATTATCGAATCATTTGCCTGCAGGCCGCTTTCGATCTCTGCCGTCATTTCTGTGGAGCTGGCCAAAAAACTGCGCACACAGCGATTGAACAGACTGGGGTCGGATCCGAACATTTCCTCGTATAGAGGACGAGAAATAAAGCCAGGTAATCCAGGCTGGTTTGTGTTGTTGGATGGGTCATGGGGTGTCGGAATGCTTATCGCGCGTTCTTTGAAGAAAGCCTGAAGCACCCTCTGAATATCTCCGGGAAGCACTGGCTTGGTGAGGTAGTCATTCATTCCTGCGTCGTAAGCACTGCTGCGATCATGCTCGGATATGGATGCCGACAGAGCTGCAATCACCGGCTGGTCGATGCTCTGGTGGCCACGAATCTGCCTAACAATGTCTTGCCCGGTCTCACCATCCAGATGTAAATCCATAAGGACAAGATCAAACGGCTGGTTTTCAAGCTGCTGCATTGCCTCGGCTCCATTGTGGACTGACTTTGAGCCCACCCCAAAAGAGTTTAGGTAGCTTGCGACGATTTCGCAATTTAGCGGTACGTCATCAACAATCAGCGCCGTCAGGTTTCGGAACAAGGGTCGTGGAGTGGGTATTACCGTGTGTTCGTTCAGTTGCTGTGGAGCCAAGTGTTCAAAAAGCTTGGAGGGGGTTAACGGTTCAAACGCCACTCGCCCGCCAGCGTCTTGGTACTCGATCATCCAGTCTGGTTTGAAACCCGCAGGAACGATTACGAGCAGTCGAGCGAGCTGATATCGTTTTTCTGTCGCTAATAGCGCTTGAACAAACGATTTGATGATCTCTGTTTCGATATTTTCCATATCGACGATAACCATAGAAGGTGTGGCATTATCTTCGACCGACGTTTCTGCCAATATGGATTTGAGTTGCTGCAGAAGCTCTACTGGTATCAGCTCCAGACACCAGTGCTCGCGGTAGGTTTCCAGCAGAGAGACGTTGTGGCTCAGGCCATGGTGGTGAACCCGGATAGGGCTGGAAACATGGCGAGAGCCAATGCTTGGTTCGTTCACAGCCAGATCAACAGGAATCATGAGTGTGAATATAGAGCCCTGGCCTTCAGCGCTTTCCAGCGTTAGTGTTGCGCCCATCAACTGCGCAAGATGGCTGCTGATAGCGAGGCCAAGGCCTGAGCCACCGAAAACGCGGCTGGTGGATTCGTCGGCTTGGCGGAAATTCTCAAAAACCCGTTGCTGATCCTCTTCCCTGATTCCAATGCCGGTATCTTTTACGGTGATTTTGAGCATTCCGTGGGAGTCATCGCTTCGGCTAAACCCGATGCTCACACTCACGTTGCCTTCGTGGGTAAACTTGATCGCGTTCCCGACCAGGTTACTGCATATCTGGGAGATTCGCAGAAGATCGCCTGTTACACACTTGGGCGTGGACGGAGCAATATTCACCCGTAGTTTCAATCCTTTTTCTTCAGCAACGATGGCAAATAACTCAACGCTTCGCTGGATAAGCGCTTCGATTTCAAACGGCTGATAATCCAGCTCTATATGGTCTGCTTCGATTCGGGACAGATCCAAAATGTCATTCAGAAGTTGCAACAAGACCTCTGATGCGGAAAACGCTTTGCTCACCAGGCGCCGGGAGTAATCGTTGTGTTGTGCTTCTTTCAGCAGAACCAACATGCCGATAATCGCATTCATGGGCGTGCGGATTTCGTGACTCATATTTGCTAGAAATGCGGTTTTAACTTTTACCGCAGACTCAGCTTCTTGTTTCTGCATTTTGAGCTCAGCGGTTTTCTCAATAACTTCCTGCTCGGCGCGCCGTTTGGCGTTGGATAGTAGAAGGAAGGCGAGCAGTATCAGCCCGTTGATAATCAAGCCGCTTATAAGAATGGCGGCAGGCTGTTTGCTAACATTATATTTTTCGAAAAGTTGTGTTGTTTGAACATCAAACGTCCATTCCCGGCCATAGATATCCAGAGAATAAGACGTTTGAAACATGGGTGACGTATCGTAGTTTTTTTCTGCCGTTTCGTTGAACTCGCTGTAAAGCGAGTGCTCGCCATCACGGATACGAAAGTGAAGTAATCGGTTGGTATTTGCCAGCGTTCCTTCCATTAGCCGGGAAACAATAAACGGCGCGTACACAATGCCCAGGAAGTCGGCTTCCTTGCTGTCTTTTTGCCGCGCTTCTGCCGTGCGATAGAAGGGATGAAAAAAGAGGAAACCCGGCTTTTTTTCGTCATCCTGTACGAGGACTATAGGGCCAGTAATCTGGGTTTGCCCGGTGCGCATAGCTTTCAAGGCGGCGGTGTAGCGATTCGATTCGTGGGCCATGTCCAGGCCAATAGCTGCTTCGTTTCCTGCTAACGGCTCAAGATAGGTGATAGGCCAAAAGTCGGTGCCTGTATGAGGCGGATGGATGCGAAAGTCCGGGCGTTCTTTTTGTTCTTCCCTAAGAAAGGGCGCAAGTTCGCCTTCAGGAATTCTTTTAATAACGCCAATTCCGCTGATCCCTGGCAAGCGACCCTGCACCGAAAGCGCCTCTGCGAAGCGCTGCCATTGAGTCAGTGTAACGCCGCCATCATTCATGCGAATGGTGCCGACCCCGGAAAGCAACGCAAACTCGTATTTTTGCATCCGGTCCATCAACAGGGTATTGAGTTGTTGGATACGCTGATCAAACTGGTCGTTAGCTCTGGCATCGGTAACCCGTGTAGAAATCTGCCAAGCTGTAATGGTCAGCAGCAAGGAAAGACCCACGACTATCCAGTGCAGTTTTGTTGTCTGGGCTACGGTGCCCCGGATTTTTCTCATTTGCAGGTCTGGCCTTAGTGGTGGGTTGGTGAACAACAAATTAGACTAGCTGAGATCTGAAAAAAGTTCGAGCATGTTTTGTACCACAGCTAATGTAACTATCCTGTTGCAGTCTTAAATAACTCCT
>NZ_JBQDKB010000099.1:0-3570 GCF_052094685.1 Marinobacter sp.
TGGCTCAAAAAGGCGTTAGCTGGCGACCGATTCCACACGAAATGGAAGAGAGCCAGAAATGTTCGTGCATAAATCAGTAAAACTGAAAGACGACAGCAAGGACGACAGGGATGTCTGAACATCAGTCAAACGCAAATAATACGAGCAATGGCCTGGCCTGTGAAGGCGAAAAGCTGATTGTCGAGGTGATGGGGACAGAACATCCGGATCCGCATACATTTCGAATTTACGATCGAACCAATCAACAGCAACAGGAGTGGCTCGAAAACAAGGCTGAGACTGAAAGCCTGGATGCACAGCAGCTTCATTGCTGGCCGTGGGAAGGGAAAGACAAGAAAAATGTCTGGTTGGATATTGCATCTGAGGAGGGTGCGCCTGTTCGTGTGTCTCTATTCAGTGATGTCGAAGCAACACCACGCCAGTCAGAGGCGCAGTGGAATCGCATTTGGCCTGTTGTGCCACTCACTCTACTCCACGACCAGAATCCTGCTCCGGGGCTCCCGAAATTTCACCCTGTTCCGGTCCGGCCTGGATTCATTTATATCTTCCGTGAAGGAACTCTGTGGCGTGAGTTGGAAGTAACCAATACCGATTCAGGGCAGCTAACCTTTAGCGATGTTCGCCTGACGGACTATCGAAGTGCGCCCGGCCAACTATTGAATGCGGATCATCGCCCTCCAGTGGGCTCTAAACTTGAATCAGTCTGGTTGCCTGTTCGTGGCATGGCACAACCTGTAACCGACGCATTCGAGCTGGCTTTTTCTGAGGTTCAATGGTCGTCTGATCGCGTGATTTATCTGGAGCAAAACGCCAGTGCCAGGTCACAGCGCTGTGCAAAGCCCGGTAACCCGGATTCCGCTCAGATACCGGATGCGGCAGGTCAATGGGCCAGTGTCAGTGATTTGCCTGAGATGCGGGCGCGAGAGTCCTATCTGGAGCAGCATTTGCCCAAACCTTGGGAAAGCATCCACGACCTGAGTGGCTCCTATTCCAACAACTTGTTTGGGCAGGCGGTGAGAGAGCAGAAGTCATTTGCAGCAGACAGCAACTCCGCAAAATCTGCTTATGAAGCCGCCAATTATCGGGATGCTTCGTTACGAGGTGCATCATCATTGCGCGTGGCAGCCCTCGAGGTTGTGAGAACGCAAGCCTGTGATGGCCTTGATGACCAAGCAATGTGGCAACCCCTCGGGGGTGCTTCAGATGCGCTGGCGTCGATTCGTGAGCGAGGCTGGCATGCGTTGGTGCTCGACGACCTGCTATTTCAAATTCGCCACCGCTTGGCTCAGGCGACGGATGCGCAACGCTATCTCACCACGCTGACCGGGACTGTCGGTGAACAACCCAATACTGACAGCGCCCAGCTGATTTACCGTGTCATGGGCCCGGCATACCTAGGCGGCAAGGAAAATCCGCTGCATAAGCACCTCGAGGAAATTGAAACCGGTCTGTTCAGCAAGTTACACCTCACACTTCGCACCGCCCAGCGGCAGGTGGCAACCGAAGATTTGGCAGTAGGGCAGCAACATTTTGTCCAGATTATCGAGCGCCCTGAAAACCAATGGGCACTGGCTGATCTGTTTAGCCTACAAGGCGCAGATTATATCGAAGGATTTGCCCTCGCTCAGCAGTTTGTTCAGGTTCTGGCGATGAATCCACGAACCGCAGACAAGTTGCGAATTAACGAAGCTAACGTTGAAAAAGCCTATACCGACCGCGCTCACAAACTACTGGTTGATATCCTTTCTGATGGTAGCAGTCAGCCCTTGCATGTCATGCTCTTCCCGGCGGGTGACGGCGACGAAATGACGGATAAGGGAGAAACAGATGAGAATTGTGGTGACGGTCGCTGCCGTCCGCGGGACATTGAGGCCATCGCCAAAAATACTCCGGATACAGAAAGCCTTCAGACGCTATCTGCCGTAGCCCTTGCGGGTATTGCAAAGCACGAGTCACTGAACCTGACAACACAGCTTAAACGGTGGATTACGGCCGTCAATACCATATTCGATGGCATTCAGAAATCATCTCAGGCTGCGCTGACCACGCTAAAATCTCACGCATATCAAATCAACGCGCGCTTGTACGGGCCATTGTTACGAATGGCAAAAGCGCGTGACCCGAAATTACTGGGGGCTGTCAAATTAGTGCCTCGCTCGTCGGTACCGGCCAACTGGGTTGTCCTTGGTGTCACTGACCCGAAGGGCGGCCTGACCTTTGGACTCACTGAAGCGGATCGACAGGAATACATAAATCAACATGGACGCCGACGTTTTTACGGCGAATTCTATCAGCCGGACAGCAACACGCCGCTGGGCAGCACCAACCGCTCAAGGATGCCTAATCTGGGGGCCACCGCTGAAGCGCGTGATGTGCATGTTTTTGCAGCTCCGGCTTCGGCGGAGGTCACTGATACCCATCGTAAGTTGAGGCGATATAAACGATGGGATGAGATTGCAGACAACATTCGGCTGCCCTATTTTATTGTGGTGATTGAGGCTTTTAATATTTGGAATGAGCGGGATCTGTATAAAAAAACCGCTGCAAGAAATGGAAAATTAAGGGCTAACGTAGGAATGTTGAGTGCAGGGATTGATCTCTTTGTTGCGTCAACATTATCAGCTGAAAGGTTGCTTCTGGATGTCGGGAAATGGAGAGGTCTTACCAGTGGCCTGAACTCGACAGCGTTTTCAATAAACCACGATTTAATAGCGCGCGCCTCGCAACGGCTAGCCGATTTTTTGCCACGTGTTGTAAGTTATCGCTTACTCGGTGGCATAGTGTCAGGTGGTGTCACTGCAATCGTGTCGCTGATGGACATGGTGCACGAGATTGATACCGGCGACGGGGATGCAGCGCTTGCGCACGGTGCATCGGCGTTAGGTGGTGGCATGATGTTGATGGGCGGCTTGATGTTTTCCAGTGCCGCCTCGTCAAGTGCGTCTTTAATTCTTCTTGGCATGGGGCCAGCAGCTTGGCTAGCGATAGGGATTGCTCTGGCAATCGGTGGTGGAATTGCGGCGGTTATGCTCAATGATCCACCGCTGGTCGACTGGCTTAAACGTGGTCCCTTTGGCACCGAACAAGACGACATGTACGGCCATTTAGCCAATGATCCGGCTGAAGCCTACTATCGTCTCGTCGGCCTGCTTTCCCAGCCACGAATTCTAATGGAGCAGGTTCGTAATTTGCCGGTCAAATTACTACAAAACGGTGTTGAACTGGATGCCCAGCAAGAGAGGCGCCTGAGTCAAGTGAACTGCAAAGTCCGCATTGAAAACAACGTCTCATCGTTTTTGGACGAAAGTAACCTGGTCAGCCATCTCAGGCTGGTCACCGAAAATAAAACGATAAGCAACAAGCCCAGTTCCAATGGTTTCCCGGTGACGCGTCGCAGTGTGCAAAAAGCGTCGCCTGACGTGTTGTTAGAACAGCCGCTGGCCAACGGAAGAGCTTATTATATCGCCTTGCCGCCAGATCAAACCAGCAGCAGTCTTTTCCAGACCACGATCAAGGGTAGTTCAGTAGCCGTCCGAGCCCAGTGGCATTCGCGCTGGAGCGACGATGAAA
>NZ_JBQDKB010000099.1:3670-12184 GCF_052094685.1 Marinobacter sp.
GCCGTCCGAGCCCAGTGGCATTCGCGCTGGAGCGACGATGAAAAGCGCTATTTTCCAGCGCCGGAATTGGACGAAGCGCTGTCTTACTCTCCAGACGAGAGTAGTCAGCCGAATTTCGGTGAGGAAAATCAGCCATTCTGGGCCGATGAGCAAACACACCGGGTTAAGGAAGATGTTTGATGTCAGCCACTATGGATAGCCAGCAGCCTTACGCTGACACCGCGTATCGTAGCAACCGCGAGCAGCCTGACTTGTCGGAGCCCAATCAACAAAGCGTGCTTTTTCAGAAGGGTTGGACCATGGGCCCGCCGCTTTCCAGAGAGCGCTTAAGCCATGTCTATCCCACGGTCTTTGTGGATATCTGGACACCAGAGGGGCTGCGAGACAATAAGGCTGAGGAGAAAAGAAAAGGTGTTACGGAGCTGGAGGAACGCCATACTTATCATGGCCGACTGGATGAAGAAGTGATTCGTTACGCGACCCTCCCAAAAACCAGCTGGGTTCTATTATGGATGCGCCATGGGGGGCGTGCGATATTCCTGATGCTGTTTCCTGCGTTTATCCTGGGGTGGGGCCTCGTGTGGAGCCAAGAGCCTCCTAGTGTTACTTTAAAGGAAATGTTCTGGGACGGTATGTTTCAAGTTTTTGCTTACATGTTTTTCCCGTTGCTATTTTGCTGGGGATTCGGTGCTTTCCTTGAAAAGAAGTTTCCTCAAGTTATCTACAAAGAACCCAAAGGCCCCCTATGGGAACTTAGCCGCCAAACGGGCCAGGTCACTGTGTTCCATCATCCCGAAAAATCAAACAAGCCCGGCCAGATAGACGCCCAGGCGCCTTTCCACGAATGGAATGGCTACATGCTTAGCCTGCCGGACCATCAAGGCAATATCTGGTATCGCCTGGTGTTGGTTCACAAAACCCAGGAATGGGCGCTGCCCCTGAATCAGCTTGTTGCCGCCACCACCCTTCGCGAAGATGTGCTGGCCTATTGGGACCTGATTCGCCAGTACATGGATGTGACCAAACCATTACCAGACATCCCTTTGTTTGAAGCTTATCGTTACCTCGACCCCACAACGGCCGAACACGACGAAAAGAAAGGTCGCAATGCGCAGTACTGGCGCAATATGGATGATGAAAGCTACAAGACTTTTCAACAGGACAACATGACCAAGCTGAAAAAGTACGAGTGGAGCTGAAAACGCTATATGCCGCGGCCGTCCGAGCCCAGTGGCATTCGCGCTGGAGCGACGATGAAACGCGCTATTTTCCAGCGCCGGAATTGGGCGAAGCGCTGTCTTACTCTCCAGACGATCATAGTCAGCCGAATTTCGGTGAGGAAATTCAGCCATTCTGGGCCGATGAGCAAACACACCGAATTAAGGAAGATGCTTGATGACAGCCACTATGGATAGCCAACAGCCTTACGCTGACACCGCGTATCGTAGCAACCGCAAGCAGCCCGTCTTGTCGGAGCCCAATCAACAAAGCGCGCTGTTTCAGAAGGGTTGGACCATGGGCCCGCCGCTTTCCAGAGAGCGCCTAAGCTATGTCTATCCCACGGTCTTTGTCGATATCTGGACACCAGAAGGGCTTCGAGATAATGAGGCTGAGGAGGAAAGAAAGGGCGTTACAGAGCTTGAAAAACGTCACACCTACCATGGTCGACTGGATGAAGAAGTGATTCGCTACGCGACCCTCCCAAAAACCAGCTGGATTCTATTGTGGATGCGCCATGGGGGGCGTGCGATATTCCTGATGCTGTTTCCCGTATTTCTCCTGACTTGGATTGTTGGTTGGACATTTTTAGAAGGGCCGGATGTAACCTTCAATGAATTTTTTCTGGAAGGGGTTCTTCCCCTAATTGTTTATATGTTTTGTCCGCTGCTCTTTTGCTGGTGGTTCGGTGCCTTTCTTGAAAAGAAGTTTCCTCAGATTATTTACCAAGAACCCAAAGGCCCCCTCTGGGAGCTTAGCCGCCAAACGGGCCAGGTCACTGTGTTCCACCATCCCGAAAAATCAGACAAGCCCGGTCAGATCGACGCCCAGGCCCCTTTCCACGAATGGGATGGCTATATGCTCAGCCTGCCGGACCATCAGGGCAATATCTGGTATCGCCTGGTGCTGGTCCACAAAACTCAGGAATGGGCGTTGCCCCTGAATCAGCTTGTTGCCGCTACCACCCTTCGCGAAGACGTACTGGCCTACTGGGATCTGATTCGCCAATACATGGACGTGACCAAACCATTGCCAGACATTCCTTTGTTTGAAGCCTATCGTCGCCTCGATCCCACAACGGCCGAACACGACGAAAAGAAAGGTCGAGATCCACAGCACTGGCGCAATATGGATGATGAGAGCTACAAGACTTTTCAAAAGGACAACCTGACCAAACTGCACAAGCACAAATGGAACTGAACTGCGTGCGCAACATTTGATCGTAGAGATCAATATCAGCGGGATAGTTTTTATTGCAGAGGTGCCTTACTTCTCCTCCCTCCCGTCTTGGCCATCGCCGACCACCTCCGCGACCCAGCATCACTGACCGAACGTATCACGCCACCAACGCACCGCCTTACGCGCTGCCAGAACAAAAAACCGCACTCTGCACCTGAAAGCCGGGGGCGCGCCGGGTAAGGGGAGTGGGCAGAAGGTTGGTGTGCCGGGAATGCCAGGGTTGTTGACGGCTACGGGTGGGGTTGTGGAGCCTGTGGTGTTGGCAGAAGTCGGGCAGCGGATGGATGCAGAGCCTAAAGCAATCGTGGTGCACCGTATGAGGCAAGCAAAGCAGCAGCGCTCCGCTTTGGTGGAACAATGCCAAGAACAACCAGATGGAACTTGCCCGTTGACTCACTGCCCTTGTGGTAAGGCGCAGGCGGTTTGAAGAGCGCCGGGAGCATGAATAATCAGTCTGTTAAAAACGCGAATGTCCGCTATTTGGTGCTGGAAAGCACAGAGCGTAAGCCCTTGCTGCAGGAACTCTATGAAAAGTCAGAATCTCCTGTCTGGATGCATTTGTTTGCGGAGACAGAATGGCAGCCTTATCTGAGTGAAAGCCCTCTTGTGGTTGAGGTGTTTACGGATAGTGCAGCTTGTACTTGGGCCATGGAGGGGCTTGAGAGTGGCCGGCTTAGAGGGTTGGTTCTCGAGTCGCAGCATAATCTGAAAGTGGTGTCAGACTGGCTGCGGGAGCGACTCACCGTGCGCTTTGATAGAGGCCGCATAGGGCTTCTTCGATTCTATGATCCGCTAATCTGGCACAAACTAACCCCCGAAACCAGAAAAGAAAAGAGTGTTATTGAGCGTGCGTGGTATTGGCATGACGCGCTTGATGAGCAGCATTGGCTTGTGAGTGAACACCCCGAACCGGTCACGATGTTGCCGGTGCCATCATTGGAAGAAAAGCAGTGGCTCGCATTGAGCGCGGGAAGCGCTTGATCATGAGCCCGATATACAAAGAAGGGAGTGACAGGGATGTCTGAATCAAAACCAACCCGAGATCAAGGCAACTGCGGTCCTGCCTGTGAGGGCGATACGCTCATTGTGGAAGTGCTGGGTACGGATCATCCGCAGGGACAGGAACTTCGCATACTGCATCATGAAGGCTCGGCTCCCTACACCGCCGTTGATGGCCAAATTGACAAAGAAATTCTGGACTCCAGCGTGCTTCGCGTATGGCCATGGCAAAGCGCGCAGCAGGCCGATGTAGCTCTGGAAATTGCAGCGGAGGAGGGCGACCCGTTATTGATTCCGCTATATAGCCTTCCAGAGTCAACTCCACGGCAATTGAATCGCCAGAAGCTGATTCTTGCGCCATTTGTTCCGCTAACTTTGGTGGAGCGTGAGGAGCCAATAGCTGGGGTACCGGCACAACAGATTGTGTCGGCTCGGTCAGGTTATCTTTATCTGTTCCGGGATAACCGGTTATGGCGTGAAATAAACATAACTCAGAGTGATGATGGACAGCTCATATTTCGGGACGTCTCGCTGGGTAATTACAGAGAAGAAGGGCAGCAATACCTGAGCGCCAACATACGTTTGCCCACGTCGGTGCCTTTGGAAGAAATCTGGGTGCCTGTAAATTATTACCGCACAAGTGTTACTTACTCCAGCGACGTTAGAGTGGCCTGGTCGGAGGTTCAATGGTCTGCTGCACGCGTCAATTTCCTGGAAAACGATAGGGCGGCACTAGGCGAGCGAACCCAGAGGATAGTGCAGAACCCGAGTGCCCGTTGGGGCCCGAAGTTTGCAGAACTGGTTTCCTTGGATGAAGTGGAGCATCAGCGTGGCCGGCAACCTCTGCTGGAAGAA
Organism: Marinobacter sp.; assembly: GCF_052094685.1. Classification (GTDB taxonomy): domain Bacteria; phylum Pseudomonadota; class Gammaproteobacteria; order Pseudomonadales; family Oleiphilaceae; genus Marinobacter. Next base: position 7,982 of record NZ_JBQDKB010000099.1, read on the forward strand.
CAGTTGCCTTGTGCTTTCGAGTTTCTCAGTAATCTTGACGGCCAGTATGGACTGGAGTGTTATGAGTTAGCGGTTGAGGAACAGAAAAACTTCTTTGCCGGCGGAGACGATGCTGAAAACGCATGGCGTGAGAGCCAATATCGAAATACAAACCTAGGCCCCACTGCAGCAATCAGGAACATGGTATTACAGGACCTTGCCGGTGAGACTGGCGAAGCCGCAACTGCGGACGCTAGCACTCGCAAAGTGTGGGAGAGTATTGGCAAATCCAAAGATATCTTTGATGGCTGCCGTAATAGGAGGGTACTGGGAGTCGTCGTTTACGATGAACTGTATGAAATCCGCAAAGCCATGGCTCGTACCAACGCCGGTATGGTGTACCAAAAGGGTTTGCGGGAGTGGGCCAATCGTCAGCCCCATTATCAAAGTGCTGAACTGGTCGAGCAAACGATATTGCCAGAGATGCTGGGCGGGCAGCCCAACCCTTTGAACAAACATACGGAGCATCTTGATCTCTCCATGGCTGGTAAGCTTGGGCAAGCTCTTCATCGTGCTTATAGGGCTCATGGAATTAATACGATCAAAGCTGCTCAACGACGACTACTGGCCTTGGTAGAAGACGCTCATAATCAGACCCGGCTGGCTGACCTGTTCTCTTTGGAGGGGGGTGATTACCAGAGCGGTTTTATGCTGACGGGGCAGCTGTTCAGCACCCTGCAGCATGACGCGGAGGTTGTTGATAAACCGTGGTTGGCTGCCAGCAACCCTGATTGCGATACCCGTTGCAGTGGCCGCCTGACCGACGCGGATGATAATCCGGCTCTGGGCGGCTCCCGGCTAGTCATCAATATTGCAAAGGAAGGTTCAAACCACCCATTGCATGCCATGTTGTATCCCCAACCAGAAGCTGTGCCGCTGAACCAACCCTACGAGTTACCGGAGTTGGAAACTAACACGGGTGACGGCTTGTTTCGGCCAGCAGCTTTTGCGGAGCTGGATCAGGATGACCCGTTGCCGGCTCAGGAAGACCTGCAGACTTTGGAGGCTGTCTCAATTGTGGCCTTAACTGAACAAGGGGCTTTCAATTCCCTCGGACATTTGAGGATGACAACCAAGGCTCTCGATGGAATAAGTGGCCATCTGATGAACCAGTTCAACAAAGCTCTGCAGCGCGTTTATGGTGAAACGATGCGTATCGATCTGGATATTCATGGCCCCATAGTGCGAGCCCTCAAGGCCATGAACCCCACATTGCTCGGTGAGCTTCATTTTCTGCCTCAAGGGTCGCAGGGGATGAATATGGTCGTGCTGGGCGTGGAAGATCCCGAGATCGGGTTGCGTAATGGGCTGACCGAAGCGGAGCGTGATTACTTCAATCGCAACAATAGCAGTGGTCGGTTCTTCGGAGAAGTCCAGGACAGCGAAGGGCGCATCATCGGTAGCACCAACCCAAACAGAGTGCCGGGCGGAGTGGGGGTGGAAGATTCCGGTCGGTTCTTCGCCTTTATGGCACCCGCAAACTCCGAACTTGTAAGGAACTACCGCGAGGTGCGGCAACAGATGAGCCGGCAGCGCAGTCTTGGGAAGTCTCTGGATCGGCTTGGGTTGCCTTATGTGGTGTTGGGGTTTGAGCTTTGGAACCTCAATAATGTAACCGCAAAGTATGCTGGCTTGACGAGATCACGAGGAAATGGGCGCGCTCGAGCAGAATATACGTCTGCAGTATCGGACCTCATGTTCGCGTCAATTGCTGTGGCTGAGCAACTGTCCAAGAAACTGATGGATAGCACGGCCATTGCCCGCCAAATGAATCGGGTGATATTTGACGTTGAGAAGGCCGTAGCTGCAGGCAGAATCTCTCAGGCTTTCGGAAGCCGATTGCCACGAGCGGTAACCTTGCGAATGGCGTCGGTTTCTATATTGGCCTTGCTGGATGCCGGTATCCGAGCAGCGGATTCGATTCACTACCTGAGAACAGGTCAAGCGGCCTCAGCCGTTGCCATGGGAGGCTCGAGTGTTGGTGCCCTAATGACAGGCTGGGCTGGCGCTGCACTGATGAGCCCAGGTCCTGCGGCGGCTTCCAGTACCGGAGCTGTGTTGGGGCTGAGCACCCCAGCGGGCTGGGTCGTGCTGGGCGTCGGCCTGACGCTGGTCATTGGCGGGTCACTGGCCGCCAGCTTATTGGAAGACGACGAATTGGAGTCCTGGCTTAAGAACGGGCCATTCGGGGACTACCGCAATTCGTCGTACGAGCACTTATGGGGCGAGGCTCCAGAAACAGATGCAGTCACCCTGGATGAGGAAACCCAGGTGGAATCCTCTGAGGGTTTCTGGTCTTGGCTGCCTTGGGCCAATGATACGCCCGAAGCGCCAGCACCCAAACCAGTGCCAGAACGGGAGGCCTTCTACCGGCTTGCCAATATTCTGGCCGGTGTTCGGATCGAGGAGTCGCTGCACCATGTAGACTCAGCTGAGGCGCGTAGAGTGGCTGAAACCCGCCTCAGCGAACATGGATCAACACCTTCTCGCCGGGAGGTAGATGCGTTGCACGATGAGCTGATAAAGACCAACTTCCGTGTGGTAGTTAAAAGCAATCTGGTTAGCATATTGGGAGATGCTGCACTTAAAGTTTATATTCGCCGCCTCAAAGAAGAGCGTCGACCAAACCCACCGGGGGGCGGCACCACAGTGATCAGTAGCGAGCTGGAGGAGCCTTCCTCTAGCCATTGGTGGACTCACCGCAGAGCCTTGCCAAATGGCATCGAGTACTGGCTGCATACACCCAAGCGGGCGGGGATGGTCTATTACGAGTGGACGGTACGGGGGCGACTGGTTGCCAAACTGGGTACGGACAGGGAATATGTGTTTCCGGCACCGCCCGTCCGCGATTCGTTAGTCTTTCAAACGAGCAAGTACGGCGATCACGATGAGCCGGACTTTACCCAGGATGACGCCCCTTTCTGGGCCAACCTGACCACAAACCGGGTAGCTCTGAATATCCGTGCCCACCGAAACCAGAATGTTATGGAGAAAGCTTCCAATGGGTGAGAGTAGCTACTACAGCCCGACCGCCTGGCAACCCGAGCGAGAAAGTAAGTCTCGTCGCCGAGGGCAACTGGACACTCGCTCCCGAAGCTTTCGGTTCCAGTGGGCAGCGGGACAAAAGCTGTCCAAGGAATATTTCCCTAATGTGGCGCCTGGTGATTTTCTGGAGACCTGGCCGCCGGGACAGGAGGAGGATACTAACTGGTACGTTGAAAAAGGGCCCGGTAAAGAGAACATACCGATTGCCTGGATCAACCAAGAGAGTATTCGTTACACCACGCTGCCGAGTTCGTCATGGCGCTGGTTAATAGTCAAAGCTTTTGCTAAGTTCCTTTCGACCATTGGGATTCTTGTCTTTACTTTTATCTGTATCACCATGCTCATCACGGTTGAAAATGATTGGCGGTCACTGCTTAAAGAATTTTATATACCCGTAATGTTTTATGGTGGGGGTACGAGTGTTTTGGTATGGGGTATTATCAGTCTCATCGAACGCCTCTTTCCTGCCTGGATCTACAAAGACCCTAAAGGCCCCCTCTGGGAATTCAACCGCCGCACTGGGCTGATCACAGTTTTTCGTAACCCAAAGAAGAAGCGGGATGCCGGCCAGATTGCCTGGCAGTCGCCGTTTTCCGAGTTTGATGGCTACGTCCACAGCGGCCCTACTCACCAGGGTCTACCGCTATACTATGGCGCAATGGTTCATAGGTTTCGTGAGGAGGCACTGACCCTGACTGCCTTCCAGGCGGCCTCTGCCAACGACGAAGACCACAAGGCGTTATGGAACTTCTGGCTGCAATACATGGACAGCACAGCCCCGTTGCCGGACATTCCGTTGTTTGAGCCCCATCGCGACAAAGACCCAGTGACCGCAGAACACGATAAAACTGACCGTCGCAATCCCAAGTACTGGCGAGACATGGATGAGGCCACCTACAAACAAAAAACGGATGATATGTACAAGCGATGCCTCAAGGTGTTTGGGTGACGATGAAAGACTCGCCTTTGAAGTGTGATTTTCCGGAAACGGCTCTAGAGCCACACCTTGGCCTGACCGCTTTTGACCTTGGGGAATAGGTCGCCCCAGATTTCATAGAAACTAGGGGGCAGGTCTCTTAATGGGCATGATCCGCGCTGAGAAAACGATCAGCAACGAGT
>NZ_JBQDKB010000100.1:0-12135 GCF_052094685.1 Marinobacter sp.
GTGTGAGTAATCATACACTCAAAGTCAGGTGGCCAGATTCACTATGCCACTACAAACAGGTCAAAAACTTCATCATAGCTGGCCGGAATTTCAAGCTCTCGGTTCAGCTCAATAGAAACAGTAATAGCCACGACAGACTCCTTTTTATGGTTATACGTATCAATATAGTCGGAAAACAATGCATGCATTTTGGCCCAACACTACGGCATTGTCATACTCCTACCCTGTTAATTTGTTAACCCTGCGTTATCCTTTAGGTAATTCGCGCCCGGATTCGCCTTGAATCCTGAATGCTCTCGAAACAAGAAAGGAAGCCCGTACCATGAAAGCCATACGTTATGTGCTGATCGCCATCGTTGCACTTGTCGTTCTCGCCGCTGCCGCGATTGCTATTGCCATGGCCGTTATAGACCCGAACGATTACAAGCCGCAAATCAAAAAGGTTGTTGAGGAAAACACCAATCTAGACCTCATTTTGGAAGGCGATATCGGCTGGTCTTTTATTCCCCTTGGGCTTGAGCTGAATGATGTAGAGGCCACTTTGGATGGCGAACGCCTCGTTGCACTGAAGCAACTGGTGGCACAGGTCGATTTTTGGTCTCTGATTGCCATGTCACCGCAGGTAGACACCTTCGTGCTCGATGGCCTAGACGCACGCCTAAGCATTAACGAGAAGGGCGAGGGCAACTGGACGCGCATCATGCCTGAACCCGCCGACGGTGACGCGAAGAAAGACAAAGAAGATGTGGCCAGCAATACCGAAGAGGCCCCAACAAAGGAAACCGAAGGCGAACAGGACGGCGAAGCGCTTAATTTTAACGTCGAGAACGTGCAAATCATCAATGCGCAGGTGCATTACAGCGATCAGCGCGACGGGCAAACCGTAACACTGGAAAATTTCACAGTGAGCGCCAGCAATATCACTCTGGGCTCCGAGTTTCCCCTGGAAATTGGTTTTCGCGTAGAAACATCCAAGCCGCAGTTCGAGGTTGACGGAAACATAGACGTTCGCCTGGCAGCCAACGAAGCGCTGAACGATTTTGCAGTTTCTGGTTTGGAAGCTGTATTCAAAATGAACGGCGAGCCGTTTGGCGGAAAATCAGTAACTGCTAAGCTAGGTGGCTCCGCTAAGGCCAACCTGGAAAATGAAACTGCGACCCTGAGCGACTTCACCGCCAGCCTCGCAAACTTGAGCCTAAACACTAACCTAGACGTTAAAGGCTTCGGCGATAAGCCAACCCTTAAAGGCAATTTGGCTATCAGCGAGTTTTCACTCAAAGATCTGCTCGAAAATATGGGGCAACCCGCTATTGAGACCTCCGACGAGGATGCCCTCCAAGCTATTGCCTTCTCTACCAACATCGGCGGCCCAGCAGGCAAGCCGGCACTGTCTGAGCTGGTGATCAAACTGGACGACACCACATTCAAAGGCTCCGGCAGCTATAACCTCGACAACGGTGGCATTGTGTTTGACCTTCAAGGCGACAAGCTTAACGCCGACCGCTACCTGCCACCGAAAGCCGAGGGTGAAAACAAAGGCAAGGAAGCTGAAAGCGATGCCCCGACACAAACTGCCGACGCTGGGCCAGAAGGCGACCTTCTACCGCTAGACACCCTGCGCAGCCTGCTATTTGATATAGATTTCGGGCTGAGCGAGCTGGTTGTGAGCAACCTGACCATCAACGAAATCAAAGCCAGCACAACCGCCAGCAAAGGCGTACTGAAAGTTGACGAGTTCAGCGGCAAGCTTTATGAAGGCAGCTTTGGAGCCAATGTAAAAATTGATGCCCGCACAGACACACCCAAGTGGTCGGTAAACTCCGATGTTAGCAACGTGCAGACCCTCCCCCTGCTGGCTGACTTGGCAGAAGTGACCATGCTCGCCGGTGGCGCCAACCTCAAAGTAAACGCCACCACATCCGGCAACCGTATGTCGCGATTAAGCGAAAATGCCGATGGCCAGATCAGTTTTAATCTTGCCAAAGGCGAGTTCCGAAAAATGAATCTGACCCACATGGCCTGTCAGGGCATTGCCCTGGTCAACCAGGATAAGCTGACAACGGATAACTGGGGCGACACGACCCCCTTCGACGACATGCATGGCGTTCTGGATATCAACGGCAACATTCTTAACAACACAGACCTCACGGCCCTGATAGCCGGTATGAAGCTTGAGGGCAACGGCACCGTAGATCTCAAGCAGACTCTGGTGGATTACGAGCTTGGCCTGCGCATTGTGGGCGACATTCACCGCGACAACGCGTGTCGGGTAACCGAATACGTGGAAGACGTGGTCATACCTGTTGAATGCCGTGGTGATTTCGCAGCAGATGCCGCCGGCCTGTGCTCCTTCGACGGCTCACGTTTCCGCGACACACTGAAAACCATTGCGTCGAATGCCGCAAAGAAAAAAGCCAAAGAAGAAGTAGATAAAGCGAAAGGCAAAGCTGAAGAAAAAGTACGTGAAAAGCTGGAAGAAAAACTCGGCAAAGACGGCGGCGATAAGGTTAAAGACGCACTCAAAGGCCTGTTCAAGTGACAGCAGACCTCTTTGCTGAAAACCTTTTAGCTTGGTACGACCAACACGGCAGGCACAACCTGCCGTGGCACCACAACCGCAGCGCCTATCGGGTGTGGGTTTCTGAGATCATGCTTCAGCAAACCCAGGTTGCCACTGTTATTCCTTACTACCAGGCCTTCATGGAGCGCTTCCCCAACGTGAGCTCCCTGGCAGAGGCGCCGGTTGATGATGTGCTCAGCCATTGGTCAGGGCTTGGCTATTACGCCCGTGCACGCAATCTACAAAAAGCCGCCCAATCCATTATGGAAGATTTTGGCGGAGAGTTCCCAAACACTCAGGAGGAGTTGGAAACGCTAATAGGCATTGGCCGCTCCACGGCCGCAGCTATCGTTGCTCAAACATTCAACGAGCGCGCAGCCATTCTGGATGGCAATGTAAAACGGGTACTGGCTCGCTACCATGCCGTTCCCGGCTGGCCTGGGCAAACTTCGGTACTGAAACAGCTCTGGGTGCATGCCGAGACGCACACTCCGAACGACCGCGTGCGTGACTACACCCAAGGCATTATGGATTTGGGCGCAATGGTATGTACCCGCAGCAGACCCGCCTGCGAAGCCTGCCCCCTTCAAAAAGGTTGCACGGCTTACGCAAAAGACGCGATAAAACTCTATCCCGGCTCGAAACCCAAAAAGGCGAAACCTGAAAAAACCACCTGGATGGTTATTCTGGAAGACAACGAAGGCCGCATTCTGCTGGAACGACGCCCACCCAGCGGGATATGGGGTGGCCTATGGAGCCTGCCGGAACTGGACCCGGCCTATGGCGCAGATGAGTTACAGGAAGCTTGCGAACAGAGCCTTGGGTTCGATTGCGGAGAACCAGAACTCATCAGCGGCTTTCGCCACACATTTTCGCACTACCACCTGTACATTCAGCCCGCGCGACTGGGCGTGAGCGGGCAAAACAACGTGAGAGATGATGCCCAGCATAAGTGGCTACACAGGCACGAAGCATTGGCATTAGGCCTACCAGCGCCTATCCGAACACTTTTAACAAATCCAGAACAGGCCACCCTGCTCTGACAGCCGAGTACCCGCACGCTCAACGGACACTATCTGCTATCATCCGGATATTCACATATCGCACACATCAAGACAGGAGCGAACATGAGCCGCACCGTTTTCTGCCGCAAACACCAGAAAGAACTAGCTGGCCTGGACTTTCCGCCCATGCCTGGAGCAAAGGGCCAAGACATCTTCGAGAACATTTCGAAACAGGCCTGGGAAGAATGGCAGCACGAACAAACCATGCTGATTAACGAAAAACACCTGAGCCTGATGGACCCCAACACCCGCAAATACCTGCAGGCACAGATGGCACATTACTTCAACAACGAGCCTTTCGACAAAGCCGAGGGCTACGTACCACCAGAGAAGTGACTCTGATTTGATCAAAGCTTGAGCAGGCCTGAAAAGATTCGGGAAATTTTCCGAACCGGTCTTGACTCACCCCCCCTAAACCGGTTTAATAGCGCCCCGTTGCACAGCAGTATAGCAACTTGCCCGGATAGCTCAGTCGGTAGAGCAGAGGATTGAAAATCCTCGTGTCGGTGGTTCGATTCCGCCTCCGGGCACCACTCTTTCCCTCCAATCAATAACTTAGGAGGGATTTGAGAGTTGTCCCATCATTAGTCCCCACATCCCCGAATTGCTTGAAAAAACTCAAAACCACTGAACTGTGATCTTGGCTTTCCAAATCTCTGTATTACAAAAAATCCCCATAACACCCTGTTTTTCCGTTCTCATTTAATCACAAAGCCCCCTTCTGGCCAATTGCTTGCTGCGCCAACGACTTCATGTACTCTGAATTCAGACCGGTCTAAACAAACCTCTTAATTCAGAAGGAAGTCCAACATGCATAACCATTACAGTCACATCCGCAACCTGCTTCAGGATGCCCTCATCATTGCCTGGCTGCTCGACCACTTCAAAAGCGCAACGGTAACACTGGAGCTGGAGTGCCATGACGGCACAACTGCCACTATTACTGAAACCCTGGCGGAACTGATCGCAAATACGCTGGAGACAAGCTCCCAACTGATACAAACGCCGCCAAAATCAAAATCGCTGGCGGACAGTCTTGGCGACATCAAACAACACCACTGGTTTTAAGGAGCCCGAACATGAAATTCATGAAACAGGCCCAACAACTGGCCGCAGAGCTTTCCAGACAATTTGGCAGCAACGAAATAATCTTCAGCGCCCAAATGCGCCGAGGCGACGACTGGATTACGCTTGAGCTGTACCGCAACGAGGAAGACCCTCACCGGCTGCATGCTGTGATGGACTTCGATACTGGCGGGAACATTCTGCTGCAAACCGAAAAGACACCCCACTAGTTTCGGCCACCGTCCATCCCCGACGATGCTACTTCCTCGGGGATGGGTTTTACTCTTCTTATGACAACAGTTAGGCCTAACTGTTGTCGAAAACAGACGTTGCAACCGGGTACCTATCGCTGAGACCCGCCGCACACGTTAAGCGGAGATCAGGCTGTCTGCGTTTCACTGGGCGGGACATCAATTGCTGCTGATCTCCTCTTCCTCTAAGCTCCCTAATCATTATTATGAAATCTGCCTACCGCAACGACATTTATCGTCGCGTTAGTGCGTTATCCTGAACAAAATCGTACGACCGAAACACCCACCCCACGAGAGAATCCATGAACAACACGGAACAGCAATTCCTCAAAGCCCTGGACGACAAACTCTGGAAAGCCGCCGACAAGCTCCGCGCCAACCTGGATGCCGCCAACTACAAGCATGTGGTGCTGGGCCTGATCTTCCTGAAGTACGTCTCCGATGCCTTCGAGGAACGCCAGGAAGAGTTGCTGGAGCGGTTCAAGGATGAGAACGACGACATTTACTACCTGCCCCCGGAAGACTACGACGGCAACGAGGACTACCAGCAAGCCCTGCTGGAAGAGCTGGAAGTATTAGATTACTACCGCGAAGCCAACGTGTTCTGGGTGCCCAAGCCGGCCCGCTGGAGTACCCTGAAAGAGAAAGCCGTGCTGCCCGTGGGCAGCGGGCTCTGGAAAGACGATGCCGGTAACGACGTAAAGCTGCGCTCCGTGTCCTGGCTGATCGACAACGCCCTGGAAGAAATCGAAAAGAGCAACGCCAAGCTCAAGGGTATCCTCAACCGCATCAGCCAGTACCAGCTGGACAACGACAAACTGCTGGGCCTGATCAATACCTTCTCCGACACCTCCTTCACCCGGCCGGTGTTCGAGGGCGAGAAGCTGCACCTGCACAGCAAAGACATCCTCGGCCATGTGTACGAATACTTCCTGGGCCAGTTCGCCCTCGCCGAAGGCAAGCAGGGCGGGCAGTATTACACCCCCAAGAGCATCGTCACCCTGATTGTCGAAATGCTGCAGCCCTACTCCGGCCGTGTGTACGACCCGGCCATGGGCTCCGGCGGTTTCTTTGTCTCCAGCGACAAGTTCATCGAGGAACACGCCAGCGAGCAGCACTACGACGCCAGCGAGCAGAAGAAGCACATCTCCGTGTACGGCCAGGAGTCCAACCCCACCACCTGGAAGCTGGCCGCCATGAACATGGCCATCCGGGGCATCGACTTCAACTTCGGCAAGAAGAACGCCGACACCTTCCTGGACGACCAGCACCCGGACTTACGCGCCGACTTTGTAATGGCCAACCCGCCGTTCAACATCAAGGACTGGTGGAGCGAATCCCTGGCCGAAGACGTGCGCTGGAAGTACGGCACCCCGCCCAAGGGCAACGCCAACTTTGGCTGGATGCAGCACATGATCCACCACCTGGCACCCACGGGCAGCATGGCCCTGTTGCTGGCCAACGGTTCCATGAGCTCCAACACCAACAACGAAGGCGAAATCCGCAAGCGCCTGGTAGAAGAAGACCTGGTGGAATGCATGGTCGCCCTGCCCGGCCAGCTGTTCACCAACACCCAGATTCCGGCCTGCATCTGGTTTCTGACCAAGGACAAAGGTACGAGGACGACAGCGACCGGCGGAGCCTTCAGCGACAGAAAAGAGCAGTTCCTGTTCATCGACGCCCGCAACCTGGGCTTCATGCGGGATCGGGTACTGCGGGACTTTACCAACGACGACATTGCCAAAATCGCTGACACCTTCCACGCCTGGCGCCGGGCAGGAGCCCAAGTGTCGCGGAGTCCAGGGATGGACGAGAGCGACCAGCGTGTTTATCAAGACATCGCCGGATTCTGCAAATCCGCCAGCCTGGATGAGATCAGGAAACATGATTTTGTGATGACACCGGGGCGCTACGTCGGTGCCCAGGAGCAGGAAGAGGATGGAGAGCCCTTTGCCGAGAAGATGGCGCGGTTGACTGGCCAGTTGCGGGAGCAGTTTGCGGAGAGTGATCGGCTCGAGGCTGAGATTAAGCGGAATCTTGGGGGATTGGGTTATGTCATATAAAACCTATGCCCTAGGCGATCTGATTGAGAAATGGATCGACAATCGTGGTAAGACCCCACCTCTTGCCAGTGACGGTATTCCCTTGTTGGAGGTCAAACATCTGCCTGCCAGTGGTATTTACCCAATAACTGAGGGTACCAAATATGTAGACCAAGCAACTTACGATTCTTGGTTTCGAGCGTATCTCGAACCCCGAGACATTCTATTCTCGACTGTCGGAACCACCGCCAGGGTAATCATGACTCCTGAAAATAGAACAGTCGCAATTGCGCAGAACGTTCTCGGAATACGCTTTAAGAAAGAGATCCTTGACCCTTGGTATATGTTTTATTACATGCGGGGCAGCAAGTTTCAGCATGATATTAAGTCGCGCCTGATAACCACTGTTCAAGCAAGCATTAAGCGTGCAGACATGGTTGGAATAGAAGTTGATGTTCCGCCCCTATCGGTTCAAAAATCAATTGTTGAAAAAGTTTACGGGCTCGACAGGAAAGTCGACCTCAACCACCAACTCAACCAAACCCTCGAACAAATGGCCCAGGCCATCTTCAAAAGCTGGTTTGTCGATTTCGAGCCGGTCAAAGCCAAGATCACCGCACTGGAAGCAGGCGGCAGCGAGGAAGACGCCCTGCTCGCCGCCATGCAGGTCATTGCCGGTGACGCGCAGGGATGCGCTAATGCCGCAGGAGGCAGGATGCCGGGAGCGGCCAAAGGCGACAAGCTAACCCGCCTCCAGACTGAACAGCCCGAGCAATACGCCGAACTCCGCGCCACCGCCGAGCTGTTTCCGTCTGCTATGCAGGATAGTGAATTGGGGGAGATTCCGCAGAGGTGGGAAGTATTGCCTCTCGGCAAGATGATCAACCTTATTGGGGGAGGAACACCCAAGAAATCCGAACCGTCCTTCTGGAACGGCGATATCCGGTGGTTCTCTGTTAAAGATGTCCCCTCTGATGGCAACGTCTTTGTCGTGGATACAGAAGACAAGATAACAGAGGAAGGTTTAAACCGTAGCTCAACCAAGTTACTACCAATCGGAACAACCATAATTACTGCAAGGGGCACGGTGGGAAAGCTGGCGCTAACCGGCGTTTCCACTGCAATGAACCAGTCTTGTTACGGCGTGACTGCAAATGATGAAACAGGCCCTTACCTGAACTATCTGAGATTATCAGAAGCGGTAGCGACGCTGAAAAGAAACACTCATGGGGCAGTATTCGACACGATCACACGAAGCACTTTCGACACAGTAATACAGCCCCGTTCTTGCCTCGCCCTACGACAACGCTTCGAGCAAGCTGTAACGCCGATGTTTGAGGCGATTAGAAACAACCTCGTTCAAAGCAACACACTCTCAGAGGCTAGAGATTCGTTACTGCCCAAGCTGCTCTCCGGCGAACTCTCACTTGACGCGCAACCAGCAGAAAAGGAAGTCGTTAATGTCTAGGTGGACGGATAACTTCAGGAACCATGCTTACGCAGCAACTTGGGAGGCTTTCAAGCTCAAGGTTAACGAAACAACACTGGATGACGAATCCATCCAGACCTCCGTTGAGGAGCTAGCACGGCTTGATAAGGTAACAACCTTTATTGATGGGTTGCTTAAAACCCTTGATCCAGAACTAATACCCCTACCGACTTGGGACAACTTTAACAAGCAGTGTCAGGCGGCAACTCAACAACTTGATCAGTTTGCAGCAGACCGCAATGTTGGGCACCTCAACGAGGCTAACAAAAACCTCGACAACCTGCTGACCTATGTTCGTCCTTACATGGTGGCGGAGGGAAAAGCAGCCCTCGCTCTTCGAGATGCAGCGGTGGATGCTGCAAACCAGATCAGCGAACGATATACAGAGCTAAAAAAAGATGCCCAAGGTAGCTATGAGGGCATCGAGAGTTTGCGTGAAGATGGCGAGGCAAAACTAACCTCTATCACCCGAATCCATGAGCGAATCGACGAATTCGAGAAACTAACGTTCGGCGATGAAGAGACCGAAGGCTCCGAACAGAAAATCAATACAGTTATTGCCCAGATTGAAAGCCAATACGACAAGATCAATGGGTTTCACGATGAGATCTTCGTTGGAGAAGGTGAAACGCCCTCCATCAAACAAGAAATCGCCTCAGCACGTGAAGACGTGCTGGCTGATCGTAAGTCGATTGGTGAACAGTTGGCTGCGGTAAAGGGTAGGATTGATGATTTGGATGAGTTCTACATCAAGATATTCGGCGACCCTGATAGTGAAGAGAAGCATAAGGGATTGGCCGGTGAGCTAGACCTACGCAAAGAAGAGCTAAAAAGCTTCGAAAAGGAACAGAAGGAACGCTACAAGGCGCTCAATGAGAAAATCAATGGGCTGTTGCCTGGAGCGACGAGCGCGGGGCTGGCCAACGCCTACCACGAGATGAAGGTGTCCTTCGACGCTCCTATTAAGACTGCCAGCAGACTTTTCTACGGCTCCATCATGGCACTTGTTGTGCTTGCTTTGGTCCTTTCTTGGGAAAGTATAGGAGGCGCCCAAACACAAGACTGGGACGCAATTTTCAAAGGCCTGGTTTACCGTCTACCACTCTATGGGCCGATTATCTGGCTTGCCTTCTACGCATCTAAACGAAGAAGCGAGTGCCAGCGCTTGCAACAAGAGTACGCACATAAAGAGGCATTGGCGAAGTCTTATGATTCTTACAAACAACAGATAGAAGCCTTGAATAGCGGCGACACGGATATGCTCAACAATCTTATTACCAAGGCTATTGATGCCATCTCATACAACGCCTCGGAAACATTAGATAAACGGCACGGTGACCGGCATCCGGCCCAAGAACTGGCTGAAAAAGCAGCAAATGAGGTTGCTCAGAAAGTAGCGCGATGACGGTGGCTGCTTACAACTATGTGCTACCCATAAACCATTTATGCGACTGCTACTTGATGAGTAGAGACTTATTGCGCCCATCAAGGCCTCGTTACAGGACGTAGCTGATGTTTAAAATTGATCCAAAACAGAACCGTATCTCGCCACTGGAAACCAAGCGCTTTGGCGATCTAGGCTTTACTGAGCGCAAGCACCTGCAGGAGTGGCTGGAGAACCACCCGCAGGCGCTGGCCCAGGGAGATGGCGAGGAACTGCTGATCATCCAGAAGGAGTTCGATGGTTTTGACGACACCCGGGAGCGGCTGGATCTGCTGGCCATCGACAAGGACGGCAACCTGGTCATCATCGAAAACAAGCTCGATGACAGTGGCCGGGATGTGGTTTGGCAGGCTCTCAAATACGCCAGCTACTGCGCCAACCTTAAAAAGCAGCAGGTGGTGCAGATCTTCCAACGCTACCTGAACCAGAAAGCCCAGAATGAGGGCACTGAACCGGCAGATGCGGAAAACATACTGCTGGAATTTCTTCAGGCTGACGACCTGCAATCCGTGCAACTGAACACCCTGAAAAGCCAACGCCTGATTCTGGTCGCCGCCCATTACCGTAAGGAAGTCACCAACACGATACTGTGGCTGAGCCAGTTCGGCGTCAACTGCCAGTGCTTCAAGGTTACGCCTTACCAGGCCGGTGCTGAGCTGTTCCTGAACGTGGAGCAGATCATCCCCACCCCGGAAGCCTCGGACTTTATGATCGGCATGATGGCCAAGGAGGCCGAGGAAAAGAGCGCCAGTAATGAGCAAAGGCAGAGTCATCGGCTGCGACTGGCGTTCTGGGAGCAGGCGTTGGAGGCCTTCAGTAAAAGTAACTGTAACCTCTACAACAATATCAGCCCGGGAAAAGACCACTGGCTGTCGGCTGGCTCCGGCCTGTCGGGCATGGTATTTAGCCTGATCTTCAGCAAGAGCGAAGTCCGAGTGGAGTTCTCCATGGCGCGGGCCCAGGCAGAGGCGAACCGGTTCGTCTTTGACCGTCTGGAAGGCCAAAAGGAAAAAATCGAAGCAGACTTTGACGGTTCCCTAGCCTGGTTGCCACTCCCCGACCGAAAGGCCTGCCGCATTCAGTTTAGTAAGCCAGTAGATGGGTACGACAAGACCAACTGGCCCGAGATGATCCAATGGCTGGTTGCGCACATGACACGACTGGAGAAAGCGCTGAGTGGGCCGCTGGATAAAGTGCGGCAGGAGCTGAGAACCACAAACTTCAGTAAAGAGCCAGGCGCAGAGCACGATGCATAAGCTATTGGCTATACTGCCCGGTTTATAAACAACGACAAGGAAATGTCATGACTGAACAACAAGTAAGAATCTTCACCTCAACCGATGGCCAGGCGCAGCTGGAAGTAGCGCTGGATCGTGAGACCGTCTGGTTAAATCAAAGCCAGATGTCTGCGCTGTTTGACACCTCTACCGATAACGTAGGCTTGCACCTGAAAAACATCTTTGCAGAAGGCGAACTTGCGGAAAATCGAACTACCGAGGATTTCTCGGTAGTTCGCCAGGAGGGCAAGCGCCAGGTTAGGCGCCGCGTCAAACACTACAACCTGGATGCCATTATTTCTGTAGGTTATCGGGTCAGCTCCAAACGTGCGACACAGTTCCGCCAGTGGGCAACGCAGGTTCTGAAAGACCACTTGGTACAGGGCTACACCCTCAATCAACGCCGCCTGGCCGAGCGCGGCATCGAGTTTGAGCAGGCCGTTGATCTGCTCAGCCGCACCCTCACCAATCAAGGCTTGGTATCCAACGAAGGCGAAGCCGTCGCCCGGGTGATCAGCGATTACGCCCGCTCCTGGAGCCTGCTGCAGGGCTACGACGAGCAACAGCTGGCCGAGGTCGGCATCAAGCAGCCGGATATGCAGCCGCTGGAGCTGGACGAAGCCCTGAAAGCCATTGGCGAACTCAAGCAAACGCTCATGGCCAAGGGCGAGGCCACCGAGCTGTTCGGCCAGTTACGGGGTAACGGCTTGGCTTCTGCGCTGGCGACGATCGAACAGGGCTTTGGGGATGAGCTATTTTATCCGAACGTGGCTACCCGTGCCGCTCACCTGCTCTATTTTGTGATCAAGAACCACCCGCTGGCTGACGGCAACAAGCGCTGCGGCTCGTTTCTGTTTTTATGGTATCTGCGCCGCAACGCCGCTTTGCTGGCGCGGCCGGTAGAACAACTGATTAATGACAACACCCTGGTGGCCTTGGCCCT
>NZ_JBQDKB010000101.1:0-11909 GCF_052094685.1 Marinobacter sp.
ACAAGATCACTTTAAACGCTGTCTGTCAGGTGCAAGTCCGACAGGCTGCTAGAGCTTGATATTGATATCTCTCTTAACCTGTCAGAAAAACTGCTGAAGCGTGAGATTGATATTGCGTTCCTGATTGGCGAGGTAAAACAGGAAGGCTTTTTCAACACGCCGTTTTACAGCTACTCGCTGATTTGGGTTGTTAGCCCAAAACTGACGCTGCCCCCTGAGCCTGTAAGCCTTTCCGAGCTGGCGAAAATCCCGATTATCACCTACCCAAGAATGAGCGAGCCCCACGCGAATATCCGCACACTGATTACTAAAATGAGCAGCTCTACGCAGATTCATTCCAGCTCCTCGCTATCCACCATTATCCGCATGGCTTTGGACGGTATCGGCGTCAGCGCTTTGCCCAAGGAGATCATCGCAAGAGAGCTCGCATCTGGGCAGCTTCGCGAGTTCGAGGTGGAGGCCAATATTCCTGATTTGGTGTTCAATATGGCCTATTGCGCTGCCCCTGGCGCAAATGTTGTGCGAGCGGTTGCGGATCTTTCCCTAAAAATTGTGGCGCCCAAACCCCTCTAAACTCGGCATTATTCCTGACTGATCAGGTTTATCTATCGAAGTTGATTCTAAATTTCGATTTGTACTAATCATTGGTTCTACGCTAATTTTAGAGGAAAGCAACTCAAGGCAGAATCATGGTTCCGACAGATCGCTCTCAGCGCTTTCTCAGGCCCGAAGACGTCAGGCTCGCAGCGCGTAATGGCTCACTTGTGGGGCCAACGGCCGGCATGGCAAACGGTTTTGTTCAGGTCAATCTGGTCATACTGCCCGAAGAGCAAGCCAATGGCTTTCTGCGTTTCTGCCAGGCAAACCCCAAGCCCTGTCCCGTGCTTGCTGTCAGCGAACCTGGCGCAAGGCAGTGTGAGGTGCTGGGTCAAGACCTGGACATAGCCCGAGATGTCCCCTCATACCGTGTTTATCGCAATGGCAAACTGGCCAGCACGCTGAACGATGTTTCAGGTGTGTGGCGTGATGATCTGGTGACCTTCGCGATCGGCTGCTCATTCAGTTTCGAGTATGCGCTTCTGCAAAACGCAGTGCCGGTGCGCCATATTGAGGAGGAGCGCAATGTACCCATGTATAAGACCTCCATTGCGCTGCAACCGGCCGGAGGCTTCCATGGAAAAATGGTTGTATCCATGCGCCCGTTCCGAGCGAAAGCCGCCATTCGCGCCATTCAGATCACCACGCGTTTCCCGCAAACCCACGGTGCGCCAGTGCACCTTGGCGACCCGTCGTTGATCGGAATACAAAGCCTGGAATCGCCCGACTACGGAGATGCCGTCTCGGTAGCCAGCAATGAGGTACCGGTTTTCTGGGCGTGCGGCGTTACGCCACAGCAAGTCCTTATGGATTCAGGCATTGAGTTTGCGATAACCCACACGCCGGGCCACATGTTGGTTACGGACATTCCTGAAAGTCAGGTGGCTTTGTTTTAACACCAAAACAATGAGAAGAGGACGATGACAATGACAATGACTACAAGAAAATATCTCGCATCTGCGGTGACCGCCGCAATGCTGGTAGCCGCGCCTTACGCATCCGCTCAGGAGCTGGACAAAACCAGCATTTCTTATGTTGGCAGTTGGAGCAGCCTGTCGTTATACAAAAATTTTGAGAAGCCGTTTTGGCAAAAACACATCCCTGAAGCTTCGGGCGGCAAGATCTCCACCGAAGTGACAACCTTTGATCAGATGGGTCTGGGTGGCGGTGAGGTGTATCGCTTGATGGCGCGTAACGTCATCGAGGTAACCTCTACCGTAGCCGATTACGCCGTATCGGATGCCCCCGAACTTGAAGGCTTGGATATGCCTATGATGGCTCCGGATGTGGAGACCGCACGGAAAATATCCGACGCCTACCGCCCTGTGCTTGCGGATGCCTTTGTTGAGCGATTCGACAATGCAAAGCTGCTAGCCATTGTTCCTTACCCTTCCCAGGTAGTGTTCTGTAATACCGAAATCAATGGGCTTCTTGACCTGAAAGGCAAGAAGGTTCGCGCCAGTGGCCGCACGACCGCAGAGTTTCTGCAGGCACTCGGCGCTGAAGGAATCACGCTGAACTACAGTGAAGTACCGGGCGCGTTGCAGCGCGGTGTTGTCGACTGTGCCGTTACCGGATCGCTTTCCGGATACAGCTCCGGCTGGCATGAGGTGGCTACCCATCTCTACCCGTTGCCTTTGGGTGGCTGGGATCAGGTGATAACGGCCATGAATGGTAAGAAGTGGGCCTCTTTGTCTGAGCAGACCCAAGAGTGGTTGGTGAACGAGGTGAAGACCAACTACGAAGATCCGGTTTGGGAGTCTGCCGTCGAAGAAACCCGTGAAGGCATTGCCTGCTTAACGGGCGAAGGCGAGTGCACGCGCGGTGAGGCAGGAGACATGGTTCTGGTTGAAGCGACCGATGAGGACTTCACCGAAGTGTCGCGCCATCTTGAAGCCACGCTGTTACCCAATTGGGCTGCGCGTGTCGACCAGAAGTGGGTTGATCGCTGGAATGAGACCATTGGTGAGGTAACGGGCCTTACTGCGACCAAAAAATAGTCTGGCCAATTGAAAGGGCACGGGCGCGCTCATGCCGCCCGGGCTCACTTTGGAGAATTCCATGTTACAGAAGATCAATAGCGTACTGGATCGAATACTTGTCGGTGTCGATATCGGGTCGTTGTGGATGGCCCGGGCCGGAGGTTTGCTGATCCTGCTGACCGTCGGCCTGGTGACCGCAGAGGTGCTTTCGCGCCAGTTTTTTGGCCGATCTGGTCTGCACGCTACCGAGTTGACCGGCTATGTTATGGCGATCAGCTCAAGTTGGGCGTTTGCTTACACCTTGATGCGCAAAGCCCATATCCGCATCGATGCTTTGTATCTAACGCTGCCAACAACGGTGCGCAGCGTGCTTGATCTGATTGCGATGCTGTCTCTTGCGCTCTTTTGTGTGTTGATTGTCGGTGCGGCCTTTGAGGTCACCCAGCTGTCGTACACCGGTGGCGCTACTGCAAACACACCCCTCGGCACGCCTGTGTGGATTCCGCAACTGTTGTGGCTCATTGGTCTGGCTTGGTTCGGCTTGGCGGTAACCCTGGTATCTCTTCGTGTTCTGTTTGGTCTTTTAAGCGGCAATATTGGAGATGTGCAAAAAATTGCTGGCAGCCCAACGCTGGACGAACAAGTTGCTGAAGAGAAGGGAGCTGCCTGATGATTCTTATTGCACTGGTTGTTTTACTGGTATTGCTCGTATTGAGTGTGCCGGTTGCTGCCACATTGATAGTGTTAAGCCTGTTTCTTGACGAATTCTTTTCTCCGTTCCCGTTGGTTAACGCCATGGGGGATGTGCTTTGGTCCGCGTCAGACAGCTTTCTGTTAATCGCAATTCCGCTTTTTATATTGCTCGGCGAGATTCTGGTTCGAACCGGCGTTGCCAAAAGTACCTATAGGGCGCTAGAAAGCTGGCTTTCCTGGTTACCCGGTGGCTTGCTTCATGCCAACGTTGCCACGGCTACGTTGTTTTCAGCGACCTCCGGGTCGAGTGTTGCCACAGCCGCTACCATTGGCACGGTTGCGATTCCCCAGGGCGACGCCATGAAATACGATCCTAAATTGTTCACCGGCTCGATTGCCGCCGGTGGCACCCTTGGGATCATGATCCCTCCGTCGATCAACCTGATCGTCTACGGATTCCTGACCGAGACCTCCATTCCCAAGCTGTTTGCGGCGGGGCTTGTCCCGGGACTGCTACTGGCGTTTCTGTTTGTGTTGGGCACGGCGCTGATTTGCCTCTGGCGGCCATCGTTGGGCGGGCCAAGCACCCGTCATTCCTGGGGCGAGCGATTCAGAGGGCTGCTAAGCCTAGGCCCTGTAATGACCTTGTTTGGCATTGTTGTCGGCTCGATTTACGCCGGTTGGGCAACACCTACCGAAGCCGCTTCTCTAGGCGTTATTGGTGCGTTGCTTATCGCACTGTTCATGGGCAAGCTGAGCATAAGTGTTGTTGTCGAGGCGCTAGAAGGCACCATGCGCACAACGGGCATGATAGTGCTGATTATCATCGCGTCGTATTTTCTTAACTTCGTATTGGCCTCAACGGGCATCACGCGTGAGCTGAGTTTATTTTTGGATTCAGCCGGGCTCGGGCCGTATATGACCCTGCTGCTTATCATCGGCATGTACATCATCCTGGGCTTTTTCATCGAGACCCTGTCTTTGATGGTGATCACGATTCCGATTGTTGCGCCCATTATTATTGCCTTGGGTTTTGATCCGATCTGGTTTGGCATTTTGCTGATTCTTCTGATCGAAATGGCCCTGATCACACCGCCAGTGGGGCTGAACCTATACGTGGTGCAGAGTGTCCGTAAGAGCGGTTCGTTCAACGATGTGATGATCGGAGCCTTGCCCTATGTCGGGTTCATGCTGGTCATGGTCGTGCTGCTTGTGGTGTTCCCGTCACTGGCTCTGTATTTGCCCGGTGTACTGAATTAACTATCCATCTATGAACAGCAACAATAGGATTTTTTCATGACAACATTTTATGTGGCAGATACCAACGATGCCCTCGAGATTGATGTTCGGGAACTGATTATTGCCGGGTGGGCAGGTCGTGAGCAGGCCGGAATCGATGAACACATCGAAGAGCTTAAGGAAATTGGTGTTACGCCGCCTTCAAGTACGCCTTTGTTCTACCGCGTATCGGCAGATCAACTCACCACGGCTGAAACCGTGCAGGTATTGGGCGGTGAATCCAGCGGTGAAGTAGAAGTGGTTTTGATTGGTACCGAGCAGGGCACATTTGTAGGCATTGGTTCGGATCATACCGATCGGGAAGCGGAGGCATGGTCCGTGGCGCATTCCAAACAGGTGTGTGCCAAACCCGTGGGCCAGCAAGTCTGGACACTGGAAAGTGTGATTGACCATTGGGATGTGCTGAAAATATCCTCTTACGCCACCTTTGATGGCAAAGAGGTGCTCTATCAGACGGGTGGTGTTACGGGGCTGTTGCACCCAAAGGACTTGTTACAGCGGTTCGGCCTGGATGAAGCAAAACTGGCGCCTGGTCAGGCCATGCTTTGTGGTACTTTGCCCGTTATCGGTGGCGTGCGCCCTTCTGAAGCTTTCCGCATGGTTCTTGAAGACCCGGTAACAGACCGGAAAATCGAGCATTTCTATGAAATAAAGACGTTATCGGTGGTGAAATGAATCAGCGGTCTGGGCAGGTGCCTGTGGATCTGTCAGCGGCGACATTAGCGTCGCTGCTTGACGGAATGCAGCAAAAAAAATGGTACGCAAGCCAGTTGCTCGAAGCCTGTCTGGACAACATTGATCAGCATGATGACCCCGCCAATCGGGTCTATACCGCCCGCTTTGATCGCACGGCGAAAGCCGAAGCGGCCGCCATCGACGCACTCCAGAACGGACAGGTTCCGCTGGGTGAGCTCGCTGGCTTGCCGATAGCGCTTAAAGTGTTGTTTGATGTGGCCGGCGAAGTGACTCACTCGGGGTCCAAGTGGTGGAACCAGCCGGCACGCAGTGATGCGCTAATCGTTTCTCGCTTGCGCCGGGCGGGTGCGGTGATTACCGGGCACACCAACATGACCGAATTCGCCTACTCCGGGCTCGGGCTCAACCCCCACTATGGCACGCCTGCGAACCCGTTGGCACCGGGGCGGATATCCGGTGGGTCATCATCCGGCGCAGCGTCGGCTGTGGCCCATGGCATGGCGGTTGCCGCAATCGGAAGCGACACCGGTGGTTCGGTGCGTATTCCTGCGGCTCTTTGCGGCCTGGTTGGCTTTAAGCCTTCCCAGCAACGAATACCCCGCGACGGCTCGTTCCCGTTATCCGACAGCCTCGATTCCATAGGCCCGATTGCCCGCAGTGTGGAGTGTTGTGCGCGCGTTGATGCGGTGCTTGCTGGGCAGTGCTGGCAGCCGCAAGCGCCGGTGGATCTGCGGGGCCGCCGCTTTGTTGTACCCACCAATTACATGCTTGATGGTGTATCTCCGGCTGTTGCTGAGGCCTTTACTCGTAGCCTTCGCATGCTGCGAGATGGTGGGGCTCACATTGAGGAGGCGCCGGCACCGGTGCTGGACGCGCTGCCTGAACTGCTGGAGGGCGGCGGATTCACCGCTGCAGAAAGCTACCATATTCACCGTGAATGGCTGCAGCAGCATGGCGATGACTATGACCCCCGCGTACGTTCGCGCATTGAGAGAGGCGCAGCAATCAGCGCCGCGGATTACCTCGAGCTGCTGCGCCGCCGGGCTAATCGCAAAAGGCAGGCAGACGAGTGGCTTGCTTCTTATGATGGGCTTCTCGCACCCACCGTACCCGTTGAGCCGCCTCTGCTGACAGATCTCGAGAGCGACGAAGAGTATGCGCGCCTGAACCTGTTGATTCTGCGCAACCCAACGGTGGCCAACCTGTTGGATCTGTGTGCGATCACACTGCCTAACCATCGCCCCGGCGATTTGCCTAGTGGGCTGATGCTGGTTGGCCGTAATGGCGCTGACAGCGCGTTGCTCGGTGCGGCGCAAGCAATGGAAAAGGCACTGAAGCAATAATGTTTGCGGTTATTGCGGTGAAACTGATTGCCACCGCCTCTGTGGTAATCGGCGTTACGCTTGCTGTTAGTAAACTGGGGCCGAGACTGGGCGGAATTATCGCCGGAACACCGATTATACTTGGCCCCGGTTATTTCTTTATGCTGCAGGAACGCTCGGTAGAGTTTATTCAGTCGGCGGCGTTGTCCACATTGCATGCGCTCATTGCGACCCTGTTATTCAGTATGTGTTTTGTTATGACGGCAGGCCGCCTGAGTGCGTTGGCGAGTCTCGGTCTTGCGACGATATGCTGGGTGCCGTTCACGCTGATTTTCGCCGCAACACCGGGCGGAGTCTGGGGTGCTGTTCTGCTTTACTGCCTGGTGTTGCTGGCGGCAGAAGTAATCCGGCGTAAGCTCAATCTGGGACAGCCCGTCGTCATTGCCAGGTCGGGCTGGTTTGATCTGCTTTTGCGGGGCTTGATGGCCGGGGTGTTGGTTAGCATAGCCACAACGGTGGCTGCCAAATCTGGCCCGTTTTTGTCTGGGGTGTTGGTTGGCTTCCCTGTGGGGTTGTTTACAATAGGCTTGACCCTTCACCAGCGTTACGGTGCGCTCGTGGCACGTGCAACCGTGACCATTGCCCAGAAAGGTATGTTGAGCCTTGTAGCTTTTGCTGTGGTGGTTGCTCTTATGGCGGATAAACTGCCACCGATGGTGACTTTTTCGGTATCGTTGATTGTCTCGCTGATGGTCAGCGCCGCCCTGTTTTTGATCAGCCAGTGGCAGTTTCGGCGAGCTTACGCACAGCTTCCACTGCCAGAGGAGAGACCGTGAGCCGAAGGCCCGCTTTGCACCATTCAATGCTCGAGTCCGCTGGTCTGGATAGCTGGATCGTTAGGTTATTCGAGGATATCGACGAAAATAATTTGCTCTGGCTATCCGCGTTATCGCGCCGGTGTAAGCAGGCGTTCGGTGATGCGCTGATTGATCTGGTGCCTTCCTATACCACGCTTCTGGTTGTCTTCGACCCGCTGAGAGTTTCACCATCTCAGGCCCGAGAAACGATTTGCCAGATACTCGCTGATCTGGAATCAGAAGACAGTTCAGACGCCGGGCAGGTTCACGAGCTCGAAACCTGGTACCACACCAGTGTAGGCCCGGAGCTATCAAGGGTGGCAGAGCATGCCGGTATGGAAATCAGCGACGTAATCGATGTTCATAGCCAGCAGGTGTATCGGGTTTTTGCGCTCGGTTTTGCCCCCGGTTTTGCCTTTATGGGATTAGTCGATCCCCGCCTTGAGTGTGCACGGCTTGATACACCTCGCCGGCGTGTACCACCCGGCAGTGTGGCGTTGGCTGGTCGACAGACAGCTGCTTACCCGACAGGAACGCCCGGGGGCTGGAATTTGCTGGGGCGCACCAGTGCCAGGCTGTTTGACCGGGAGCGGGAGGGTTTCAGTCTTTTGAGGGTGGGAGATCAGGTGCGCTTTATATCCGTGAGTCGTGATGAATTTGAACGCAAGGGTGGGGACACCACGCCTATGGAGCCGCTGGTATGAAGCCACAAGCTAATCCTGAGCCTTGCATGAGAGTATTGCGCGCCGGGCCTCTTGCCCTGTTACAGGACGCCGGCAGATACGGTGTCCGCCATTTGGGGGTTACTCAGGGTGGCCCGGCAGATATGTATTCCTGGGCCTGGGCGAATCACCTTGTTGGCAGCCCTTGGGGCACAGCGAACCTGGAGGTTACCTTTGGTGGCCTGCAACTGGTTGCCGAGAGAAATCTGGACATCGCCATTACCGGCGCCGACTTAGGCGCAACCATAGAGCAAAAGCCTGTTCCGCAGTGGCAGCGGATAAGTTGGAAAGAAGGCGAGACCCTGGCTTTTGCCGCGCCAGTGAGTGGGCTTCGGGCGTATCTGGCCGTGTGTGGTGGGTTTGCGGCGGAACCGGTATTGGGAAGTGTTGCCTGCGTAACCCGGGAAGAATTGGGCGGCTTCGGTGGCATGGGTAAAAAACTGGCAACGGACGATCAGCTGTCTGTGTATAACCCGGGGCTGAAGGGCGACGAAGGGCCCACGCAGGCACCCCAGGACGCCATACTCGATTTCAGCCAACCGGTTGTTCTGGATCTTCTGCCGGGGGCCCAGATTGCAGATTTCACCGGCCGCAGCCTGTTCGATGCATTCAATACCTGGTGGCAGGTTGATGACCGTGCCGACCGCATGGGCGTGCGGCTTACCGGTCCCAAGCTCAATTGCAAAATCAGCACCCTTGTTTCAGAAGGCATTAACCTGGGTGGCGTGCAGGTGCCGCCGGATGGCCAGCCGATTGTATTGCTGAATGATCGCCAGACCATTGGCGGCTATCCCCGGTTTGGCTCACTGTCACCTTTGGCAGCCTCACGACTGGCCCAGTGTTTGCCGAGGGAACACGTAAAGCTGACGGCCAAAGGAAGCGATGCTGCACTTGCGCAGTACCGATCGTTCCGGGCTATTTTTAACGCCACTTCCCGTTAGTGTACGAAGACAGTCGCGATTTTGACGAAGGCGAAGGTACGCTTTTCGCAAGGGTCTGTTAATCTGTGCTTCAGCAGCTTAAACGTCCCTATACACCCGACATGTCAACACTATGCATAAATCCTGGAACTCATATTTGCCCCCGAACTTGTTCCCGGTGTTTGTAGTCCGGCTGGCGACAATGTTTATTTTTCTGGCCATGGCTGCTCTGGCAGGGCCTGTGCTGGCCAATGCAGGCAGTAACAAGCTGCGAATTGGTTATACCGATTTTCCTCCCATCGAATACCAGAACGAGCAGGGCGAGCCTGCTGGCCACTTTATCGAGCTCACCCGAAAGGTTGTTCAGGAGGCGGGCTATGAGGCCGAGTATATCTACCTGCCGGTGAGCCGAATTTATCTGTATTTGAAAAATGGAACGATAGATCTATGGCCCGGCGTTTCGGGGATAACCTACCTTGAGGGAGAAGTTCTCGAAAGCTGGATGAACGTTTACCCGGTGCAGCTAAGTGCTTGGTATCTTAAGTCTTCAGGCCCGCTCGTACACTTCGATCAGCTCAAGGGGAAAATCGTTATTGTGATTGGCGGCTACACCTATGGCGGCCTGCTTTCCTGGATGGAGGCATCAAGCCAGATAAGGCTCACCCAGGCCCCTAATAATCGTGCAGCGCTTGAGATGCTCAAGCTGAAGCGTGGTGACTATTTTCTGGATTATCGTGAGCCAGTGGAGATGATTCTAAACCAGACAGCGGACAGCATGATTCGGGGAACAGAATTACGATCGCGCTATTCGGCTTGGCTATACTCCCTGGCAAGCCCCAGGGCAGCGTTGCTTAGAGAGGCACTCGACGACGCATATTTGAGACTTCTCCACAGAGGCGAGGCTCCGTCGGTTCAGGGTTTCAATTCTGGCGTCGTTCTCCCTGGGTTTCCCGACGAACATCGCTAGAAAGGCTTTCTAATCCACGCTGGCAGGGGCCAGATTGATATCGCCATACCAAGCGCTTGCCTGCTCACCGGTGTTGTCGGAATCCGACATGATGGCGATGCCTCGGATTGGTGGCGGGCTCTCGCCAAACGCCTTGCGATAGTCTGCAACAATATCCCGCTCAATACTTAACCACTTGCCCGCCGGCGCGTTGCCGGAACTGACGGCAATCATCACGGTTTCCTCAGCGTATGGATTGGTTATAAATTCTCCCTCCGGCAGGGTGTTTGCCCAGATATAATTCAGGGCGTTGCCGGGCAGCTCCTCGCCAAACAGCACCTCCACGGTCTTGCGCTTCGCCCGCTCGAAAAAACCCGCTTTATCTGGCTGGAACTCGAAGGCGACGTATATCCGGGCTGGGTAGTCATCGCCGGACTTTTCCCGGGCATCGCCTTTTTCAAACACATTCGACACCTTCCAGCGCCAGCTCAGCATCCGTGAGTTCTCGGGTTTTACGTTCAGCCGGACAATCAGGCCAGACGCACCGCCAGAGGTGGTTGCTTTAACTACCTGAGTGCCATCTTCCCGAACCAACTCGTACTGGGAATGCTGCTCTATTTTGGGAAACTCCAACGGTTCCCAGCCATCCGTTAACGACGTCATTGTTGAAAACGCGGGAAGTAGAGTCTCCTGTGCCAGCAGGTGCGAAGAGCTAAAGCCGGCTATTGCGAGCAGCAGCCAGATAACAGGGCGAGTGCTGATGTGCATGAAATTTCCCCCACTTTTCAGAGTGTTTGTGATAGACCAGCAGATTAATAAAAGGTGCCTTGTCTCTCGAATTTATCCCGTATATAGTGTCCCCATCCTTGGTTGAATACCAAATATGGTATTCGGGAATCCGGTTAGAATCCGGAACTGACGCGCAGCGGTATTGGGGAACGAGCGTGGCACACAGACACTGGCGCAAGCCGGGAAGTCGCCACGCAAGGCAGAGCCAACAGGTTCATGCCCCTGAGTCCGAAGACACTGCCAAGGAAAACTGCACCTTCGCGACTCAGGCGCCTGCATTTGGCCCTACAAGGTGAGCAGCAACAAATACAGCACGGTTACAGCCATTACTGGCTGATGCGCTGGTTTGTCCTGTGTACGCGAAGGTTATGGAATTTACGCGTATTCAGGAGATAACGGTATGTCTGCCACAACCCTCACCGAAGATCGGCCCTCATCGCCATCCGCTACAGAAGCCCTTCAGGTTATCAAGCGCAACGGCAACCTGGTCAACTTTACCCCGTCTAAAATCAGTGTAGCCGTTACCAAAGCGTTTTTGGCCGTAGAAGGCGACCAAGCGGCAGGTTCTGCCCGTATAAACGACGCCGTTCACCGGGTAACCGAGCAGGTTGTGCAGGCCATCAGCCGCCGCTTGAAAGCCGGTGGCCGGGTACACATTGAAGACATTCAAGACCAGGTAGAACTGGCCCTGATGCGCGCCGAAGAACAGAAGGTCGCCCGTGCCTACGTACTCTACCGTGAAGAACACGCCCGGGAACGCGCCCTTTACGAGCCCGTCGAAGCCCACCCCCATCTCACCGTAAAACAGGCCGGTGGCCGCACCGCACCGCTGGATCTTGGCCTGATGAAGCAGCAGGTTGACCAGGCAGCATTCGGGTTAGAAGGCATAGATGCGGAATCCCTGGTAGACGATGCCATTCGCAACCTCTACAACGGCATCGACGAATCCGAAGTGCTGACGGCCCTGATCATGACTGCCCGCGGCCGCATTGAGCGCGAGCCGGACTACAGCGCCGTCACCGCCCGCCTGCTGCTGGAACAGCTTCGCCTTGAAAGCGTTACTGCGCTGAAGCTGGACACTAACCT
>NZ_JBQDKB010000102.1:0-11750 GCF_052094685.1 Marinobacter sp.
GAGTACTCGGCTACGAACCGAGCGGTCGGAGGTTCGAATCCTCCCAGCCGCACCATATGAAGACCAAAACGCCCCAGTTTGTGTACTCCACAGGCTGGGGCGTTTTGCTTTATATAACTCCCTTCCGATTCCCAAACCCAAGTGCTTAATACCTCAGGCATTTATTGTTGGTTTTTCCGCCTTGATGCGGGAATACCCCTACCATCTATCAACATCCAATTGACCACAGTCAAGTTCCCCCAACCCCCTCCTGATAAAATTTAGATAGTTACCTTACTACTCAAATCTCCAGTGCTATTGGATGTACTAACCATGGATAAGATCCGCCGCGCTCTACTAGGGCAGATAGCCAAACTGACAGCCGGGGCCGCTCTGGTTCCCCTAAGCAGCATCGCCTCCGCAGGTATCAACGACCAACCGCCACGCAGAGAAGGAGATCCGGAAAAACGCTACGCCATGCTGATCGACTTGAGAGCCTGTATTGGCTGCCAAGCCTGCACAGTGTCCTGTCATATCGAAAACGAAGCGCCTTTGGGCAGTTTTCGCACCATTGTCTCCCAGTACGAAGTCGAGCATGAAGAAACCGGCGATGTAGCCACATTCATGCTGCCTCGTCTGTGCAACCACTGTGAGAACCCGCCATGTGTGCCTGTGTGCCCGGTACAGGCCACGTTCCAGCGCCAAGACGGGATTGTGGTGGTGGATAACGAAGCCTGTGTCGGCTGCGCCTACTGCGTACAAGCCTGCCCGTACGATGCACGGTTTATTAACGAACACACTCAGACAGCTGATAAGTGCACCTTCTGCGCGCACCGTTTAGATGTCGGGCTGCTGCCAGCTTGCGTGGAATCCTGTGTGGGCGGTGCCCGGGTTATCGGTGACATCCGCGACCCAGACAGCCAAATCAGCCGCATGATGAAAGAGCACTACAACGAATTGATGGTGCTCAAACCGGAAATGGGTACATCCCCACACGTGTTCTATCTGGGAATGGACGAACGCTTCGTATCACGGCCAGATGCCAAACCTGCCATCTGGGACGTACGGGATCAACAAGGTGAGGAGATTGGCTATGAATTCGGTCATTGAGGTTCTGGCACCTCGCTACGGGATAGCCTGGTATCCATGGGCGGTACAGTATTTTTTCCTGATTGCCGTCTCCTACTCAGCATTGCTGTTAACCGTGCCGGGGTTGCTGTTCGGTAAAAAGAACTATGAATCTCTGGCAAAAGTTGCGCTGCTGGTCACGGTGAGCTGCACTCTGGTGGGGCCGGTGGCGTTGCTAGCGGATTTGCATCAGCCGCTTCGGTTCTGGCATTTCTACGCCAATCTCACGCCTTGGTCGTGGATGTCCATAGGCAGCCTGATGCTCCCTGTGTATCTCATGCTGGTTGTGACCTATGCCTGGCTCGCATGGCGTCCTGCCATGCAGGAGCAGGCGCAAGGTGAAGGATGGATCGCCAAGCTGTCTGGCTGGATCAGTCTGGGGCAATGGCATGCGCCCCGCTGGATGCTGGTGGCTGCCGGCCTTGGAGCACTGCTGTTTTCATTTGGCATCATGGTCTATACCGGAGCAGAAGTGGCAATTGTGAAAGCCCGCCCACTGTGGGATACCCATTGGCTGCCTGTCATGTTTGTGCTGACCGGCCTGGTTGCAGCAGCAGGGCTGGTCATTCTGATCAACCGCCTGATGACTGGCAACGATGAAGAGGTTAACGAGCAAGGTCTGAAGGTCATCTTCGTAACTATGATTCTCGCAGCGCTGGTTGCGGCACTTTGGATTTCTGAAGGTATTACCGGCTTTAGCCCGTCGGTTGAAGCGGCGTTTGCATCGCTTCAACGAAACCCCGAGTGGCGTGCCGTAGCCATCTACGGATTGCTCGTGGGTATTGCGCTTGCGCTTTCCGCCATCGTTATGTTGCGCCGCCCGGGCTGGTTAAGCCGCTCCTGGATTGCAGGCCTGCTGGCGGTACACATTGGCTGGACCTTCCGCTGGATGGTGTTGATGGAGGTGCAAACCGTGGCAAAGAACACCGCCGGGTATTACCACTACGCCATTGAGGCCGGCTCCAGCGGGTTGCTGGGCATTATCGGAACCTTCGGGCTCTGGCTGGCCGCGCTGCTGATTATTGACATTCTGGTGCCCTGGAAGAAGGGTCTCCAGGTAAGCACCCACTGATTCAGGTCTTCGGAGCATAAGTAATGGACAAGAATCGTCGTAATTTCCTCAAGGGTGCCGCCGCCGCTGGCGGTGCTGCAACCTTCGCAGCTGGCTACTATGGCCCGTTGGAAAAAATGGGCAAAGGCCTGGTAAACGGAACCTCTGGCAAAGCCACGGCAGACAGGCTGCACGGCAACAGCCTAGCACCGGAATACTCGGTTAACCCGCAAACCGGTGAGGTGGTGCTCAACCCAGACCAGCGTATCGCATTTACTGTCTGCTATGGCTGTACCACCAAATGTGGCGTACGGGTGCGTATTGATAAGAGTGAAGACAGGGTGCTGCGGGTATCTGGCAACCCCTATCATCCACTGTCCTCGGACGAGCATCTGGATGAGAACACGCCTGTGCTGGAAGCCTTTCAACGCCTGAGTCGTTTTCAAGATCAAGGCCAGCTTAACCGGTCCACCGCCTGTGCCCGTGGTAACGCGGCCATGGCTCAGCTAACCAGTGATCAGCGTGTGATGAGTTGCCTGAAGCGGACAGGCCCCCGTGGCAGCAATCAGTGGGAAAGCGTACCCTTTGAACAAATGCTGAATGAAATTGTTGCTGGTGGCGATCTGTTTGGGGAAGGTGAGGTTGAAGGCCTGCGCTCTATTCGCGATGTGAAAACACCGCTCGACCCAGAGAACCCGGAATACGGCCCCAAGGCCAACCAACTGATGGTGATGGAGGCGACGGATTACGGCCGTTCTGCCTTGTTCAAGCGTTTTGCGTTTAATGCCTTTGGCACACGTAACTATGGCCACCACGGCTCCTACTGTGGCCTGGCGTTCCGGATGGGTTCCGGTGCGTTGATGAACGATATGGGCAAATTCGCCCACGTGAAGCCTGACTACGCCAACGTGAAATTTGCGTTGTTTATTGGCACGGCACCCAGTCAGGCGGGCAACCCGTTCAAGCGTCAGGGTAGAATGCTGGCACAGGCCCGCACCACTGGGGATCTGGAGTATGTGCTGGTTGACCCGGCACTGACTGCTGCAGCCTCCCATTCCGCCAGTGACCGGAACCGCTGGATATCCATTCTGCCGGGCACAGACACTGCACTGGCCATGGCCTTGATCCGCTGGATGCTGGTGAACGAAGCTTACGCCAAGGATTTCCTGGAGCTGCCGGGCAACCTGGCCGCTGAGAGCGCCGGGGAAGCAGGCCACTCCAACGCCACACATCTGGTCATTGAAGATGACGACCATCCTCGTGCCGGTCACTTTCTGCGTTTGAGCGATATCGGCCAGGCGGAGACCGGAGCCGATGAGGACCACCCGGTGGTGGTTAACAGGGAAGGGCAATTAGCTAGCGCCGAAGCCGCCAAGCGTGCTCAGCTCTTTGTTGAGCGTACTGTAGAAACCAGTGATGGCCCAACCACGGTTCGCAGTTCGCTGTTTAAACTGCGCCAGGAAGCCATGCAGCTCAGCATTGACGAGTATGCAGATATCTGTGGTATCCACGCAGATGTCATCCGCAAGCTGGCAAAACGCTTCACCAGCTTTGGCCGGAAGGCAGCAGTAGATACCCACGGCGGGATGATGTCAGGGGTTGGCTTTTACGCCTCCTATGGCATCAACATGATTAACTTGCTGGCTGGCAGTTTTAACCACAAAGGCGGCGTCGCTAAAGGTGGTGGCAGCTTTAATGGTATGGGGGCCGGCCCGCGTTACGACCTTGCAAACTTCCCGGGGAAAATTGGGCCCAAAGGTGTGTTTCTCTCACGCTCCAAGTTCCCGTATGAGAAAACCAGCGAGTACAAGCGTCATGTTGCGGCAGGAGAGTCGCCATACCCGGCCTCTGCGCCCTGGCGCAAACTCGCGCCACCGATTCTGACTGAGCATTTACTCTCCGGTCTTGAGGGGTACCCCTACAAAATCAAGGCGATGATAGGGGTGATGGCGAACCCTATGTACGGTCAGGCAGGCTTGAGCGCCTTGTTTGAAGACAAACTGAAGGACCCGAAAAACATTGGCCTGTATGTAGCGGTGGATGGTTTTATTAACGAAACCAACCGGTTTGCAGACTACATTGTGCCGGATTCTGTGATGTATGAAGTCTGGGGCTTCACTGGCGCCTGGAGTGGCACTCTCACCAAAATGACCACCGCCTGCTGGCCGGTTGTGGAGCCGCGTCAGGCAAAAACGGCTGCCGGTGAGCCGGTCAGTATGGACAGCTTCTTTATCGAACTGGGCAAGCGCCTGGATCTGCCAGGCTTTGGTGACAACGCCATTAAAGGCGCTGACGGCAACATGCATGGCCTGAATCGTGCCGAAGACTTCTACCTGCGGGCAGCGGCGAATATCGCCATGGCAGGCAAGCCCCTGGCGGAAGCCGTAGAGGAGGACATCACAGCCAGTGGCATTGAGCCATTGATGGATCGGATCAAGAACACGGTGAGTGAAGAGGAGGCCGGCCCGGTTGCACATCTGTACTCCCGTGGTGGTCGGTTTGAGACCATGGAAAAGGCTTATGATGGCGAAAAGCTTGGTCATGCCTGGAAGCGACCATTGTGTGTTTACAACGAGCAGGTCGGCACCACCATCGACAGTTATAGCGGCAAGCGCCATGTGGGTACGCCTACTCACCATGCGCCCCGGTTTTGGGACGGCTCGCTATTGAGGGAGCACTACCCGGAAGAAGAGTGGCCATTGCTGGCGTTCTCGTTCAAATCGAATCTGATGAACTCCTACGCCATCGGCCTTGAGCGGTTGCGTATGATCAAGCCATATAACCCGGTACTTCTTCACCACAACGACGCCAAGAAGTTCGGGGTACAGCATGGCGATACCATCAGCATTGAAAGCCCGGGCGGCAAGGTACTGGCATTGGCTTTAGTGGGCGACAATGTGCATGAGGGTGCCCTTGGCATCGAGCACGGTTATGGCCACCGTGAGTTGGGTGCCGCGAGCCACGTTATTGATGGCGAAGAGCGAGCAGGCAATCCGCATTTGTCTGCCGGCGTGAATATCAACGACTTGGGCTTTTCTGACCCCACCCGTAAAGACGGCACAGCCACTTGGCTTGAGAACGTCAGTGGCGCCGCCATTCGGCAGGGATTGCCAGTAAGGGTGCGCGTGGTGGCAGATATTGTTTGATCCGCGCTGGGCGATATGACCTACAGCGACGCAGCCGATCGCGCCGCTTGGTCGTAGAGCCCGGATATTCCCCTCAGGAAGCCGGCCACAGCACCTGTGTCGGCGCCTGAGAATCCCAGGCTCCGCAACGAATCCACTAGACATTCCTCGCGAATTTCCCGGTAACGCCGGCAAACGGCTATGCCTTCTTCTGTGGCTGAATAATAGGTTTCTTTCCCACGCTTTTCCGATACCACTACCCCGAGCTTGAGTAATTTTTTGAGGGCGTAAGTCACGGTATGACTGTCTTCTACATTCAGTACCAGGCAGATATCTGCGGTTTTTTTGGCGCGATTGCGGTGGTTCACGCTGTGCAGCACCAGTACATCCAACGGGCTGAGTTCAGGTAGGCCAGCCGCATTCATGCAGCGCACCATCCAGCGGTTAAACGCATTGCCTGCGACAATCAGCCCGAATTCCAGTTCCGACAGCTCCATTGCACTGCCGGAAGCCAGGTGTGCCGAAGAAACAATTGGGCCTACCTTACTGTGGGGCGTGCTGTCTTTGTTTGTGCCGCCCTTGGAATCATTGTTTTTGTTCATAATGAATCAGGTACTCTTTATTAAACTATTATCAGATGCCGCTTTGACGGTTCGCGTCGATGCCTTACTACCTGCCCATTTTACTGGGCAGATACGTGACGATTTCCGGGAACACAGTAATCAGTATTACGCCGCTTAGAATCAACAGGAAATAGGGCAGTGCCGCCCAGGCAA
The DNA here is from genome assembly GCF_052094685.1 of Marinobacter sp. Classification (GTDB taxonomy): domain Bacteria; phylum Pseudomonadota; class Gammaproteobacteria; order Pseudomonadales; family Oleiphilaceae; genus Marinobacter. The sequence goes on from NZ_JBQDKB010000102.1 coordinate 6,060, forward strand.
TCCGCAGGATGTTCTCGCCCGTCAGGCCCTGAATCACGAAGAGATTGAACCCTACTGGCGGAGTAATTTGGCTCATTTCCACGACGATCACCAGGTAAATGCCAAACCAAAGCGGATCAATACCGGCGGCCTGAACCATTGGCAGAATCACCGAAGTGGTCAAAACCACCACCGAGATGCCATCCAAAAAGCAGCCCAGAAGTATAAAGAACAAGGTCAGCGCCACCAGCAGCATATAGGGCGACAAACCCAGGGTATTGATCCAGGAAGCCAGTTCCCGCGGAATGCCCGTAAAGCCCATGGCATTGGTTAAAAAGTGGGCCCCCACCAGGATGAACGCAATCATTGACGAGGTTCTTACCGTGCCCATCAACCCCGATGTAAAGGTTTGCCGGCTCAGTGAGCCGCTTTTCCAGGACAGTAAATGCGCCAGGGCTACACCAATAGCGGCCGATTCAGTCGGCGATGCCAAGCCTGCGTAAATAGAGCCGATCACCCCCACAATCAATAGCATTACGGGAATAAGAGGGCGGCTGCGTCGTATTTTTGCGGCGAACGAGAATGACTCAGCCTCGCCTTCGGGCACGCCAGTGGGGTTCAGCACTGACCAAATCATCACGTAGCCGGCAAACAGCGACATTAATAACAACCCGGGTAGAATGCCGGCAACAAACAAGCGCGCGATGGATTGCTCGGTTGCTACGCCGTACACGATCAGAATAATGGAAGGCGGGATCAGCAGCCCCAAGGTGGCAGAGCCGGCCAGTGTTCCAAGAATCTGGTTCTTGTTATAGCCGCGTTGAGTGAGTTCCGGGATCGACATCTTGCCAATGGTTGCTGCCGTCGCAGCAGACGAACCGGAGATCGCTGCGAAGATGCCGCAGCCTAAAATGTTGGTATGCAGAAGCCGCCCGGGCACCTTGCCAACCCAGGGTGAAATGCCGCGGAACATCTCTTCCGACAGGCGTGAGCGGAACAGCACTTCGCCCATCCAGATAAACATGGGCAGCGCGGCTAAATCCCAGGACACACTTGCACTGTAAAATGCGGTCGACAGGCTGTCTCCCACCGGAATGCCGCTGAAGAAGTACAGAGAAACACAACCGATAGCGGTTAATGAAAATGCAACCCACAAGCCGGCGCCAAGAAACGCCAAAAGCAGACAGAGCAGCAGCACACTTATCCAGATCATTTCCATGTGACTACTCCTGAGGGGCTTCGTTTGTTAGCTGGAGAACACGGCCGGTTGCGAGTGAAAACAGCGCATCCAGCAGGGCAATTAATAGCCAGAGCAGGCCCAGGGCCATGACGAGCTGGGGAATCCACAGTGGAACAGGCACCATGCCGATGGATAGGTCGCCGTAATCGTAGCTGTCCCATGCCAGGCGCGCGCTATACCAGGTAGCAAAGCCGGTGATGGCGGCAGCAGCCAGAGTGACTGCCATATCCATTATCCGGTGTACGTGTTTGGGTAAGTATTGAAGTACCAGGGTGACGCGAATGTGGCCGCCGTGCCAGAACGTGTAGGCAAGGCCAAAAAAGGTTGCGCCAAGCAGTAGAAACGACGCCAGTTCTGCAAGCCCTGGTACATTCAGGCCGAGTGCGTTGACGCCCACCCATCCCAGAAGCTTGTCCAATACGCGGCCCAGTACCTGGGCCACGATCAATACCATGATAAGGGTCAGACACAGCGCAGAAAGTGCGCCGCCCAGCCTGTAAAATGCATCAAGTGCTCGGCGCATCAGTCTGCTCTCTCGTTATCGTGTGAATGACTTGGTTGGATTACTGCGCGCGGTACGCATCGAGCAGTGCCTGACCACTTTCACCGGCGCGGCCAAGCCACTCCTCGGTCATGGTCTCACCAATTTTTTGCAGGTGTTTGACCAGCTCTGGAGAAGGCTCAGATACCTCAATGCCGTTATCTTGCATGATTTTTATCTTCGCTTCTGTTTCCGCTTTACTGGCTTCCCAGCCACGCTTTTCTGCCACTTCAGCAGCGTCCTCAACAGCTTTTTGGACCTCTTCGGGCAGTTTGTCGAAGGCTTTTGCGTTAATAACGACCATGTTTTTAGGCAGCCACAACTGGGCATGGTTAAAGTGAGTCAGGTAGTCCCAGGCACGGGTATTGGCGCCCGTAGAAGGCGAGGTAATCATCGCGTCAACACGGCCGGTGCCGAAGGCGGTTGGTATGTCGGGCACTTCAACCTGCGTGGGTATTGCGCCGAGCAGTTCCGCGAGTTGTTCGCTGGATTTGTTGTAGGCGCGCATTTTTACGCCTTTCAGTTCCTCACCGGTTTTTACCTCAAACTGGGTGTAGATGCCTTGAGGCGGCCAGGGCACTGAGAAAAGCAGTTTGAGACGTTGTTTCTCCAAACGTTTGGAGAGCACATCTTTCGACGCCTGCCAGAGCTTCCAGGCTTGATCGTAATCACTGGCAAGGTAAGGCACAGAATCGACCTCAAACAGCGGGTCTTCGTTGGCGAGGCGCGACATGATCAGTTCGCCAATAGGCACCAGTCCACGGCGAACCGAGTTCTTGATTTCCGGGTGCTTGATCAGCGAGCCACTACTGTGAACGGTAATGTCCAGCTCGCCATCCGTCGCTTCGCGCACATCGTCAGCAAACTGTTGAATATTAACCGTGTGGAAGTTGGAGTCGCCGTAGGGTGTGGGCATATCCCAGTCTGTGGCCTGGGCACTGCCTACCATCAAAGTGAGCGCCGCAGCTGTGAGCACACTGCCAGCGCGTTTTAAGGATCTAGCAGAAACAGGGTGCTGACCAAAGGGTCTGATGCTTGTTTGCATAATGCATGTCTCCTGGTGCTGACATTCGGCATGAACTGTCAGCTGTGTCTGTTGTTGTAGTTGGTAAAACACAGAATTCGCCGAAACGACCGGCATAAATTATGTGCTTTATTCAACAAAACTAGCCGGGAGCTTTCGCACTGTCAAACTTATCGTCATCAAAATGCGGGAAAGTTATCCGGTTAATGCCGACAATTTATCAATAAATTGTCTGTTTGGCGCGATAACTTTGCCAGAAAAAAACGGGAAAGGCGATCAGGGCTTTGAACTGCCCATAATGGCAGGCATCTCCCCGGGGCGGGCAGCCCCTTGCTTCATCTGAATGTTGCCATCACCGTCCCGGTAATAGGTGCTGGGTGTGGCACTCAATCCGAGGCTAGACATTAATTGGTTGTTTTTTCTGACCAGTTTCGCATTTGCACTAACGATAGTGCGGTCCACGGAAATGCCGCCATTGTCATGGTTTTGCTGGTTTTCTTTCAGAGCATCACGGGGATTGTCTGAACCTAGAATTGTGGCGGCTTTTGGCAGGCTGTCTGGTTTTAGTATCCCCACCATGACATGTCGTAATTGTACTTCGCCGGCATCAATCCAGGGCTCGGCAGACTGACGGAATCGGTGGCAATACGGGCAGTTGGGGTCGGTGAAGGTGTAAACAATAACCGGTGCGTTTGCATCGCCATCACGTACCCAGTTAGCTTTTTCTAGTGTGTTCCAGGCTTTCTCGTTCTGAGGGCCCTGTACCAGTTCTTGAACTTTCGGTTCTGTGAGGTTTTCTCCATCAGCATTAAGCATGGTTCCTACGACCACATGCTCTTTGTTTGGGGTGAGGTAAAAGGCGATGGGCCGGCCCTGCATCTCTCCAACATAGCCAGTCATGCCTCCGGGCGCGTCAAAGCTTGCGGTAACGGTAACGCCTCGGTCAATCAGGTGCTGAACTGCGTCGACATATTGCTCTTGCGCAAAAGCGGGCAGGCTTAAAGAGCTCGCGACCATCGCTGCGGTGAGCAACGAGCGTTTGAATATGGGTTTTAATCGCTGCATAACAAGTCTCCGGGTTAGGTCAGTCAGTGTCAAAGCTTCTAAGGTTGTGGGCTAGACTTGCCTGCGACAGCTCGCCTAGGTGGGCATTTACCTGTTGGCCGTTGGCATCGTAAAACAGAGTTGTGGGTAAGGCCTGGCTGCCTGTTGTTCGGCCAAGGTTAGCGCTTGTATCCGTCAGAACGTTTTGCAGTGAAAGCTTATGCTTTCCCATGAATTGAGTGATGGTCTCGGGCTGTTCGCCTTGGTTTACAAAAACGAAGGTAACGCCAGGATTATCCTGCTGGGCTTTTTCCAGTACCGGCATTTCTCGAATGCAGGGCGGACACCAGCTGGCCCATAGGTTAACGACCATCGGCTTGTTCTCAGCCACTTCTGTTAGCGCAACCGGAGTGCCGTCTAGCAGAGTGAGCGTAGCCTCGGGTATGCCTCTGGAGCTACTTTCCATCAGGCCTGTCAGCAGTGAAATAGAGCCCCAGGTCAAAAGGCCGGAAGTCACAGCAATCGCCAATGGTCTGCGGATTTTGGGATGACGCCAAAGTTTCCAGGCGGTTAGTGCCAGGGCACCCAGTAGGCCAGCGATAACGTGAAATCCGCCATCCCGAATATCGATGATGCCCCAGAGATTTTCCTGGTAGTGCTCGAAGTACTGAACAACAAAACCAATGCGCGCTGCCACCATGGAGGCCAGAAAAATATCAGACAGGGTTCCGGCAATGGGAACCCCTTCTTTGCGGCCGGTAATCGCGCCAACAATGAGAGCAATCACAAACGCACTGATCAACAGTAACTGGGCCAGAGGCAGGCTCAGCGGGCCAAGATTAACGGATAACATCTTTACTCCTTGTCATGATTGGCGGGCAGCTGCGAGGCGTTCCATAAATTGCCTTGCGGAAACTTCGCCGGTGGTGCGTTGGGCACGGTATTCCTGGCCATCAGGGCCGATGATAAGAATGGTTGGAGGCCCTACGACCTGCAGTTCACTCATGAGTTCCTGATCCAGCCTATCGTTAGCGGTAACATCCGCACGCAGGAGCTGCATATCTGAAAGCGCCGCGACAACTTCTGGGTTACCAAACACTTCTTTCTCGATGACTTTGCAGGAGATACACCAGTCAGCGTAAAAATCCACCAGTGTCCACTGGCCTGTGTTGCCGGCTTTCTCAACGGCCTGATCCAGATCGTTTATGGACTTGAAGCTGTCGAATTGTGCGTGGGCCGTATTGGCAGCTGATGTGGTGTTACCTGTGCCAGTCAGGGTGGCGAGTGGTTGCCAGAATTGTGTGCCACCGGCCGAGGCACCAATCATCATCAAGGCTCCCCAGAGGGTAATTACGGCACCGGTGCTGTTGGTCAGAGTCTTTAAGGTTGCTTCCGTATTTTGGGTGTTTGCAATTTGCCGCACAGACAGGCCCAAGGTCAACGTGAGCGCGCCCCATAGAGCCAAAGTGAGGGAGTTGTCGAGAATACGCTCCATAAACCAGACAGCTGTGCCCAGCAAAATGAACCCGAACGCAGCTTTCACACCGTTCATCCAGGCGCCGGGTTTTGGTAACAGTCCAGAACCGATCGTTGCCAGCGCGATAAGCGGTGCGCCCATGCCTAGACCAAGAGCTAACAGAGCGAGGCCACCAAAGCTGGCGTTGCCGCTATCCGCTATGTAGATAAGTGCCCCGGCAAGGGGGGCAGTCATGCAGGGGCTGGCCAGAAGGGCGGAGAGAAAACCCATGACCGCTGCACCGGTTAGGTTTCCGCCTTTTTGCTGGTTGCTCACTCTGTCCAGGCGGTCGCGAACAAACGCGGGTAGTTGCAACTCGTAAAGCCCGAACATGGATAGTGCTAGCA
>NZ_JBQDKB010000103.1:0-11675 GCF_052094685.1 Marinobacter sp.
GGGGCACCGCTACCAGTTAGCTTCGTAGGGTTCTCAGAGGTGGGCTGAGCTTTCTTGCTGATGTTGTTGGTAACAAGAAGACCGACAATCATCAAAGCTATTAACAAAATAATTAGTCGCATGGCAGTATGGAAACACCCTCGATCTCAACCACGGTTTTGGCGTCTGATCGCTCAATGACTTTCACCAGCGTCGATTGAATAGTTTCGTCTTCTCGGGCGTCATGTTCACTCAAAAACGTTTGCTCCTGCGGCTCCGAGTTCTCTTCCGAAATGAATGAAATAACGATTTTCGTTGCAGAGTCAGCCGTTTCCCCGAAGTACTCCAAAGAAATTTCCGGGTAGCCGTTGAAGCCTTTTTTCACCTGCTTTGCGATCCGTTTTTTGGCTTTATCAATGTTCATAGTCGGAGCCTGGTGGCTTGAGATCAGGAGTTTACGATGAAGATATCATGAGTGAGGGGGAAGGCCGTGAAAAGGAATAAAAAAGCCATCGATGTTCTGATGGCTTTTTTCTGAGTTATATAAAGCTATAACTACATCCCTTATTTTTTCGGGCTAGCCGGCTTCGAGCCCGAAGGCAGAATTTGCCCGCTTGTGCCTTTGACCACATATTCAATCGACCCGCCAGCCTTTAAAAAAGCCGCAGTTTGTTCCTCAATCGAAGCAGTCGTTACAGAATCTTTCGCAGATGTCTTGCTCATTATTTCCTCTCGGTTGCAATAATTCCTGTCATGGCGCAGTTTTAGCGATTTTATCTCATTACAAAGGTACGCTTTATTGTACGAAGGTCAATACGGGCAAATCTTGACCCAGACTCTTCTGCTATTTTGGTGTACGTTGTTGAATCACTTAATAGCCTGAGTAGGTAGCGTACATACTATGCCGTCACCGCTTAAAAATGTTGTGTTAATAGGTATGCCGGGCTCTGGCAAGAGCACCGTAGGCGTGTTGCTGGCCAAGGCCGCCGCGCTAGCGTTTGTGGATACGGACTTGTTGATTCAAGCGTACGCGGGCGCAAGCTTGCAGAGCATTGTTGATAGTGACGGCTACGAGGCTTTGCGCCATGTGGAGGAACAAGTGCTGTGCAGCCTGAATGTCACGGGCCACGTTATTTCGACTGGCGGAAGTGCGGTATACAGCGAACGCGCCATGCGGCACCTCAAACGTAACAGTGTGGTTGTGTTTTTGGATATTTCCCTGGCAACGGTGCGCCAGCGCATTGGTGACTTCAGCCTGAGAGGCATTTCCAAACGCCCAGAGCAAACACTGGAAGAGCTGTTTGCCGAGCGGCGTATGCTTTACACCCGCTACGCAGATCTAGTTGTTCACGGCGAGCACAAAACCCAGGATCAGGTGTGTGAAGAGATTCGTAGAGAGGCCGCTAAGAGTTTATTTCTTGGCTGAAGGAAGGTTTCCCCCCAGCATGTTTTCAACCACCGCTGCATTGTAGAAGGCTTCAACCGTTTGGATTTTGTTGTCCCGCACACGAAACCACACGGCAAGCCGAACATCTCCAATCGGTTCAAAGTTGGTTTGGTAGTCCAGGACTGCGAACACATGTTCTCCCTCGGCACTGAGCTGACGGAGAATCAGGTCTTTCTGGATGGCAGCCATACCGAATTGGTAGGACATCATGTCATCTGGGTTGAGGAAGCGCATATTCGGCCCCACATATTCAAAGCCCTCGGCAACCAGCAAGGACCTTGCCTCATCAAAACGTTGAGCATGGCTATCAGCGATGAACTGCGCCACGATATCTTTTGGCTGCATGAATAGACTCCACTTCCTAGTATGGGGGTGATTTGAATGCCTAGCTGAATGTGCGATCCTCTCACACATTCGCGGCCTTTAGCTCAAGTGCTGCATCCATTTTTCAGGGAATCCGGACACTATGCAATCACTGCCAAGGTATACCCCCTTCTATACACGCCTGCGATCGGTGCGACAACTGACGGCGCTGCTCATGCTGGCGTTTTTGTTGACTGGCTGTGGCATTAACAACATTCCAACCTACGACGAAAAGGTTAAGTCTGCCTGGTCGCAAGTTGAAAATCAGTATCAGCGCCGCGCAGATCTGGTACCCAACCTTGTGGAAACAGTCAAAGGCTTTGCTACCCAAGAGAAAGAGACCCTAACGGCCGTTATCGAGGCTCGTTCCAAGGCAACCTCTATTCAAGTTGATGAAAGCATTCTTAACAACCCTGAGAAGCTTCAGCAATTTCAACAAGCACAGGGCGAGCTTAGCAGTGCGTTGAGCCGATTGATGGCTGTTTCCGAACGTTACCCAGATTTGAAATCCAACCAGAACTTCCTCGCACTGCAATCGCAGCTCGAAGGAACAGAAAACCGGATAGCCGTGGCTCGACGCGATTTTATTCAGTCGGTAGAGCGCTACAACACTGAGATTCGCACGTTCCCTGGCAAAATCTGGCACAGCATTCTCTACAGCGATATGGAACGGCGTGAAAACTTCGAAGCTACCGCAGAAAACGCCGATGAAGCGCCCAAGGTGGAGTTTTAATGCCGTTTTCTTTGCGCTACTTTTCATGCTACCCCGTTGCGGCGCTTCTTGCTCTGATCGTGTTGCCGGCGGCAGCGCTGGCCCAATCCACCCCCGACTTCCCGGAACTGAGTGGTCGCGTGGTGGACAATGCTGAGATTTTGAGCCCAACCACCGAATCCAAGATCACCCAGATGCTCCAGGCCCACGAACAGGGAACCACGGAACAGGTTGTGGTGGTTACCCTGCCTGATCTGCAGGGCTACGCCATAGAAGACTATGGCTACCAGTTGGGCCGACATTGGGGTATTGGTCAAAAAGGCGAGGACAATGGCGCCTTGCTCATCGTTGCCCAGAAAGAACGAAAGATTCGGATTGAAGTGGGCTATGGCCTAGAGGGGCGTCTTACCGATGCGGCTTCAGCCACGATTATAAACCAGATTATGACCCCTGCGTTCAAGCAGGGCCAGTTTGAACAAGGTGTTCTCAACGGTGCAGCCGCCATGGTGAAAGTACTTGGGGGCGAACCCTTGGCTGTACCGAGCCGGCCCGTTGGCAGTGACCAGGAAAAGCCGAATGTTCGCCTGGTGTCGCTGTTCTTCATGATCATAATGGGCGTGATTTACTTTATTGGTGGTGGCCGAGGTCGTGGCGGACGCGGCGGCGCAGCAGCTCTACTCGGTGGTGCTTTGCTTGGCGCCAGCATGGGCGGCCGTGGTGGCGGCGGATTCGGTGGTGGTGGCTTTGGCGGCGGGGGCGGAGGCTTCGGCGGTGGAGGTGCTTCCGGTGGCTGGTAGCAACATGACATTCACTGCCAGAACGGCCTTCAATCCATTTAAAAGCGATACCCCATGACATTATTAAACAAGCAAGAACAGGAACAGGTTGCAGCTGCCATCAGTGCAGTTGAGCGGGAAACAGACGCTGAAGTTGTGACCGTGCTGACGGCCCAGGCTGATAATTACGCCTATATTCCTCTACTCTGGGCTGGGCTCATTGCGTTGTTGGTGCCCGGCATCGTCAATTACTTTACAGGCTGGCTGGTCGCAGACATGTTACTGCTTGGCCAGTGGGGCGTGTTTATCGTGCTCAGCCTGGTGTTCCGGGTACCTGGCATCAATAGGCGGCTGATCCCTCGCTCCGTGCGCTACTGGCGTGCTTCTAACCTGGCCCGGCGCCAGTTTTTGGAGCAGAACCTGCACCACACAGCAGGCGCTACGGGCATGCTGATTTTCGTGTCTGAAGCCGAGCGCTACGTCGAGATATTGGTGGATCAAGGCATTTCCAGCCAAGTAGACAATGACGCTTGGGAAACCATCATTGCGACGTTCACCGAACAGGTGAGGCAGGGCGAAACATTAAAGGGCTTTATCACCTGCATTGAAGCCTGTGGCGAGCATCTGAAAGCCCAGGTGCCGGCCACTCGCCAGAAGAATGAATTGCCAAATCATCTGGTGATACTGCCTTAAAGGTCGGATCTTCCTTAAGGCAGTACCGGCTCCGGTTTCAGAAACGGTGCCGGGTCAACCGGGCCGCCGGAGTAAATCCCGAAGTGAAGATGGGGTGGTGTGGTTATGGCGTTGCCGGTGTTGCCTACATATCCGAGTATCTCGCCTTTTGTAACGGCATCGCCGGTTTCAATCGCGAATGAATCCAGGTGGGCATAGTAGTAGCGCGCACTGCCGATTCCCAGCATGCCGCCCGATAGCCACACGTGGTTGCCGCCAATGCCACCTGTGCCCGTTCGAACACGGCCATCAATGACCGCTCTAACCGGTGTTCCCCTTTTTGCAAAGATATCCACGCCGTGATGTTCTCGGGCGCCGCCATCGCGGGATGCGCCGAAGCTGCTGCCTATATTGCGCTGCGATGCGGCCTCTACGGGGAACGGCAATGAGCCGCCATAGGCGATAGCTAGCGAATACTCCACCCTGGCGAATAACTCCGGTTGAAGCACAATGCGGTAGGTGCCGGGTTGGGGCGCAACCCAGCTCTTGATTACACCATCTGCGTTCAGTCTTTCGACGGTTGACCGGCCTTGCCCGTCACTTTCGTGACGCTCCAAGCTGGCGTAAAGCCGACTGCCGGAGGTATCCAAACGGGAGAGTTGCCATACCAGCTTTTCTCCCCGCTCAAGTGCTAGCTCATAGACATGTGCCTCAACCTGATCATCTTTAAAGGCTTCAGAGGTGCGGTACTGATCACCAACTCGTAAAGGTTGCTCACTTGCCCGCGCAACTGCGCCGACCCATTGCTGCCCCAAAGGGCTTTCCAGCAGTCCTGCCAAGCGCAAACGCCAGACAAAGAGATCCCTCGGTGACCAGCCCAATATATCGAATGCGAGGTAATGTACTGCGTTTTCGCTGCTTTCAGCTGCGTTCTGTCGCAGGTCATCACGTACAATAAGAAGAATGATGAGCAGAACCAACAGGCCAAAGAGTAGCCAGGGTCGAATGACACGCTGCCCGGGCTTCACAGGGTTGTCGGGCGCTTTGAGTGGGTCACTCATACCAACACTCACCGATTTCAGATACGAACAGACGATTTTCTCACGCAGCGAACACAGGGTGGCGTCGCAACTGGTTAAAAGCCGCCTGATTATTGCTGGCTACGCTTAATCAAAATGAGATAGCTCATTTTCCAAACGTTTTATCTTGCTGTTCTCTTCTTCAATTTTTCCTTGGTACTTGCGAACTTTATCTGCTTTTCCGTCTTCCTCTGCCTCTTTGAGGTCGGCCTTATACTCTATAATGTCTTCCTTGGCTTCCTCTATGTCTTCGGCTAACTCTTCTTTAAGGCTTTCATCAGTACAATGCTCTCTGGCTCCTTCCAATGCTCTTTGTAACCCACCTACTTCATGTTTGTTACCTTTTTCTTGAGCGGTATTAAGTTGCGTTTCTATCTCACAGAATTTCCGTTCACAGCCTTTTAAGTTGCCACAATCTGAGGATGCCAAAGCTGAAACGGGTGCTAAAAGGAATAGAAATCCAGCGAAGATGGTTGTTGTTACTGAAAATTGAGTGGGTGTTTTGAGCATAATCCTTCTCCGAGCATGACGGTTTGGCAAGAATCCAGCATAAGTGTGGCTGGGGCGATATTATGATGCCATCAAGTTCATCCAACGATAGGGTAATCGAATGAAATTAAATAAACTTTTAGCCATTGGTGCGGCCAGCTCCGCGATGTTTTTAAGCGCTTGCGCTAATACACCATGGGCCACCGATAACGATGTGACAACGGAAAAACTGATAGGTGGCGACAAGTGGGTTGTGGAGGATATAGGCGGCAAAGGCATTATCGACAGCTCGCATGTCAGCATTGTGTTCATGGAAGGCAATCGTGTAGGGGGCAGCTCGTCCTGCAATAATTACAATGGCGAATACCAGCTTGAGGGATCCAAATTTACCGTTGGCGATAATATGGCATCTACCCGCAGAGCCTGTGCACCGGCACTAATGAATCAGGAAGAGTCTTTTTTGAAGCTTTTGATGAATGTGAACCAAGCGCGCTTTGGCGATCATGGCGAATTGCTGTTGAGCACCCCCGAGGGCGAGACTATTCGCGCTTTCCAGTCGTCGTCCAAGCCGTAGCTCCGATAGAGACGCTTGAGCTACAGCCTCCCAACCTGAAGGCGTTTTTTATCGGCAGCCCTTAGCCGGATAGTGCAGCGCCTTCAGGTCTCGGTTGGGAGTTGAACCCAGAAAACACTGCAGCATCAGCGGGTATCTCAGTGACTGCCACGCACAACCAAGGCACCCGCACCCGCTAGCAGCGCCCAAGTCCACAATGGGGCATTCTCGGCCCATTCACGGGCTTCTGGCAGGGTTCCTGCGATGGCTGCGGCAATCAGTGCTGCGGCTGTAATTCCCCGCCTCCAACGCCGATCTGTTCTGCGTTGCTGCTCTTTTAGAAGTGCCAGTGTGTCTTGATTTTGCTTCTCAGTGGGGCCGGCGCTGCGTAGTTGTAACAGAGCATCGTGAACCAGTTGCGGCATTTCGGGCGATTGCTCAAGCCATGCGGGTAGGTGGGTTTGCAGGGATTTGATCAAACCAGATGGCCCGATACGCTTTCGCATCCAGCTTTCCAGAAAGGGCTGGGCGGTGCTCCAAAGGTCGAGCTCCGGATAAAGCTGACGGCCTAGGCCTTCTACGTTTAGCAGGGTTTTTTGAAGCAGTACCAGTTGCGGCTGTACTTCCATATTGAACCGGCGAGCGGTCTGGAACAGGCGCAGCAGAAAGTGGCCGAAAGAAATATCCTTAAGAGGCTTTTCGAAAATCGGCTCGCATACGGTGCGGATGGCTGCTTCAAACTCGTTCACTCGGGTATCCGGTGGAACCCAGCCGGATTGGATATGGAGTTGCGCCACTTGTCGGTAGTCCCGGCGGAAGAAGGCCAGAAGGTTACGGGCCAGGTAGCTTTGATCATCCGGCGCCAGGGTGCCAACAATGCCGAAATCAATGGCGATGTATTTCGGATCAGCTGGGTTGGACGCGTCGACAAAGATATTGCCTGGGTGCATGTCGGCGTGAAAAAAGCTGTCCCGGAATACTTGAGTAAAGAATATCTCTACGCCCTTTTCCGCGAGCACCTTCAGGTTCACGCCGGCTGCTTCCAGCGCAGGAATATCCGCAATGGGAATGCCGTATATACGCTCCATCACCATTACGGATTTTCGGGTGTAGTCCCAGTTGATAAAGGGAATATAGATTAGCGAGGAGCCTTCAAAGTTACGGCGCAACTGGCTCGCATTGGCGGCTTCGCGCTGCAAGTCCAGCTCGTCGTGAATGGTGGCGTCATAGTCTTCGACCACCTCCACCGGGTGTAGTCGCTTGCCTTCGGTCCAATACTTTTCAAGCAGGTTGGCCATCAGGTACATCAGGGCAAGATCTTGGCGGATAACCTTGTCGATACCGGGGCGCAGCACCTTTACCACCACGTCCTGGCCGTTGAGCAGCGTAGCGGCATGAACCTGTGCCACAGAGGCAGAGGCCATGGGATCTGCTCCGAACTCCTTAAAAAGCTCGGAGACCGGCGCACCAAGGGAGGTTTCGATAATCTTGCGGGCAACGTCGCTAGGGAAGGGTGGCACCCGATCCTGCAGGTCTTTCAGCGATTCCGCCATGTCGTCCGGCAGAAGGTCACGGCGAGTGGACAGAATCTGGCCAAATTTGACGAACACCGGGCCCAGTTCTTCCAAGGCCAGGCGCAGGCGATCACCACGGCTGAGTTTTGGCTGTGGGAAGAGGTGCCAGGGTGCCAGCAGGAAAAACACTTTCAGTGGCCCGGGCAGCTCCGCCAGCGGCAGAAACGTGTCCAGCCGGTAGCGGCAAAATACCCAGGAAATTCGGATCAGGCGTTGCAGGCGGGTCACAGAGTCTCCGGTTTGTCAGTAGTGCCACGGCTCTCAATCTGGTTCACACGGGCTTCCAGGCGTTCGGTGCGCAGGCTGAGGGCGTCGATATCTTCAAATGTGGCTTCCAGCTCCCGACGGCCAGGCAGGGCGCGGCTTTCTTCGTGCACGTACTCTTCAATGTTGGCGTTCAGGCTGCTGAAAGCCTGGCGACTCCAGCTCACTGAGTTACGAATACGCTTGCCGAGAAAGTGGGCGGGCACATCGCCTATGTGCCTTGCCATGGCAGCCTCCCAATCTGGATTGAGCTGATCCAGAGCCCGTTGAAACTGGTGTGCCAGGTTGGTATCCCCCGTTACTGCGAGGCGGTTATCGGTGAACACGTGGTTGTCGCCTGTGGCCAGTGCCGCGAAAGCCAGGGGCTTGCCGCTGATCTCCAACGCCGGGTCATCCGCAGGCTGGCTGCGCACCTGCACCCGGTTGCCGGCTTTGTGCAAGGAGCAGGTAAGAGAAACCGGGTTGGTGATGCGGAACTGTACTGGCCCTTCAAGTGCGTCGAGTAGCGCTTTCTGGCCGGCGGGGTCCAATTCAAGCGCGTGGTTCAGTGCCCGCTCGATAATAGCCGTTATTGCTGCAAGCAGGGTTGGGCCGGGAAACATCAGGGTTTGATTCCCACGTGCAGGGCGACAACTCCGCCAGTCATGTTGTAGTACTTGCAGTTCACCAGGCCTGCGTTTTCCATCATGCCTTTGAGGGTGTCCTGGTCTGGGTGCATGCGGATGGATTCAGCCAGGTACTTGTAGCTTTCGCTATCGCCGGCGATGAGCTGGCCCATCAGTGGCAGGGCGGTAAACGAGTAGGTGTCGTAGGCCTTGCTGAGCAGTGGGTTGGAGGGCTTGGAAAATTCCAGAATCATCAGCTTGCCGCCGGGCTTCAGTACGCGGGCCATGTCCCGAAGGGCTTGGTCTTTGTCCGTCACGTTACGTAGGCCAAAGGCAATGGAAACGGCGTTAAAGTTGTTCTCCGGGAAGGGCAGGTGCTCGGCATCGGCTTGCACGTACTCAATGTTACCGGCATAACCGCGATCGGTCAGCCGGCTGCGGCCCACCTTCAGCATAGAAGCATTAATGTCAGCCAGAACCACTTGGCCATTCTGCCCCACCAGATCAGAGAATTTCATGGTCAAGTCGCCGGTTCCGCCGGCAATATCCAGCACTTTATGGCCTGGGCGCACACCGGAAAGCTCAATGGTGAAGCGCTTCCACAGGCGGTGAATGCCCATGGACATCAGGTCGTTCATGAGATCGTATTTGCTCGCTACGCTGTGGAAAACGTCAGCCACCTGGCTGGCCTTCTGGCTTTTGGGCACATCGCGGAAACCGAAATGGGTAACGTCGTCCTGGCCATTGTTGGAGTTGGCCGGCGGTTGTTGCTCGCTCATGGGGCATGTCCTGTCAGAATCTGAACCCGTATTCTAACGGTTGAGAGGGTTGCTACAAGAGTGGCGAGACGTTTAATACCGCCTTACACTGTAAAACCGATAACTTTTGAAGAGAAAGCTGATCCATGTCCGTAATTGATGTACATCGCGCCCATACCCTTGATAAAGACCATGCTCGCGAAGCGGCGGAAGCGCTTGCCCAGGATCTGTCTAGCCAGTTCGATCTTAATTACCAGTGGGAAGGTGATCACCTGAAGTTCAAGCGCTCTGGTGTTAAGGGCCAGCTGAATATTACCGATGACGATCTGCACGTGCATCTGGAGCTGGGCCTGTTGCTGCGGCCGTTCAAATCAAAGATTGAGAGTGAAATTCACAACCAGTTGGATCAGGTTCTAAAGGCCTGACCCTTCAGGTATTTTAAAGGTCGCCCGGGAGTACAAACGGCTCTGGGTGGCCGCTGAGAATATTGTCCATAACCTGTTGCTCCCGGGTTACCAGGCGGTTGATCAACAAGTCCACGTTATCCATTTTCCGAAACGCCGAGTAGCCTCTGTGAAGAAAGTTGTGCAGATCGCTGAGATCTGCCATTTCTGCCGGGGTTCGGCTCATTGAAAGTAACCACCCCAGTGTGCGGTTTCGCACGTACCGGTCGAGCTGCTGCCCAACATCGGCAACCAGCACCACCTGCTTTCTACGTTGTTCCAGCATCTGGCTGGCGCGGTATACCTCGCAGTAGTGTTCTGCGGTTATCAACGTGGCCGGTATATCACGCTGATCAAGCAGTTCGACCAACTCAAGGTCCAGCTGCTGGGTAATCAGGTTCAGCTCTACCAAACCGGCAAGTGTTTCCAGCAAGTGATCAGGTAGCCACTTGACCATTTTTGGGAACACTCGGTCTATGTTGTCGTCGCGCCGGGTCATACTGGCAGGGGCGTAGAGATCGGTCAGCAAGAATTCTAAGCCGGCGTGGTAACCGGGGTGCTGGTATAGGTCTTGGTGGGTCGATTTCAGGCGCTCTGCCTGCCAATTCGCAACGGTGAATGTGCTGCTTAATAGCCGGTGGCCGGCTTTATAAAGCCGAAAGTCGTGATAATCCAGTAACAGTCGCTGTAAGCGACGGGCGCTTTCTGAGCGCACATCCGTGTTAACGAGTCGCTCACGGTACATGGTGACAGCTCCGGTCGGTCTGTGTAGAGATCTGCAGTTTACCGGAGGGAAGGCGAGGGCGCAGTATGCCCGGGCAATGGCCGGGCATTATATCTTCAATTGTGTGGCTTGGTTTTAGCCTTGGGCAGCGGCAGAAAGCGGCTTAAAGTCTGGCAGCCATTCTTTGCTGTCGAGGGTTACAAAATGACTGGGTGCCTGGGTCTCGATAATGCGCATGGTGGTAGGGCTTTGGCGCGCGCTATCTAGCATGGCTTGGCGGTCTAGCAGACGATCCACCGCCGGAACCAAAAAGGTGCCGTGACGTATATGTTGGTACACGTCGGTGTCGGTGCGTTCAATCCACTCGAAGATGTTCTCGATGTTACGAACAATGGTTAGGTGATCGCGGGTGGCGTAAAACAGTTTGCTTAGCAGCTGCTTTTTGCGCGGGTTCATTTTGCCGAAAAAGGTTTGTCCGTAGGCAGATGAGGGCGCGCTGTTAATCAAGCGAATCAGCCAAGGCCACATGCCGTGGCTAACCGGCTCCAGAAGTGCTGAGACCAGCGGGTGAACTTTGCCCTGAGGCAAGGCTGGGGCTTCAAGAACCACCTCAACGTTTTCAAATAAATCTGGCCGCTGCCTGACCGCTTCTAGCGTTACAGCTCCGCCTCGAGAGTGACCATGAACCCTAACATTGCGTGTGCTGGGCAGGTTCTCCAAGGCTTGGGTCAGGATGCCTGCATCATACTCAATGGTGCTTTCTGGATGCTTTATCGGCAGCTCCCACTCGGCGGTTTCCGGTGTTACACCGTTAACCGGGATATGGTAATTGCTGCAGGTAAGCAGAATCAGTTCTGTTGTCGGTGCGTCGTAGGTCTGGGTGAAGTAGCAGTGATTTTCCAGAAAGCCATGCACGCCAATAACGGTTTGCTCTGTCTCGCCACTGTGATTACGGACAGAAACAGCCCCTTCACCAACGCGATACACTCGCCCAGAGAACATCTCTGAGTAGGCACTGTCGATTGGCTTGATCAGCTTGCGAATATGGCTTGCTTTCATAATGCATCTCCTCCCAGCACGGCTATATAGCCTGTTTTGGAGTTTGGTCTCTCGACCTTGGTTGCGCTGGTAACCTTGTTGTACTCCCATTCGCTCCGATCTTTATTGGCGGCGGTAACGTTGTTGTTGCCGTGCCACGGCCAATTGGTAGCTACTCGGAGCGCATAATAACTATTAC
>NZ_JBQDKB010000104.1:0-11519 GCF_052094685.1 Marinobacter sp.
CCACACTTACTATCCCCACAAGACAAGCAAGTCGCACAACCATCCATCACAATCACCGCCTTGGTGCTGCACTTGCTGCACATGGTGGAGTTGGGGGGGAAGTCGCCGGCCTTGTCGTCGTTGGTGGCCTTGGCGCTGGTGGATTCAAACTCCGCACGCTTTTCGGCGAGGATGCGCTTGGTGGTTTCGCTCATTTCCTCGCTTTCCATCAGGCCAACGGCCTTCAGGTGTTTCTCGATAACGGCACCAATTTCAGCTACCAGGGAGGGCATGAATACGCCGCCTTTTTTGAAGTAGCCGCCGTTGGGGTCGTATACGGAGCGCAGCTCTTCCACCAGGAAGGTCAAATCGCCGCCTTTGCGGAATACCGCAGAGATTACGCGGGTGAGGGCGATTACCCACTGGAAGTGTTCCATGGATTTGGAGTTGATGAACACTTCGTACGGCTGCCGGCTTTCGTGGTCTGTGTCTTCGTTCAGCAGGATGTCGTTAATGGTGATGTACATGGCGTGCTCGGCCACGGGCGGCTTGATTTTGTAGGTGGTGCCTACCAAAAAATCCGGCCGCTCGATGTATTCATTCATCTGAACCAGCTGGGTTTCTGGCTGTGCTGCGGCCTGCGGTTCGCTAGGCGCGTCTGTGTCGGCTTTTTTTACCCGGTAGCCGACGATTTTGTTGCTGATTTTAACTGTCATGTCTTCTGTCCTGTGTCGGTGTTCCGGATCAATATTTTCCGTAGGTGCCTTCTTTAAGCGCGTCAAACAGGTTGGCGGCGGTGTGCATCTCGCCATCATATTCCACCTGCTCGTTGCCCTTTAGCTCCACCTTGCTGCCGTCGTCTAGGGTGAACTCGTAAAGAGTGTTTTCAAGATCTGTTTCTTTAACCAGTACGCCCTGGAAGGCTTCCGGGTTAAAGCGGAAGGTGGTGCAACCTTTCAGGCCCATGTCGTAGGCGTAGAGGTAAATGTTCTTGAAATCCTGATACTTAAAGTCCGTCGGTACGTTGGCGGTTTTGGAAATCGAGGAATCTACCCATTTTTGTGCGGCGGCCTGGATGTCTACGTGCTGTGCCGGGCTAACGTCATCTGAGGTGGTGAAGTAGCTTGGCAGTTTTTTGTCTTCGTCTTCTGAGAACGGCATGGCACTTGGGTTAACCATGTGGCGATAAGCCAGCAGCTCGAAGGAGAATACGTCGACTTTTTCTTTGGTCTTGCGGCCTTCGCGAATCACGTTACGGGCGTAGTGGTGTGAAAAGCTTGGCTCTATGCCGTTACTGGCGTTGTTGGCCAGCGACAGGCTGATGGTGCCGGTTGGTGCAATAGAGGTGTGGTGGGTAAAGCGGCCACCTTTTTCAGCCAGGGCTTCTACCAGCTTGGGCTCTACGCTGGCAATTTCTTGCATGTAGCGGCTGTATTTGGCGTGCAGTACGCGGCCTTTCAGTTTGTCGCCGAGTTTGTAGCCATCTTTCGCCAACTGCGGGCATTTACCCATCATTTTCGGGGTAATTTCAAAATCGTCGTTCATGATTGGGGCTGCACCTTTTTCTTCCCCAAGGGCAAGAGACTGGCGCCAGCCTTCTACGGCCATTTCCTGAACCACGTCTTCAGTGAACTGTACAGATTCTGCCGAACCATATGGCATACGCAACATGGCAAGGGTTGAGCCCAAGCCCAGAATACCCATGCCGTGGCGGCGCTTGTAGGTGATTTCATGGCGCTGCTCTGGCAATGGCAGGCCGTTGATTTCTACTACGTTGTCCAGCATGCGGGTGAAAATGCCCACAACCTTGCGGTACTTTTCATAATTGAAGCTGGCTTTGTCGGTGAACGGGTAGTCCACGAACATGGTCAGGTTCACAGAGCCCAGCAGGCAGCTGCCGTAAGGGGGCAGGGGCTGCTCGCCGCAAGGGTTGGTGGCGCGAATGTCTTCACAGAACCAGTTGTTGTTCATCTGATTGACCTTGTCGATCAGGATGAAGCCAGGCTCTGCGTAATCGTAGGTAGAGGTCATGATGGTGTCCCAGATGAACTGGGCTTTCAGGGTGCGGTAAATGCGGCACGCCACCTTGCCTTCTTCGTTAACCACGTAGCCGTCCAGCACTGGGAAGTCGCGATAGACGAACTGGGCGGTATCTGTGAGGTCCAGGCCTTCGTCTTCTGCTTCTTTCTCGGTAACCGGGAAGGAGAGGTGCCAGTCGTCGTTGTTGCGAACGGCTTCGATGAAGTCTTCGGTAATCAGTAGCGAAAGGTTGAACTGGCGCAGGCGGCCGTCTTCACGCTTGGCCTGGATGAAATCGATAACGTCTGGGTGGTGAACGTCAAACGTGGCCATTTGCGCACCGCGACGGCCACCGGCTGAAGATACGGTAAAGCACATGCGGTCGAAGATATCCATGAAGGACAGCGGGCCAGATGTGGTAGCGCCGGCGCCTGCTACGTAAGCACCTTTAGGGCGCAGAGTAGAGAATTCGTAACCAATACCACAGCCAGCCTTGAGGGTGAGGCCTGCTTCGTGGTTTTTCTCCAGAATGTCGTTCATGGAATCCTGAACGGAGCCAGATACGGTGCAGTTAATGGTAGAGGTGGCAGGCTTGTGCGCTTCGGCGCCTGCGTTGGAGGTAATTCGGCCGGCAGGAATGGCGCCGTTCTTAAGTGCCCATGCGAAGTTTTTCATTTGCTCGGCGCGCACAGATTTGTTTTCAACTTGTGCTATGGCTGTTGCAACGCGCTGGAACGTGGCGTTGATGTCCTTATCTACGGCTTCGCCGGTTTTGGTTTTGAGCTGATATTTGGAGACCCAAATGTCGAGCGAAGTTTCCTGCATCGGAATCGTTGTAACCACTGCCTCTGCCTTAGCGTTCATTGCCACCCTCAATCTTCAAGTATTTCGGTTGTCGATGCACCGTTTGGCGGTGCCATGTTCCTGTAAAGCGCTGGTCGCACCTATATAGGTGCTAATCCCACTAAAATCACTATATGTGGGTTTATTTTTTGTGAGTATAACAGGATATAGTGGTTTGTGAATTTAAGCGGAACTATTGATAAGTGACTTACGGCAAAGAAAATCAATGGCAAATGGCTTGCAAGAAGGAAAACTTTGGTAAATCCGGTGTTTGGGGCTGTAATGCAAAAAGCGGGAGTCAGGCTCCCGCTTTTTCGTTAACCGAGCAGCAAGCTGTCGTCATCCACGGAAAGCCCGCGCTGTTTTTCAAACAGGTCCAGAAGATCTTTCACTTCCAAGCCTTCGCGATCCTTACCTTCAATATCAAACACCACCTGGCCCTGGTGCAGCATGACCGTGCGGGTGCCAACTTCCAGCGCCTGTTTCATGCTGTGGGTTACCATTAAAGCCGTCAGTTTTTGCTCTTCGATGATTTTGGTGGTGAGCGCCAACACGAAGGCGGCGGTTTTGGGGTCCAGCGCTGCGGTATGCTCGTCTAGCAGCAATATGTTGGACGGGGTTAGGCTTGCCATCAACAGGCTTACCGCTTGGCGTTGGCCACCGGAAAGCAGGCCCATTTTGTCGCTTAGGCGGTCTTCCAGCCCCAGGTTCAGGGAGGAAAGGCTTTCTCGAAACTGATCCATATACTGCTTTTTTACGGCGGCTCCCAGGCCGCGACGCTGGCCGCGCTTGATGGCAAGGGCCAGGTTTTCTTCAATGCTCAGGCCTTCACAGGTGCCTGCTAACGGGTCTTGGAACACCCGCGCCACACGGCCAGCCCGCTTATGGGTAGACAGCTTGGTAACATTCAGGTTGTCGACAACGATGGTGCCGCTATCAACCAGAACTTCACCCGCCAAGGCATTCAAAAAGGTGGATTTGCCGGCGCCGTTGCTGCCAATCACGGTTACAAACTCACCCTGATTAACCGTGAGGCTCATACCCCTAAGTGCAGGGTTTTCCAGCGGCGTACCTTTGCCGAAGGTAAGCTGGAGATCGGTTGCGCTGATCATATTGCCTCCTCAGGCTTTTTTGCGGGTAAGTTTGCTAACCAGCGAGTTACGGGCGCCGGGTAATACAATTGCCAGGGTAACCAGAATCGCTGTTATCAAATTCAGATCCTGGGCCTTGAAACCAAGGAAATCGGCGTTCAATGCCAGGGCAATGGCCAAGCGGTAAATGATAGCGCCAACCACGCAGCCGATTAGGGCGCGAATTACCGAGGATGGGGTGATAACCGCTTCACCGCCGATTAATGAAGCCAGGCCGATCACGATTACGCCAACACCCATGGTGACATCTGCTGCGCCTTGGCTTTGGGCGAAGAGTGCGCCGGCCAAACCAACCAAACCGTTAGACACCGCAACACCGAGAATAATCATGGCCCCGGTGGCTATGCCCTGGGCGCGGGCCATTCTGGCGTTGGCGCCGGTTGCGCGCATGGCCAAGCCGGTTTCAGATTTCATGAACCGCCACAAAAGAACCAGGGCGATGAACACCACAATCACAAATAGCAGTACCGGCACCTGATGGTAGGCGAGATCTAGCGAGTACCAAGGCGTGAGTACGGTTTCTTCGCCTAGAAGCGCGATGTTTGGCCTGCCCATTACGCGTAGGTTGATGGAATACAGGGCAATCATGGTGAGGATAGATGCCAACAGGTTCAGAATCTTCAGTTTTACGTTCAAGATGGCCGTTACCGCGCCAGCGGCCATGCCGGCGAGCACTGCGGAGCCTGTGGCCAGCCAAGGGTTCCAGCCTTCGATAATTAGAACAGCTGCAACGGCGGCACCAAGCGGGAAGCTGCCATCGACCGTTAAATCGGGAAAGTCGAGTACACGAAACGAGATATAGATACCGAACGCAACCAGGCCATAGATAAGGCCTGTCTCAATTGCGCCGTAAAATGCAATTTCACTGAGCATGGGTAAGATTCACTGTGAAAGAAAAACGGGCGGATCCTTTTGGGTTCCGCCCGTGTAGGTCAGGCGTTACTTATCGCTTTTAACGACTTTTTGAGCGTCGGCAATTACATCTTCCGACAGGGTGACACCCATGCGTTCACCGGCTTCCGGGTTCACGAACAGGTTAACTTTTTCCATGGTTTCAACGGGCATGTTAGCGGGCTTTTCGCCTTCAAGAATGCGCGCAACCATAACACCCGCTTGGCGGCCGTGATCGTAATAGTCAAAGCCCATGGCAGCAACCGCGCCGCGGGCAACCGTGGCTGTGTCGGCTGCAAACACCGGGATGTTGGCACGCTCGCCCACAGAGATAACGGCTTCAGCGGCGCTGATAACTGTGTTATCGGTTGTCAGGTAAATAGCATCGGCTTTGTCGACCAAAGAGCGAGCTGCGCCGAGTACTTCAGACGTTTTGGTGGCTGCACCTTTAACCAGGGTTAGGCCGCGGGCGTTTGCGCGCTCTTCCAGCAGATCAACCAATGCTACAGCGTTGGCTTCGCCTGGGTTGTATACGGTGCCGATGCGCTTGGCGTCGGGCATGATGCGCTGCACCATGTCCAAGTGTTGCTCAATGGGTACCATATCGCTCACACCCGTAATGTTGGCGCCCGGTGCCTCAGCACTTTTAACCAGCTTGGCGCCTACCGGGTCGGTTACCGCAGCAAATACCACGGGGATGTTGCGCGCAGCCGCAGCGACGGTCTGTGCCGAAGGGGTTGCGATGGCAACAATAACGTCTGGGCCTTCACCCACAAATTTACGGGCAATTTGGGCGGCGATGGCAGAGTTACCCTGTGCGCTCTCGTGCATAAGCTTCAGGTTGTCACCGTCTTTATAGCCCCGTTCAGCCAGCTCATCTTTTATACCCTGATGAACGGCATCCAGGGCCGGGTGTTCAACAATTTGCGTAATGGCGACAACACTTGGCTCTGCAGCCTGTGAAAGACTTGCCACTGCCATTAATGACGCGCCCAACAGGGTGCGTAGGGTTTTCTTGGCCATATGTCATCTCCGAGGTTTGTTGCTATTTTATCGACAGGTGCGGGAGTTTATCACAGCCCCGCCACGTTGGTGGTAGAGCATGCTAACGTGTCGGCTTGATTGGATATTTTGGGAAGAGTTTTTGCCCTGTTGGTTTATGTCACGCTTTGACGGGGCACAATGTGTTGAAATACCCTACTAAAGTCTAAATAATGCCCTTATAAATCAAATAACGAAAGCAAGGAAGATCCATGCAAGCAACAAACAAACTTCCCCTGGATATGGTCTATCACTGGGAGACGACCAAAGCGAACTCCCTATACCTGACTCAGCCCATTGGCAACGGAAAGGTGGTGGAGTACACGTGGGGAAGGGCGGTTGATGAGGCTCGTCGTATGGCGTCGTACCTCAAGTCACTGAACCTGCCTGAAAAAAGCCGTATCGGCCTGATGTCTAAAAACTGTGCGCACTGGATCATGACCGACTGGGCGATCTGGATGGCGGGGCATGTTTCCGTACCTTTATACCCAACGCTGAATGCAGACACAGTTAACTACGTGCTGAATCACGCCGAGTGTGACGTGTTGTTTGTGGGCAAGCTGGACGATTGGGATTTAATGAAGCCGGGCGTGCCGGAATCGGTTCGCTGCATTTCCTACCCCTTGAGCCCGCCCAACGATTTTGAAACCTGGGACGACATTGTTGCCAAGTTTCCGCCTTTGGAGGAGAACGTTCAACGCGACGGCGAGGAGATGGCGACGATCGTTTACACCTCTGGCAGTACCGGTCGGCCAAAAGGTGTCATGCTCAGCTTCCTTAACATGGCGCATTCGGCTGTGGGTGGTCTTGAGGTTCTGCAGGTTGGCTCTGATGAGCGCATGCTGTCTTACCTTCCCCTGGCTCACGTATTTGAGCGCACGTTTGTGGAGTTGGCTTCTGTGTATGCGGGTTTCCATTTATTCTTTGCAGAGTCTCTCGACACCTTTGTTGAGGATATGAAGCGCGCACAGCCAACGCTGTTCTTGTCTGTTCCCCGGCTGTGGGTTAAGTTCCAGCAGGGTGTTCTACAGAAGATGCCGCAGAAGAAATTGGACACGCTGCTGAAGATTCCTGTCTTGAACAAGCTGATCAAGAAAAAGATCCTGGCAGGGCTTGGGTTGGATAAGGCCAAGCTGGCGGGCAGCGGTTCTGCACCGCTTGCCAGTGATGTGCTGGATTGGTATCGCAACCTTGGCCTGGAATTGCTAGAAGGCTATGGCATGACAGAGAACTTTGCCTACTCCCATATCAGCAAATTTGGGCGTTCACGCACAGGTTATGTGGGCGAATGCATGCCGGATGTGGAAACGAAAATCAGCCCAGAGGGCGAAATTCTGGTTAAGAGCCCGGGCAGCATGATGGGCTATTATAAGGACGAAGAGAAAACCCGTGAATCCTTTACCGAAGATGGTTTCCTGAAAACCGGCGATCTGGGTGAAATCGATGAGCTGGGCCGTCTGAAAATTACTGGGCGTATGAAGGAAATCTTCAAAACCAGTAAGGGCAAGTATATTGCACCTGCGCCTATTGAGAATCGCCTGATGGCGCATCAGTCAATTGAGATGGTGTGCGTGTCTGGTGCTAATCAAACTCAACCTTTTGCCATGATTCAGCTGGCTGAAGGCGTAAGGCCAAAGATTGCTGATGAGACTTTTCGCAAAGAGCTCGAGGCCAGTTTCACTGAGCTTGTGACGCGTGTAAACAAGACCGTAGACCCCCACGAGCAACTGGCCTTTGTGATCATCGTGAGCGATGAATGGTCGATTGAGAACAGCTTTTTGACCCCAACGCTGAAGCTTAAGCGTAATGTTGTGGAAGACGCTTATGAAAGCAAAGTGAACGAATGGTATGCGAAGCGTCATAAGGTTGTTTGGCAGTAACGTGTCACCTTTTTTTGTTCTGAACAGGCCCGGCTCCGCCGGGCCTGATTCGTTTTAGAGCCGACATTGGTCGCATAGGGAAACGCGGATGGCGGGCATAGAATTAGCTTATATCAGGAGGGGCTTATGACTCAGCTTTCTGCATTCCAGAACCGCATTCATGCGGAAATTCCGCTTTCCCGGAATCTGGGAATTGAACTGCATTCTTGGGACGGCAGCGCGTTACTGATCAGTGCGCCACTTGAACCCAACACCAATCACCAGGGCACCGGCTTTGGTGGCAGTGTCTATTCAGTGGCCGTAACGGCGGCCTGGGGCCTTGTGGAGCTCGCGCTGGCCGATCTTGGTTTGAAGGGTGATGTGGTGGTGCAGACCGGCAGCATTGATTATCTTGAGCCAGTGAGCACGGACTTTTACGCGATCTGCCGTTTGCCCGGGGGAGAGGTTCCTGAGCGCTTCAGAAAAGGTTTGGCAAGGCACGGCAAAGCCCGGTTGGATCTGACTACTGAGGTGTTTTGCGGAACGCCGAACAACTCGCCAAAGGCTGATCCGGTGGCTGTGTTTCAGGGGCGGTTTGTTGTGCAGAATGCCCGCTCTACCATAGCGCCTCAGCTCTGAGGGTGGTATTAGGCCATTGAGCGGGTGTTGGAGATTGATCTGCTCATCAAAATGATAGGAACTATGCCGGCCAGTACAATAATGAGCGCCGGCAGAGCGCTGTGGTACAGGCGCTCGTCGGAAGCAAACTGGTATACGTAAGTGGCCAGGGTTTCAAAGTTGAATGGCCGAAGTATCAGCGTGGCCGGCAGCTCCTTCATGCAGTCCACAAACACCACCAGTGCTGCCGTAATTAATGTGCCGCGAAGCATGGGTAGGTGAACCTTCACCAGTGTTTTACCCGGGCTGTTGCCCAGTGAGCGGGATGCCATATCCATGCTCGGGGTTATCTTCTGCAGTGCGCTTTCTACGCTACCGGCAGACACCGCCAAGAATCTCACGGTATATGCAAACACGATGGCGAACGCTGAGCCGCTGAGTAGCAGGCCAGTACTCACGCCGAAATAGTCCCGCATCAGGCTATCTAGCCAGTTATCAAAACCCGCTAAAGGCACAATCACACCCACAGCCAGTACCGCGCCTGGCATCGCGTACCCCAGGCTTGAGAGGCGCATGAGCACTTGCATGCCGCGGGTGTTGTGAAGCCTGCGGCTGTACGCGAGGGTAACGCCGATTAATAGGGTGGTCAGTGCCGCTGCGCCAGAGAGAAACAGGCTGTTAAGGGTGTTGCGTATAAATACCGGGTTCCAGCTTTGGTCAAAGTACTCCCAGGCATAGACGCCCAGCGTGAGGCCAGGAATAACAAACCCAAACACCACAGGTACAGCGCAAACAGCAACGCAGATCAATTGCCGTGGGTACGACATGGTGAAGCGGCGAATTGGATCGCGGTTGTCCCGGGCGGCAAACTGCTGTTGACGCCGTCTGGAATAACGCTCCAGGGTAACCAGAATAACCACAAATATGAGCATGGTTGTAGCTATCTGAGCCGCACCGCCCAGGTTGCCCAGGTTCATCCAGGTATCAAATAGGCCGGCGGTGAGTGTTTGCACTGCAAAGAAATCGACGGTGCCGAAATCGTTCAGGGTTTCCATCAATACCAGAGAAAGCCCAACCGCAACGGCAGGGCGGGCGATGGGCAGAACCACTTTGAAAAACGTGCTCAGCGCCGAGTGTCCCAAGCTGCGGCTGACCGCAAACAATGAGGGGGATTGCTCCAGGAAGGCAGCACGGGCAAGCAGGTACACATAAGGGTAGAGCACCAGGCCGAGCATCAGCGTGGCGCCTTCTAAACTGCGGATTTCAGGGAACCAGTAATCGGCGGCGCTGGACCAGCCAAACACGTCTCTTAATGCGCCCTGGATTGGGCCGGCGTAATCCAGGAGGCTGGTGTAAACATAGGCAATAACATACGCCGGCACAGCAAACGGCAGCAACATGGCCCATTCGAAAAACTTTCGCCCCGGGAACTCGCACATAGTGACAGCCCAAGCGGTTGAAAGGCCTATCACCAATGTAATAGCGCCAACCCCTGTCATAAGCTTTAGGGTGGTTACCAGGTAGCGAGGCAGCGTGGTATCCATCAGGTGTGGCCAGATGTTTTCTTCGGGGAAGAAGGCCAGAAAAATAACGGATAAAACCGGTAGAGCGACGATGGCAGTGGTTAGCAGTGCACTGAAAAGCCAACGACGGGAGGTGCGCTTTGCCAGCAAGGGCTGGGTGAGCCCGGGGTTAACGCTGGTCGCGGCCTCGCTCATAGGGTTCCTGTTGTTGAAATTGATTGGATAGAGATATATCGAAGGGTGTCGATTGTAGTCAGCTCAAATAGCCGCTGCAATGACTGGAATCATTTGTGGGGCTGATTAAAAGGGAAAGCGAGGGCGGCGTTGCCACCCTCGCAAAGGCATTTACTCGCCGTCGTAGTCTACACGGTCAACTAACTTGACTGCCGCGTTACGATTTTCTGCAATATCGTGCAGAGAAAGGCTGTCTGGCTGGATTTCACCCCACTCTGCAACCAAACCGGTGGGCTTTACGTTCGGGTTTGCAGGGTATTCGGTGTTAGCCGTGGCGTAGATACCCTGGGCTTTCGGAGAGGATAGAAATTCCATCAGCTTGATCGCGTTGTCCCGGTTAGGGGCGCTTTTGGTCAGCGAAATACCACTGATGTTGATGTGGGTTCCGCGGCCATCTGCGTTCGGGAATACCAGGCGAACGGCTTCTGCGGCTGGGCGCTGATTCTCATCCCGCAGCATGTTGCCGTAGTAGTAGCTGTTGCCGATGGAGATATCACACACACCTTCAGAAATCGCTTTAATCTGGTCACGGTCGCCGCCCTGAGGCTTGCGAGCCAGGTTGTCTTTCAGGCCTTTTAGCCAGGTTTCTGTTTCAGCTTCGCCATGATGGGCGATCATGGATGAGATTAGCGCAATGTTGTACGGGTGCTTGCCGCTGCGGGTACAAATGCGGTTGTCCCATTTATCATCTGCAAGCTGCTCGTAGGTGGTGATTTCACCTTCTTCAACGCGCTCTTTGGAGGTGTAAATTAAGCGCGCTCGTGTGGTGAGGCCAATCCACTTGCCTTCAGGGTGACGCAGGCTTTCCGGAATGTTTTTATTCAGCACTTCGTTGTCCACGCCTTGAACCAGATCACGCTCGACCAGCTCGTTAAGGCGCGAGATGTCTACGGTCATAACCACATCGGCCGGGCTGTTTCGGCCTTCGCGCTCCAAGCGCTCAGCCAGGCCCTGCTTGGCGAACACCACATTGCTCTTAATGCCAGTCTCTTTTTCAAACGCGTTTAGAAGTGGCTCGAGAAGGTACGCCTGACGGTATGAGTAGATATTAACTTCGCCGTCTGCAGAGGCTGCAAGGGGGAGAGCGGTAAGGGCGATTGCCGCGGTTGCGACGAGTTTCATACGCATGGTGCCATCCTTAAGATGATTCTGGTTGGGTGTGCGTTTGTG
The DNA here is from genome assembly GCF_052094685.1 of Marinobacter sp. Taxonomy (GTDB): domain Bacteria; phylum Pseudomonadota; class Gammaproteobacteria; order Pseudomonadales; family Oleiphilaceae; genus Marinobacter. The sequence continues at coordinate 11,329 of NZ_JBQDKB010000104.1, forward strand.
ATTGGGTATTGAATGGAGTACTGATTGAGAGTCACAAACACCTAAAAACGCCAACCATTCTCATTTGTGTTACGTGTAATGTCAATATTCCCTTTGGCGTACTTCTTTTAAAATAGTGCTATTCTCCTTAATATTATTCCTGGATTCAAGTATTAAGTGCAGCACCGCTCGTATCCAAGCCTCCTGAGTAT
>NZ_JBQDKB010000105.1:0-11475 GCF_052094685.1 Marinobacter sp.
TGCCATTCGCCAACCCAGCCACTGCCGATTTCTTTCGCGCCCACAAAGGTTGCCTGAAAACTGCCATCAGCCAGGCGATAGCCACTGATACGAACGCGGTAATCTTCAGTGGTAACGTCCGTTACACTGTCAACCAACTGCTTTGGCGTAGCGCCTTTAAATACGGTGCGGCTGTTTACGGCCACGTCCAACCCAGCAATGGTGATTTTGCCGATTTTTGTGGCGGCATTCCAAGACATCGTATCAACAGGCCCACGAAGCGTATCGTCATAATAAATAGATCTGGCCTCTCCCTCACCATCACGGCCCCAGGAGCCTATTACCTTAACGATCATTCCCTTTTCCAGCTGGGAATACCGCTCCACGCCGTCGTTACCGGTATACGAGGCATTATTCACCCCAAAGTGCGTGCCATTCACGTACACGCTACCAAAGCCAGACACCGGGCCAACACTGCCACCGGTAGAAGACGCGGCGTTGTCATTGCTGCCATCGGAGCCGCCGCCACAGGCAGCCAGCGAGCCCATCACTGCGCCTGCAGTTACCATTTTAATCACTGAGTAAAGTGTGTTCCGTTTCATCGCTTTTCTCCTGAGCCGTCAACGGCCAACGTTGTTAGGTTATTCTCACTCTATTAATTTGGGATTAAATTCCCAACCCGCTAAATGGGAATTTAATCCCAATTAATGGTTTTGTCCAGCAAAGAGTAGAATAGGTCTGTGAACTTTCAGACAGGAAAAGCGTAAAATTCTGAACACACAGCAGAAATGAGGCGAGATAATGCTGGGATTTTTGAAGAGTAATCCGAGGAAAAAGCTGCAGAAAGCTTACGAAGACAAACTGGAGAAAGCGCAGCATGCGCAGCGCAATGGGGATTTAAGAAGTCATGGAGCCTTGATGGAAGAGGCAGAGAAGGTTTACGCCGAGATTAAGGCGCTTGATGCAAACCAATCTAGGGGATGACGGGGTACTGTTTTTTTGGTTAACATCGACCATAGCTACACATGATTTGTAGCGTAATTGTTACACTTGTGCCTTGTGCAGTAGCGTATCTGAACAAGGCCTTGGTTTCGTTCGTGCTGGATAAAGCTCGTTAATAACGTCAAGGAATACGACAATGAGTACTTACCTCTCTTTCAATAAAACCCTCCTCGCTTCCGCAGTCGCCGCTTCCACTTTACTGACAAGTGGTTGTTGGCTTGACTCTAGCGACAGCGAAAAAAACAATGAATCAGATGAGCAGGAAATACGATTACTGACGTCAGTCAGTAATATTACAGACAATGGCGCGTGTACAGACGGCGGCAAACTCATTTCTGCAGGTGAAGATAACAACAGTAATGGCCTGTTAGATTCCAACGAGATTGAGCAAGAAATCCAGATTTGTGATGACACTGTTAGTGAGCTTTCGGGCAGTGGCCTTCTGGAGACAACCGAGTTGGGATTGGGCGACGACAGGTGCAGCACCGGTGGGTTCCTGGTCTCTGCCGAAGGCAACGATCCAACCATCGTGTGCAATGCTGATCAAAATAATGCTTCGGACTTGATTACCAGCCTGAGCGCAACCCCCGCCGATCCAGAGGCCGGCGCACCCTATACACTGGAAGTTGCGGTGCGGGCAGCAGAGCCTGACGAAACCATTACCATTGAATGGACAGACCTGACCAGCGGAAAAATTCTCAGCCAGACCAGCAAAATTGTAAACCTGACTGCGCCGGAAACAATGGGAACCATTGAATATGCCGTAACGGTTAGAAGCAACTCGTCCGACAGCGCCACTGGCGGCCTCGAAGAATTGGGCACTGTATCTGTGACGGTCATGGAAGCCAACACCACACAAACCGACAGAGTTGGCACGCCTTCCGGCGATGTTTCTGTTCCGGCAGAATTTGAACAACCTCAAGCCCAGCCGCAAGGCGACTTTGAGGGGGCCTTGTTATTTGCAGGCCAAAAATCGCAACCTCTAGCCGTATCGGCATTGAACGCTGACTCCCCAAAGAAAGCCTTGGCAGCGGCAGCCCAGGTAAGAACCATACGAGCCCAGGCGCTGACAAGCCGCGAAGTAGCAGCCTTTGTGGCAGAAAGACCACCTCTGGGTGCTGGCAGTACTGCTCGAGCGGTTCTGGAAAACTTGGCCAACCAGATAAGTGGCGAGAGCGGCTTCAATTTGAGCAACATTGGTACCAGCCAGGTTGGTAGCAACAAAATTGTATCTGGCTCCTACAATCTCGAAAGCCTGCCAGCGGCCAAACCAACCGATGTCTCCAACGAGCTGGTACAACTGCTCGGCATTAACACTGCAGGTGGCACAATAACCAATTTGCCGACTGCGTCGGGTAACGAGGTTGCACTGTCCGATTACCGTCTCAATATGACAGTAATCTACTTCGATCAGGGCACTCCTAGCGATGAAGCAGACGACAAGATTATTCTGCTGAGCTCTCTGGTGGCAGAAAGCGAGCTAAGCACATGGGAAAATGCCATTACTCGCCTGACCAGTGGCCGGAACGTCTTCCCATCGAATGCAACGCGCACTCCGGGACAACAAGAGTTCACCACCAGTGCGACGTCCAAAAAGGCTGACTTCCTGTTTGTTGTGGACAATTCGGGCAGCATGGGCGGCGAGCAGACCGCTCTGTCGGAAGCCGCTGACAGCTTCAGCAGTGTCCTTTCCAGCAGTGGCCTGGATTTCAGCATTGGCACCATCAACACCAGCAGCGTCATAGAACTGGCTGATGACAATAACGATGGGGCGTTTACGCAGGACCTGAGCGAGTTCAAGCTGGATGTCACCAATCAGGGTACTAGCGGATCGGCTACCGAAACCGGCATCTACAACGCCGAACAGGCATTGCAATCAACAACAGAGGGAGACACGAACGACGGCGTTGTCACAACTGAGGGCTATCCCCGCGCAGACGCATCTCTGTCTGTCATCATTTTAAGTGACGAGCCAAGCCAATACACCAGTAGATCGGATGGTAAAAAAGAGTTTGTTGCAGACAACAACCTCTTCATTAGCCGCGGCTACGCCGTATATGCGCTTATAGAACCCGGGGATGCCAGTCACAGCCAATACGACGATCTGGCTCTGAGTTCCGGCGGTTCATTTGGCGATATCCAGGCCATCGCCGATTTCGATGCCCTCATGAGCGAGATCTCGAAAAACGCTGGCGGTGCCGCAAACAGCTACAAGCTGCCGGATAACGTAGACGCCAGCACCATTGAAGTTCGCAAGAATGGGGTGGTGGTATCCACCGGCACTGATTCAACGGATGGTTGGATATACCGCCCAGCATCAAATACGGTTCTGTTGCGTGGTACCGCAGTTCCAGCTGAAGGCGACAAAATCCAACTGCGTTACACTCTGGTAGAGACACCCTAAGCAACATAAAAACAGGGCTTGGTTCTTTCCAGGCTCTATTCTTATCAATAGCCCCTCCATTTGGCGGGGCTTACTCCCCCGTTAATTGCTGCAGCTGGCGCTTAACTTGCTCCATCTCCTTTCTCATCTCCTGAACTTCATCCAGAAGCTCCAAAGACATAGCCAGCCCCGGCAGGTTCATTTTCAGGTCTCGCTGCAAACGCTGGGCCTTGTGCAGCCGGGCAAGCGCAGCCACATCAAACAGCCATTGGCGGGCCTCGGCTGAGGGTTCTACAGGCGTAATAATGCCGTAACTCACCAGTTTAATTACAAACTCCGCGTGGCACTCACCTCGCAGGCACACTTCGTGAAGGGTGAAGGTACTGCCATCAGAGTCCATCACTTCCACGGCCAGAATGCTGTCTTTCTCACTCATTCTTTACTCTCTCCTTCACAGATGGAGCTTGCTACGTGGATTGAACGCTTTCTCAGCTTCGGCGAGCTGTTCGTAGAGTTTTTCTGCCTCTTCAGAATGCTGCTCCGGCACGGATATTTGCAGGATAACCATCTGGTCGCCCGGATGCTTGCCCGGCAGCCCTTTGCCCTTGAGGCGCAACTTGCGGCCAGATGACGTACCCTTGGGCACTTTCACATTCACCTTTGAACCAACAGTGGGCACGGTGATGGTTGCACCCAATGCGGCCTCCCAAGGCGTGATTGGAATGGTGACGACAACATCCCTGCCTTCAACACTGAACAGTGAATGGGGCGCCAGCTCAACTTCTATCAACAAATCGCCCGACTCGCCGCCACCAACACCGGGCGAACCCTGGCCTTTCAGGCGTAAATGCTGACCTTCGCGCATTCCGGCAGGGATTTTTACTTTCAGATTTTTCTGGCGTGCAACAACACGGCCCTGCCCGTCAGCTTCGTGCACGGTGAAAGTTACCTGCTTATCGCTACCCAGGAATACTTCCTCCAGTGGTAGTGACAAGCGGGCGTGAACATCTTCGCCCCGTCTGCGCATATTCTGCCTAAAGCCGCCAGCGCCGCCAAAACCATTGCCAGAAAATCCGCCACCGCCGAACATTTGTTCAAAAAAGTCGCTGAATTGGCGGGAATCCGCGTCGGTGTATCCGCCACCACCAAATCCCGATGAACTCTGCCAACCCGGAGGCGGCTGGAAAGAGCCATCCGATTGAGTGCCGTGTTTGCGTAGCTGGTCGTACTCGCCACGCTTCTCCGGGTCTTTCAGCACCTCGTAGGCTTCGCCAAGATCTTTGAACTTGTCGTCGGCGTTATCCTCTTTGCTCACATCCGGATGGTATTTCCGGGCCAGCTTCCGGTAGGCCTTTTTGATTTCCTCTGGGGAGGCAGACTCGCTCACACCGAGTACAGCGTAATAATCTTTAAAGTCCATCAAGCCCCTCACTTTTGGTCAGACATTGTTCTCTGGTTATATATGATTGGCGCAAACCGGTGAAATACAAGCTCTGCCCCGAACTTTCAAAGATGTAGTACCCTCAATAATAACCTTAGCCTAAAGCCAACACAGAGAAAGGAAACCATGTCTGAGAAGCTGTCCAAGCCCGTAGCCGCATCCGCCATTGAGAAACACGTGTACAAGGTTTTTCCCAATGACATGAACGCCCACGACACGGTTTTCGGCGGCATGATTATGGCCAAGTGCGACCGTTTAGCGCTGGTGGTTGCCGAGCGTCACTCAGCCCGTGTTTGCGTAACTGCTGCGGTGGACTCCATCCACTTTCGTGCGCCCGCAAAAGGCAACGATACCCTGCTGTTTAGCCTGGCGTTGAACCGGAGCTGGGGATCGTCTATGGAAATCGGCGCTCGGGTTGAAGCGGAGAACAGCTACACCGGCGAGACCCGCCATATACTGTCTGCCTTCTTCACCTTCGTGGCCTTGGATGAAAACGACAAACCCATGGATGTTCCCGCCGTAACACCAGAAACAGCCAAGCAAAGAAAACGCTTTGAAAAGGCGGAAATTCGCAGAGAGGGCCGGCTAAAAACGCGAACAGAGCTGGCGAAAATGTCGGATAACGACAGTGATTAACCGCGCTGAGATTCTGAAAGCCCACTAGCTATGGTAGGGTCTTGCAGACTTATACTTTCCCAACCAATGTTATTTAGGAGAACCCCATGATTTGGACTGTGTATCTCTCTGGCGAAATCCATACCGATTGGCGTGAGCAAATTCAGGCCGGGGCAGACGCAGCTGGACTACCTGTGGAATTTACCGCACCGGTGACCAACCACGAGGCCAGCGACGCGGCGGGCGATATGCTGGGCAAGCCAGACGTAGGCTTCTGGCGCGATCACCAGTCTTCCAAGGTGAACAGCATTCGCACCAAAACGCTGCTGGAGCAGTGCGACCTGGCGGTGATTCGTTTTGGTGACAAATACAAGCAGTGGAACGCGGCCTTTGATGCCGGCTTCTGCGCCGCGATGGGTACGCCCTATGTCACTCTGCACAACGACGACATTATCCACCCGCTGAAAGAAGTAGACGCATCTGCCATGGGGTGGGCGCAAACACCTGAGCAAGTGGTTGAAATCTTGAAGTACGTAACCACCGCTCAGTAAAAGCCTGGATCATCTGGCGAACGCAGTACCCACTGCTATTTCGCCAGGTGCCCCACGTATGCCGCAACAAATGCTTTTTCCTGAAACACCTTCAAACCTGTCTCGGCAAACGGAATCGGCAACGGTTTGGCAGAAAGCGTGGATTTTATGGTCGCAGACGACAGCAAGCTAACCTCAACATCCTTACCAGGCATCAACTGAATAGCCGCTTCCATTTTGAAGCTGATGGCACCCCCAGCAAACTTACCTTTGGGCATTCGCTCTTTAATCGCCACTTTTTTTACGTCGTGTTCCGCCAAAAACGCTGCAAAAGACGCCTGAAACTGCTGCAGATCCTCCCGGCCGTGATTCTTCTTCAGCGTGATCTTGCGAACCTTGCTTTCTGGCAGGCTGAACTGCCCCATATCCAGGTTCAGCAAACACACCACAGCATCGCTACCGCTCAGTTCAACACCACAAATAAGCATGGGTAATTCTCTCTGGATACTGACAATGGATACGGGGTGCTAGCCGCAGCACTTCTTGAATTTGAGACCGCTACCGCAACTGCAAGGATCGTTTCTGGATGGTGCTTTTGCCTGGGTAACTGTGCCGCCTTTATTCAGGATAGCCGTAAGCTCGGTAATAGATTCAACCGCGCCCTCGTTAGTATCAAGCCTTATATCCGCATGCAGCTGAGCGTCTGCAACCAGCGCTTCAACTTCTTGCTTGCGGGCTTCATTGGTTACCACAAGTTTTAGCGGATGCTTTTTGCTGCCGCTTTTTTGGCTGGCATTGGTTTTGAAACCGCCGTAGGCCGTGTGATGCTGGCGCGCATCCTGCCGGCCTTTGAAGAAAAATTTATCAGACATGCTGAAATCCTGATGAATTGAGATAGGCAGACTGTTCCTGAAGCACACGCTTGAACAAGGCCGCCGCCGAGACGGCCATCTTTTAGCATGCTTGCAAGATTGGTTATATAGCGGATTAAAGAAATACGCAGCTCAAACCGCCTGTATCCCATGCCAAACAGGTAAGGCCATATCTTCAGGCTCCTCATTGGGGCCGCCTGTTCGGCTCTTGAACGCCCCTTCTTCGATGGGCACACGGAACAACGCCGTCACTTTGCGTTCTTTGGCATTGGGAGCCCGCACTTGCTCCCACCGCCCTGGCTCAAGTTGATTAATGATCCCCATAAACGCCTCATCAAACGCGGCATCATCCTTCACTCGCTGGGGCCGTCCGAACAGCACGAGTGATGAGTAGTTAGCGCTGTGGTGAAAGGCTGACTTGCTCATAACCCACGCCTCTGTCGCAGCAAACGATAGGCAGAGTTGTGCACCGGAATCCAACTGCTTGCTCAACCGGCCTCCGTTCAAGGTATGCAAATAAAGATCATCCCTCAACCGCCAAGCTGTAAGAGGAATCACTCGAGGCTCACCCTCTTCTACAAAGGCCACATGGGCGGTCTTTAGTCGGTCAATCAGTGCATACGCGTCCGCGCGTTCATAGCTCGCACGTTTAGCAGCTCGCTTCACCTGGCTGCGAGGGCAGCAGGAAAGTGGAGTAGAGGCGGCGAGATCGGTTTCCTTAGGGGTCATCACATGTTCCTTTAATAAAGTACCCCGCTATTAAATAAAACATCTGATACCATAAAAAGATCCAGATTATGATTTTACATAGGGCCAGTTAAGGTGATCAACGATATTCAGCTGGATCCAGCTGCTCCCCTACAACAGCAACTCTACCGGCAACTGTCACAGCGAATTATCGGCCGCCGTTACCTGCCCGGCAGCCAACTGCCCTCAAGCAGGCAGCTGGCAGCAGATCTTGGGGTGAGCAGAAATACAGTGAACGCTGTTTACGACCAGCTCAAAGCCGAAGGATTTTTGCTAAGCCTCGCCGGCAAAGGCGTGTTCATCAATAAGGACATTCGCTCCACCCTAAATCAGCCGGATCAATTGCCTTCTCACTCTCAAAGCACTACTGCGCCCCTACCCCCTTTGCCGATCGTGCCCAAACATAGCCTTCGGCTAGGGGAGGACGCCAACCTGCCCTTTCAACCAGGCCTGCCAGATCTGGATGCTTTCCCCATTCGCAGCTGGAACCGGATTCTGCACCACCAAGAAAGCCGCAGACTGCTCAGGGGGTACGACTGTATTCAGGGCTACCAACCGCTACGGCGCGCCATAACAGAGTATATTCGAACCTCTCGTGGCGTGCGTTGCGAGGAGCATCAAGTCATTGTTACCAACGGAGCGCAGCAGGCATTATCCCTGATTGGTGATGTACTCCTGCAGGAAGGTGACCGGGTATTTTTTGAGAACCCTGGCTATCGCGGCGCTCGCTACGCATTGAGCCGGTACGGTAACCCTCTGTTGCCCGTGCCGCTAAAGGGCCAGGTGCTGGATGTAGGCGTACTCGCTGACATGGGCCCTGCCAAACTGCTTTTCTGTACGCCCACACATCAATACCCTATGGGCGGGATATTGGATATTGCCCAGCGTATGGCTTTGGTTGAGTGGGCACAGCGCAACCAAACCTGGATTATCGAAGACGATTACGACAGCGAGTTTCACTTCCACAACAAACCCTTTGCTGCCATTCAGGGGCTATTCGACAAAACGCCCGTTTTGTACGTAGGCAGCTTCAGTAAAACGCTGCTACCGGGGCTCAGGGTAGGTTATTTGGTTGTACCAGAACCCATGGTGGAGGCCTTCTTGTGGGCGAAACGAATCAGCGGCGGGGAAACGCCATTGCTCGCCCAAGCAACCATCGCCGAATTCATTGAGAGCGGTCAGTTTTCCCGCCACCTGCGGCGCATGAGGCAGCTCTATCGGGACAAGTGGCTTTACTTCCAAAAACGGGTATCAGAAGAACTGACTGGCCTGGTAACACCGGTGGCCGAGAGCGCCGGCATGCACCTTGTTCTTAAAGGAAACTTCGATGACGTCAACCTCAGCCAACAACTCAGAGCTCTGGGCTTTGGCAGCACCCCATTGAGCGCCCATTTTATCGGCGACACGCAACAAACCGGCCTGGTGATGGGGTTTGCCAGTGCCAGCGAACGAGAGATCGAGGCGGGCGTCTCGGCGCTGAAGTCACTCCTTCAGAGTGATTGACTACTTTGGCTTCTAACCCATCCGGATATACGGCGGGTAACAGAAATTCTCGACAGTCTTGTTCTTTCGCAATTTAGATTTAAGCAATTACAGTTATGCTAGGGAAGCAACCTATCTTGATGGCAAAGGAGCCAGTATGACTGATCACATGCCGGATGATTTGTCCGCAGCTGGCCGTGATTTGAGGGCCTACACAGACGAGCTGCGCCCTAAACATCCTGTTGTGCGAAACATTAAGGGAGAATGGGTGCTGCTGCGCCATGCCGAGGTTCTGGCGGCAGCCCTGGATGACGAGCGGTTCTCAAGCCAAGTTTCTCGCTACTTGCAGGTTCCGAATGGGCTAGACGGACAAGAACATACCCTCTACCGCAACGTTATAAAACAGTACCTTTCCAAAGAAGCGATAGAGCCGTTCGTACCCTTGTTCAAACGCGTCGCAACTCAGCTGGTGGCGGAATTGCCCCATGGTGAAGTACTGGATGCCGTAAATGATATAGGCGCCGTGTTTGCCGTTCGCGCTCAGTGTGCCTGGTTGGGATGGCCTGCGGAACTGGAGCCAAAGCTGCTGGCCTGGATGGAAGAAAACCATGCGGCTACCCGTTCCAGCGACCATGCTTGGATGGCAGACGTCGCTGAACAGTTCGATGAGATCATCCGCTCGGTCGTGCAGCCTCGCCGTGCAGCCGGCGACAAAGCACCCGACGACCTAACCACAAAGCTCTGCCGTGAGACAGTCAATGGGCAACCGCTCACAGAGCCGGAACTGGTTTCAATTCTGCGCAATTGGACAGGCGGCGATTTAGGCTCCATCGCTCTGTGTGTAGGTGTACTCATCGCCCACATAGCCCAACACCCCGAGCTTGTGGATCGGCTGCGAACCGCCCTGGATGCCGAGGTAGAAGCGATCATCGATGAGATACTGCGCATCGACAACCCGTTCGTATCCAATCGACGTGTAACCACCTGCCCCGTTCGAATCGGTGGCCGGGATATCCCAAGTGGTGCAAAGGTTAAATTGAACTGGACATCAGCCAACCGCGATGAGGCCGTGTTTGGCAACAATCAGTTTGATCCAGAAGGGAATGCGGCCACGAATATTGTGTACGGCGCTGGGAAGCACATCTGCCCTGGCCGGCTACTTGCCACTTGGGAGTTGAGAATCGCTTTGCAGGCCTTACTCGCGTCGGTGCACACGATTGAGTTGGTGCCAGAACAACCACCAGAGCGGGAAATCGCGCCTGTGGGCGGGTATCACAGGGTGCCTGTGGTGTTAACCTAGTACCTCTAGGCTGCGATTCAGGAGCAGAAATAGCTTATCGAACGTCGGGATGAATAGGTCTTTCAACAGTCTCGCACTGATCGAAAGCGTATCCTCGCGTACCTCCACCTAACTTCTGATAGGGAGCAAAGCACCGCTGGCTTTCTCTATATCGCGCCATCGCCGCGTCGTAGTTTTCCATGCGCTGCTTTCGTGTAAGACGTGCTTGGCCAGGCTTCAGTGTGTTGGGAGGGGAATTATTAGTAGCCTTTTGCGAGGTGCTAACCTGGCCTGATTGTTCTGAGCTTTCCTTTATAGACTCGATTTCCTCAAGGCGTCGTTCTTGTGCTGAGTCCGCCGCTTGCCGGATGGATTTAGCCACCGCTTCAGCTTTCTGACGGTCAGCTGCTGTAGGCTGACGCATTTGGACATCAACGGCTTCTCCAGCCTGTCGATACTTTTCTGGAACCCTGTCTCCAAAATGGATGTTGCCCGCTTCGTCTAGCCATTTATACACTTCGGCCGAAACCACAGACCACGAAAGAACAGCTAATAAGGCGCCTGCCAAAAATTGTCGAAAAAGCAACATTACGCACACCCCCAGGCTAAAGAAATACTCCCTTCACAAATATAGACCATGCCTTTATAGCCGCCAAAATCGCCAAACAACCAGGCACTTATAAGATTTTACAATTCCTGACCATTCAAACAGGCGCAGCTGAGCATCGCTGCTAGTCTTAGTTAGGAAACTAAATCTAATAAAAGCATGGAGCTAGCTGTGACCAAACGTCCTGACTTTCTTGTTGGTGGAGAACCAGCCAGATTAATCCCGATAACCGCAGACAGTGCACGAGAACAAAAATCGGTTTCCGTTTTACTCGCAGGCCTCCGATCGGTACTTGAGCTACGCCAATCACTGATGAAGTCTATCGGGGTGCGCGTAGGAACCAGTGCATCTATGGAGGCATGGACTGAGGTTGTTTTTGAGAACGAAGATAAAAAAGCTATCAAGCAAAAAGATCGGCCAGACGGCCTACTCATTCTTCGTACGGGGCGACGTGAGTGGCGCGCACTTATCGAAGCGAAAGTCGGTGTCAATGGCCATTTATTTTGACCCACCTTTGGCCAATAAAATTGACCCACCC
>NZ_JBQDKB010000106.1:0-11467 GCF_052094685.1 Marinobacter sp.
CTGGTTGGGTTAATGTCGTTGATGCCAATAATACCGAAATCCAGAGCTTCAAATGCGCGCATGGCGGTTGTCATGTTGTTGCTGTAGATGTAAGCCGCCAATCCATATTCGGTGTCGTTGGCCATGGCGATCACGTCATCTTCTGAGCGATAAGTGATTACAGGAGCGACCGGGCCAAAGGTTTCTTCCCGGTAGATTTTCATGGCTGGCGTTACGCCGGAGAGCACGGTTGGTGCATAGAAGTAGCCTTCTGAAAGGCCACTTTCTATCAAGCGCTGACCGCCGGTTTCCACCTTTGCACCCTGAGCAACAGCGTCTTGAACCTGGCTGTCGACCTTCTGGATGGCCTGTTCATTGATCAGCGGGCCGATACCAACGCCTTCAGACATACCATTGCCGGCGACCAAGCGACTGGCCCGACTCGTCAGTTCTTTAATAAATGGCTTCAGGTGGTCTTCGTGCACAAAAATACGGTTAGGGCTAATGCAAGCTTGGCCGGCATTAAGGAACTTTACCAGAGACAGTCCTTTGGCCGCATGAACCGGATCCGCATCGGGGAATACAATGGCGGGCGCATGGCCGCCCAGTTCCATAGAGACACGCTTCATGTGGGCTGCGGCCAACCCGTTCAGTTTTTTGCCGACGGGGGTAGAGCCTGTAAAAGTCAGTTTACGGACTCTTGGGTCAGTACAAAAAGCATCGCCTATCCGAGAAGGGTCTTGCACAGTGAGCATATTAACAACACCGGCTGGGAAGCCTGCTTCGGCAAAGATTTCTACCATGGCTTTTGCGCACAGGGGCGTACTTTCAGCCGGTTTCAGGATCACCGTGCAGCCGGCCGCCAAAGCAGGGGCCAGTTTGCGGGTAATCATGGAAATCGGATAGTTCCAGGGCGTAATCGCGCCGACCACACCGACTGGAGATTTCTGAACAATAAAACGCTGATTTTCACGGGCAGAGGGGATGCTCTGCCCGTATACGCGCTTGGCTTCTTCCGCAAACCACAGCAGAAAATCTGCGCCGTACTGTACTTCATTGAGAGAGGCTTTCAGGGGTTTTCCCTGCTCGCGGGTCATCAATTCTGCCAGTTCGCGTTTCTGGCGAATCATCAATTCCCAAGCGCGGTATAGCAACTGGGAACGATGGTAGGCGGTCGTCTTTTTCCATTCTTTAAAAGCATGATGGGCGGCCGCAATGGCGGCCTCAATATCCTGATCGGTACAGTCGGGCACTTGACCGATGACGTCACCCGTTGCTGGATTGGTAATTGGGAACTCAGGGTGTCCAGTTAACCATTTTCCGTTTATGTACATGAGGTTTTACCTCTTGGCTGTTATTAAAATTCTGTCTCTGACAGCGCCATAATGGCGTCGTCACCGGACCGCAATGCGCTCAGATGCGCTGAACAGCGCGGCAAAATGTGGTCGATGAAAAAGTTAGTGGTCGCCAGCTTGTTGGCCGCAAATGCGCTCTGGACAGCCTGATCATTCGCGGCTGCAGTGGCAGCTTTAAGCATCAGCCAGCCTGCGGTCACTGTGGAACTCAGCATTAGGTAGTCGAAGGCAACAGCGCCGGTAAACTGGTCGTCATCGCCGCGCTCCAGAATCATTCTGGTTGCATCTTCAAGGAAGGCTACTGCTTGGTCAAATCTGGCTTGACGCTCAGCTGTGAGTACGGAACTGCTTTGTAACGGCCCGGTGAGCGGGCGCATGTTGTCAATCAGCTCGGCCATGGCTTGGCCTTGGTCACGAACGGTTTTTCGACCAATCAGGTCAAGCGCTTGAATGCCGTTAGTGCCTTCGTAAATAGGCAGGATTCGGGCGTCACGATAGTGCTGAGCAGCGCCAGCCTCTTCGATAAAGCCCATGCCGCCATAGCATTGAATGCCCAGGGACGTGACCTCTTGCGCGATTTCTGTACACCAGCCCTTAACCAAAGGTGTTAGTAGGTCGGCTCGTCGCTTGTAGCGAGCCTTGGTGTCGTCTGGCAGGGTGTCCGAGTTGGCGTAATCGACAGTCACGCAGCCGGTGTAGGCCAGCCCGCGCGCCGCTTCGGTTAAGGTTTTCATGATCATCAGCATTCGGCGTACGTCTGGGTGCTTGATGATCGGGGAAACACCTTGTTCGCCCGGAGCCGTGCCTTGAGTTCGTTCGAAGGTATAGTTCCGCGCGTGTTGATAAGCGCGCTCGGAAATGGAAACGCCCTGTAAACCAACGGTCAGTCGGGCGTTATTCATCATTGTGAACATGCAGGCCAAACCACGGTTTTCTTCGCCTACCAGATAACCGATGGCGCCTTCGTTGTCACCATAACTCATGACACAGGTAGGGCTGGCATGAATGCCGAGCTTGTGTTCTAGCGAAACCGCCTGACAGTCGTTTCTCTCCCCGGGTTCTCCAGAGGTATCCGGTAGATACTTGGGTACAGCAAACAGTGAGATGCCTTTTACCCCGGGTGGGGCCTCGGGTAAGCGAGCGAGCACAAGGTGGATAATGTTCTCCGCCATGTCGTGCTCGCCCCAAGTGATGAAAATCTTTTGGCCTTTTATCCGATAGGCATCGCCATCCGGGCGGGCTTGGGTACGAATGCTTGATAAATCCGAACCGGACTGCGGTTCGGTCAGGTTCATGGTTCCGGTCCATTGCCCGGATATCATTTTTGGCAGCAACTGCTGTTTCAGCAGGTCGCTGGCATTTTCGGAAAGCGCTTCAACCGCGCCCTGAGACAACAAAGGACAGAGCCCCCACGCCATATTGGCGGCATGCCACATTTCCTGAACCGGAATTGCGAGTGAGAAGGGCAGGCCTTGGCCGCCGAACTCCGGATCAAACTGCAGGCTGGCCCACCCACTCTGTACATATTGCTGATAAGCATCACGGAAGCCAGCTGGCGTGGCCACGTTGTGGTCGGAATCTAAACGGACACCGGTTTGGTCACCGGTGACGTTGGTTGGGGCGATGACCGAACCGGCAAAGCGCGCAGCTTCTTCAAGAATGGCCGCGACGACATCCTCAGAGGCGTCTTCGTAGCCGCAGGCTTTGGCCATTTCCGAAAAACCGGCGACTTGCTGCAAGGTAAACGCCATCTCACGGGTGGGTGCTCTGAACTCTGTCATGGTTTACTCCCTTAGCTCATGTACTGGCCGCCGTTGACCGACATGTTGGTGCCGGTCACGAAGCTTGCTTCATCAGCTGTCAGGTAAACTACGGCTCTGGCAATGTCTTCGGGTTTGCCAAGGTGGCCAACCGGAATGCCTGCAACAATATTGTTCAGTACTTTCTCAGGCACCTGGCGAACCATGGGAGTGTCGATGTAGCCAGGGGAAACCGAGTTGGCGGTTACGCCTTTGCGGGCACCTTCCTGAGCAATGGACTTGGTGAATCCATAGATACCGGCTTTAGTAGCAGCATAATTGCTCTGGCCAAACTGACCTTTCTCACCGTTCAAGGAGGAAATGTTTACGATACGGCCAAATCCGCGTTCGCACATGCCCTCGAACACTTGCTGACACATGTTGAACATGGAGGTCAGGTTCACATTGATCACTTGGTTCCACTGCTCCGGCTGCATTCGCTTCAGCGGTGCGTCGTTGGTAATACCGGCGTTGTTAACCAGAATATCGATAGGGCCCAGATCCTCTCCAACAGCGGCAATGAACGCTTTGCAGCTTTCAAAATCCGTTACGTCCAGAGGGTAAATGGCCGCGTCGACACCCTTTTCACTGAGCGTGGCCTGCCAGCTTTGGGCTTGAGCAGTAAATTCTTCACCAGGCAGGTGAGTGCCCACCACTTTACGACCTTGGGCGGCCAATGCCTTACACATAGCGGTACCCAGACCACCGGCTGCTCCGGTAACGACTGCGATGCGATTAGTCATGTTGTTCTCCTTCCTTTTTATGGGTGGTTTATTTCAAAAATTTCTTGATATTGGATGATTGGGAAATGTGTCCCCGTGAGGTGTACTGGTTACTACGTTGAACAATTTTCGGAAGCTCATACAGATAATTGACCATCAGCCCTGCTGCTTGCTTGATGCCTTTTTCTGAGGTGTCTGCCATCCAGTTGAGCCGGGCAATCTGGGCGCCGTTGCTTAGATGGAAGTGCCCCACTGGATCGTTCGCGCGGGACGTGCCGGGTTTGGTAGAGCACAGGTAGGACGCGGCCAGCTTCATGATGGCTTCTTGCTGCGCACCGGTGGCGTCCTCTTGGCTTGCCCGCACTGGATCACGTGGTGGCGGGGAACTGAGCCACTGTTCGCCACCGGGCAGTTGGGTTAGTTGGTTTGCTGGAGTGTTTTCCAGCCAGCGGCGGAAGCCTGGAATGGGTGACAAGGTTGCGAACTGCTTTAGCTGAGGGAATTCTACTTGCAGTTTGCTTACCACTTGCTTGATCAAGAAGTTGCCGAAGCTGATGCCAGCTAAGCCTTGTTGGGCATTGGAAATCGAGTAGAAAATTGCGGTGTCAGCTTTGTCGATGTCCTGAGTTGGTGCGTGCTCGTCTAGAAGTTTCTGAACGTTGTCAGCCAGACCGTTAACTAAGGCCACCTCCACAAAAATAAGAGGTTCGTCGGGCATGTTCGGGTGAATGAATGCGAAACAGCGGCGGTCAAAATCTAACCGGTTCTTTAGGTCACTCCAGCTTTTAATAGCGTGCACGGCTTCGTATGCAATCAGCTTTTCCAGCATGGCACCGCTGGAATTCCAGCTGATCTCTTCTAGCTGCAGCAGGCCGATGTCGAACCACGTAGCCAGTAGGTCACGGAGGTCGGTTTCCAGTGATTTCAGTTCCGGATAATCTTTGCAAAGTTGGAGTAGTTCCTCCCGCATGTCCACCAGGAACTTGACCCCGGAAGGTACACCATTGAACTGTTTCAACAGAGCCGTGCGGCTTGGAACCAATGCCTTGCGCAAAGACTGAGCGGCTTGGGTTTTCCCGCTGGATTTAGCGTTATGCCATTGGTCGATGGCACGCTCTACGCTGGCCTCATCCACACCGTAGTGCTCCGCAAGCAGACCAAGGAAACGGGTTCTTCCAGTAGACGACAGCTTTAAGTAGGCCCGACCAAGCAAGGCAGCACGTTTGCGGGCTTCTACTTGGCCACCGTTCTCGGCAAGGCAGTCATCTATCCACTCTTTAACCGTAGCGACATCAGACTCTGGGAGGTCTTCCGTAATGTTCAGTATGTCGGAACCACGACGGCCTACGGATTCCAGGCCACCTGGAACCAGCTTCTTAAAGGCTCTTTCAAAAATGCTTACGGGTTGCCTTTGCATGACCGCGACTCCCTATGAACAAGGCGGTGTTGTCTTTGTTGGTGAAAGAAGGCTACCAGAGCACTTTGAATAAACCAAGTAAAAGTACTTGGTTTGGCGGATATAAACCAGTAATGTAGTCAGCACGTGAGTTTATAAGAGGAAAATACAATGCAAGAACTACATGGTTACTATCTGGAAGATCTGGAAGTTGGAATGGAGGCGTTCTATGCCAAGACCATTACTGAAGCAGACGTCGTTCTGTTTGCAGGCATCAGTGGTGATGACAATCCGGTGCACATTAATGCTGAATACGCGAAGACTACGCCGTTTAAAGAACGCATTGTTCATGGCATGTTCAGTGCTGCGCTGATTTCTGCCGTATTGGGCACACGTCTGCCTGGCCCGGGTGCGATCTATATAGATCAGCAGATTAAATTCAAAGCGCCGGTTCACATTGGTGACACAGTGGTTGCGTCTGCCAAGATCATCGAGATCAACGAAGAACGTCGCCGAGTAAAACTGGAAACCATCTGTAAGGTGGGTGATAAGGTTGTTGCGGAAGGCGTAGCAACTAACATGGTTGACCGCCGCCCGGCGTAAGTCTGGAGATTATTATGTTAATGGATCAAAAGAATTCCATCGTTGCCGTGATTGATGTGCAGGCTCGGTTGTTGTCCGGTGTGCATGAAAACGAAAAGCTGGTGAACAATTGTAGCTGGCTGGTTCGCCTGGCCGGGCTAATGAATGTGCCGGTAATTGGATCGGAGCAGTACCCGGAGGGCCTCGGCCCTACTGACGATGGTCTGCGTGAACTGGTGGGGCCGGCCAATATTTACGGCAAAACCTTCTTTGCGTGCATTGACGATCCGGGTTTCGAAAAAGCGTTTCAAGCACACGACCGTAAACAGGTTGTCCTGTGCGGCATGGAGTCTCAAGCTTGCGTGATGCAATCAGCAATCAGGTTGCTGGATAAGGGGGTGGATGTGTTTGTTGTGGCAGATGCCATTTCCGCGCGTAACCCTTACGATACTGAGATAGCACTTCGCCGGATGGAGCAGGCCGGGGCCAGAATTGTGACTAAAGAAATGGTCGGTTTTGAATGGCTGCGACGCTCTGATGCGTCTCAATTCAAGGCCTTCAGTAAAGAGTTTCTGCGCTAGTAAGTCGCGGGGCCCTAGCACCTTATGGTCAAGGGCCCCGGAGACCGTCAGAATAGGAACCGACAAGGCCACCCGAGTTCCGAGAACCTCATGCTCATGAAAAATCGCACTCCGGAAGAGGGGCGTACTGCCCTGACCGACGACGCTGAACGCAACCGCCTGCTGGCGGAAATGGCCGAACAATCCACTGACATGATTTCCCGGCACACACCGGAAGACTGGCAGTTTATTTACGTATCTCCAGCCGTTACGCATTTGTTGGGCTATACGGTGGAAGAGATTGTCGGTATCTCGGCGTACGACCTGTACCATCCGGATGATGTAGAAGATTTCCGGTTGCGGGCGCCCACGGTAAATTATGATCGGGGCCTGTATACCCACACCTACCGCTTTCGCTGCAAAGACGGCCATTACACTTGGCTGGAAAGTACCAGCCGAACCATTCGTGATCCTGAAACCAATGATATTCGGGAAATCCTTGTGGTTTCTCGGGATGCGACCCACAGAATCAAGGCCGATAAGGCAAACCGTCGGTTGGCCCGAGTGCTGGAGAGCACCCAGGATTTGGTTATATTCGCGAATCTGGATTTTACGATTTCACATCTGAACGAAGCTGCCCGCAATGTTCTTGCGATGGAACACACGGATTACAGTGCTTTCCCTCTCTCCAAGTTTGTAGTGGAGAAAGGTCTCGCGACCTTAATGGAAGAGGGCTTTCCCGCCGCGAGGAAGACGGGGAATTGGCGAGGCGAGCTGACCATGCGCAGCCTGAAATCTGCTCGTATACCGGTATTGCTTGAACTCTTGGCCCACCGTTCTTTGCATGGGGACATCGAGTATTTTTCGTTGGTTGCCCATGACCTCACGGAGAAAAAAGCGGCCGAAGAGCAGCTCAAGCAGTATCAAACCGATATCGACCATGCGAGCCGTTTGGTCACCATGGGGGAACTTGCGTCCAGCCTGGCTCATGAGCTGAACCAGCCACTCTCCGCAATGGTGAATTACCTCCGGGGTATCGAGCGACGGTTTGCAGGCAAGCCGTCGCTTTCTTGGAGCGATTTGGAGTTACCCATTACCCGGAGCATCCGAACCGCATTGAGGGCCGGTGAGATTATCCATCGGATGATGGACTTCACTCGCAAGCAGGAGCCTGTCGTCACCCGTCTAAATTTACCGGAGCTGATCGGCGAGATGATCGACTTCTGCGAGAGTATGGCGGAACGGCTCAACGTGCGCATAGTGTCTGAACTGGGCTCCGATTTGCCTACGGTTAAAGGGGATCGGATTCAACTGGAGCAAGTGTTGTTGAACCTGATCGTGAACGCTATAGAGGCAAGCGCTTCATCGGATGATGACGAAGCCACCACAGTGCGGATCACTGTAAATCCCCACGAAGGCCAGCTGGTGCGGGTTGAAGTGGCGGATCAGGGACGAGGGATTTCGGAATTAGACATGTCCCGCCTTTTTGATCGGTTTTTCTCTACTAAGGAAAGCGGGCTTGGAATGGGGCTGGCCATCAGTCGTTCATTGGTAGAGAATCTTGGGGGAGAGCTCTGGGCAGAAAACATTTCTGCTGGCGGGGCGTGTTTTTCATTCACTCTCAATATTGCTGACTGATCGCTCATGACTTTTATAAACGACGCACAAACAGTATTCGTCATTGATGACGACACGGACGTAAGAGACTCTTTGAAGTGGCTGCTTGAGTCTGTTGGCCTCAAAGTTGAAACCTACGAAAATGCGCTAGCGTTCTTCGAGGGTTTTGATACGAGCGACAGTGGTTGTATCGTAATGGACGTGCGCATGCCAGGGCTCAGTGGCATTAATGCTCAGAAAAAGCTGGCAGATTACAAAATTGAACTACCGGTGATTATGATTTCCGCCCACGGCAATGTGGATATGGCCGTGACGGCGCTTACCCAAGGTGCTAGTACGTTTATCGAAAAACCGTTTGATGATCAGGTATTGATTGATCATGTCCACAGTGCTTTGGAGAGAGATCGGGAGCGATTCTTTCATCGTCGCTCACACTCACGTATACGAGAGTGTTATGACCGTTTGACCCGCAGAGAGCGTCAAGTATTGGAGCTAATCGTTAAGGGGTTATCTAATCAGGAAGCGGCAGATGAACTCGGTATCAACAGGAAAACGGTTGAAGGCCATCGGGCGAACATGACCGCGAAAATGAAGGTGGACTCGTTTGCTGAACTGGTGCAAGTAGCTATAGCTCTTGGGTTGGTGCAAGGCATTGCTAGCTTGTAAAACAACTTGTGTAGCGGCTCATCGCCGAGCAGTGTCTGGTAATTTGCGAGCAGTGTCCGGTAATTTGGTTGGTCTTTGAGTGTTATCGTCAATGCAAACAATGACCGTTTCAGCGGTTGCGCAACACGCGCCATTTTGAAAGATGCCCTGATATAGCTGCATGGAAGTGTTGCCAACACGTGTGACGGCTGTTCCGATATCTACAGTTCCCGGCCAGCGAATTTCAGCGCGCAGTTGTAGGTTTAGATTGACGATTACGAAGGATGTATGAGGAGAGGTGAGTGGCGCCTCCGGATCGTAGATCAGTTCAACTCGACCAGTTTCAATAAACGTTGAGAATACCGCATTGTTCACATGACCTTGTCGATCCGTGTCTGCATAGCGAAGCTTGTCATAAGCACGAAAAGGAAACTGTTCCAGAGTCCAGTCTTTAGTTGCGCCAGCTGTCATTTTTTGATCACCTCTTCGTAAACTAACGAGAGCGGAGCATCCCGCACGGTGGTGAGTATGTCAAATTCCCATTCTGAGCATTTCATTTCCGCTTTAATGACCTGTCTGCCAAGCAGCAGGCTCTGGTTAAATTGCTATCGTTAACTTTCACACGAATGCTTATTGAATTCCAAGTGATTAAGCTTGGTCAAGCTTAATCCCAATTCGCGCTGGTCGTTAGCGCTCCTTTCTCCTCTCCTGCAACCTTAAGTATAGACGTGTGTTTTGTTGCTCATGATTTGATCCGGTCATATACCCTTTTTTGGCAAGTAAAAGTATTTGATTAAATTTTATGAAATCGAGTATATGTACTTAGTTATGGTCTATGCTGTCTTTTCCGAATAACAAAATTAAGAGGGCTCAACCTATGACATCTGAGCATGCGACAAAAGGTACGCTGACCAGCACCCATTGGGGCACCTATAGAGTTCATACAAAGGACGGGAGCGTTACCGCGCTAGAGGGATTTGAGAGGGATGAAGACCCGTCCCCCATCGGTCAAGGCATCGTTGATGTTCTTGACGGGCCGCTTCGTATCAAAGCCCCTATGGTTCGACGCGGATGGTTAGAGAGTGGGCCGGGGAATGCGGAGGGTGGTCGGGGAGCTGATGAGTTTGTTGAAGTGTCGTGGCCCAGAGCGATTGCACTGGTGACGGGTGAGTTAAATCGCGTACGCGACCGTTACGGTAACCAAGCGATCTATGGTGGGTCATATGGATGGTCAAGCGCTGGACGTTTTCACCATGCCCAGAGCCAGCTTAAGCGATTTCTTAACTCGATTGGCGGATATACCTATTCGCTGAATACATACAGCTATGCAGCGGCGGAAGTAACCTTGCCTTATGTGCTAGGAGATTTCTATTCCATGGTGAATGGAGCAACCAGCTGGGATGTTATTAAGGACCATACCGATCTGTTTGTGGCATTTGGTGGTGCGCCAGTTAAGAACGGGCAGGTTACGAATGGTGGCGTGGGTCGCCATGTTCAGAAGCAAGGCATGCTGGACGCAGCGGCAAACGGAGTAAAGGTTGTTAACGTCAGTCCGTTGCGCTCAGATGTGCTGGATGAAATGGACGCCGATTGGTTTGCGATCTACCCGGGAAGTGATGTTGCACTTTTGCTTGGCATTGCACATACCCTTCAAGAAGAGAAGTTGGCTGACACTGAATTTTTATCAACCTATACGGTAGGTTATGATCGTTTTCTTCAATATTTGTTGGGCAAGACAGACGGAATAGTTAAAAGCAGGGAATGGGCCGAGGGTAAAACTGGGATGCCCGCTTCTCGAATTCGTGACTTGGCACGAGATATGGCCCGCCAGCGCACTATGATCTCTGTGAGCTGGTCTCTCACTCGCCAGGATAGTGGGGAACAACCGTTTTGGGCTGCCACTGCTGTTGCTTCCATGTTGGGGCAGATGGGGTTGCCTGGTGGAGGCATAGGTTTTGGTTACAGCGCCATGAACGCTATTGGGGCCAACTATCAGGGCGTTCCAGGTGCCTCTCTGCCCCAAGGCAAAAACCCCATAAAGAGTTTTATTCCCGTTGCAAGAGTCACGGATCTTCTGCTTCAGCCTGGTGAGCAATTCGAATACAACGGTGTAACCGGTATGTATCCGGAGATCAAACTGGTTTACTGGGTTGGAGGGAATCCTTTTCATCACCATCAGGATCTCGTTCGTTTGAGGCGCGCCTGGCAGAAGCCTGACACGGTTATCGTCCATGAGTGGTGCTGGAACGCGCAAGCTAAACACGCAGACATTGTGCTGCCCGCAGCAACCTTCTTGGAGCGTAATGACATCGCTTCGTCCAGCAGGGACCCTTTCCTCGTATACATGCAAAAGGCCGCTGAACCTGTGGGCCTGAGTATGACGGATTACGAGATTTTCAGTGAGTTGGCACAAGAGTTAGGTTCTCGAGAAGTTTTCACGGAGGGTCGTAATGAAGAGCAATGGCTTAATATTATCTATGACGAAACTCGGCAAAAGGCGGGTGAAAGCGGCATTGAATTACCGGGCTTCAAGGACTTCAAAGCCAAGGGGTGGTTTGAAAACTCAATGCCGAACGAGCCCAAAATATTCTTGAAAAACTTCCGCGATGATCCAAAAGGAAGCGCCCTCAGAACGCCAAGTGGAAAAATAGAGATCTTTTCTGAGGTTGTTGCGGGCTTTGGTTATGAAGAGTGCCCGGGATTTCCGTATTGGAACGATCCTAAGGAATGGCTGGGGCAGGAGAGTCCTGAATACCCTTTGCATTTGATCTCAAATCAACCGAAAACCAAATTGCACTCCCAGTTGGATCAC
>NZ_JBQDKB010000107.1:0-11221 GCF_052094685.1 Marinobacter sp.
CTAGAGCCCCGAGAATCAGCCATAGGACCGTTGAGGCGGTGCCAAGTTTCCAGCCGAGAAGCCCAGCAGCGGTGAGAAGCACATAGGTTTGTGCGGTAATAGGCACAGGTACCATTGGAACCTCGATATACGATGCCACGGACAGGCACACGGTTGTGATCGCGACAGTAACCAGTTTCCAGCTTGCTGACTGGCCCTTTGGGTCGACAGGGCTAAAACTTTGGCGTGGCACAGAAATCATTCTTCTTTCCTCAGGTAGAGTTGGTTTTGAGACGTTAATGCCGCTTCAGCCTTTTAGGCAGGCCCCTCACCGTCGTAACATAGCTTCCGGCTGATTCAACATCGCAATCAGTGGGTTCTTCCTAAACACGTAGTCCTTCAACAGGTAACCCAGCAGCAACCCAAGGGCGAACCCGCCTAGGTGTGCGGCCCAAGCCACGTCGCCCTGTCCGGAAAACATACCAACCACATTTATCAGGCTCCAGATCAGGAAGTACCAATGGGGTGCGAGTTTCTTTTGGTAAACGACGATCATGAAGGTCAGGCTGGCGTGGCGGAACCACATTAGATAGAGGCCGAAAAGGGCCGCAATAGCGCCGCTGGCGCCAACCAGTAGCAAAGGGCCTTGACTGGTGTCGAACAGCAGCAGTTCGGCCAGTGCAGCCATTACGCCCGCGAACAGGTAGAGCGCCAGGAACGCACCATGGCCTAAGGCATCTTCAAGGTTGTCGCCAATAATCCACAGGAAATACATGTTGCCTGCCAGATGCATTAGCCCACCGTGCACGAACTGGTAGGTCAGCAGTTGCAGCACAAAGTATGCGGGGCTTTGGGTATCTGAGTTCAACGCCAGGTTTACGAAGATCCATTCATTGGCCTCCGGCGACAGCGCGCCCAAGCCGAATATCAGGCTACACAGAACAACCAGTGTGCGGGTGATCCAGGGCGTGCGCTGGGGCTGTACGTTGTATTCCGCTGGCATGGCCGTCAGAAACTGGAACAGCCAGGATTTCCACGACACTGCCTGGTTCAGGTCCGTTAACGCTTGCTTCAATTTGGGCGAGTGCATCACCTGATCTATTTCATGCTTATCTAGCCAGACTCCGTCGCAGTCTGGGCAGCAATCGATTTCGGTGCTGTAGTGCACAAGCAGTTGATACTGAGTCATGGTTACGCGGCAACGTATGCACAAGCGTTCGCTGGTGCGAAGTGCGGGGCCCAGATGAAGTTCGTGGTCGTATTGGTCTAGACACTCGTGCTGTTGGACAATGGCCTGGTTCAGCGATCCGTCTTCAAACCACAAGCCATGGCAGTGGCGGCAGTCGAGAATGGCTGGATTACTGGTGGGCTTCAAACCTTTAGTAGTGCAGGACGGGCAGTATTTAGAACGTTTTCTGAGCATGAAATCCTTTTCCCTGTATGACGGCACCCGGCGTATTGAAGGCATATTCGGGTCAATCAGGCCTATATCGCCTCCAGTGCCCAGGCTGAAGCCTATCGCACGGAGCCCATCTTATTTCAGTCTACTTTCGATTTACCGCCTTTGCTCTAGCTTAGGCCGTTCTATAATGCGATAAAGCTTCACCAAAGGTACACTGATTGGCCCGCATGCCAGCCGACACCCTCGGTGGTGCACCAAATTATGCTGGCAGTGGCTCAGCGGACAGGCTACGGATTTTCTATGGAAGACGAACAATACTCGAGTGAACAACATAGTCTTAGAGCCGGCAAGACTCTAGCCGACCTTTCTACGCCTATTTACGGTCTCTTTATCCTAGGCGTGCTTTACACCCTCTATCTTGCTCACCAGATCATTTTGCCAATGGTGCTGGCGCTGCTGACAAGCCTGCTGTTGTCGCCTCTGGTTTCCCGCATGAGTACGGGGTTGCGTATGCCTAGAATGGTCAGCTCGCTGATTCTGGTATCGCTGGTGCTTGCGGGTATCGCCGGTGTGTCCTTGGCGGTCGCCACGCCTGCTTTGGAATGGGCAGGTAAGGCTCCTGAGGGTATTTCCCGTTTACTGGTCGGGGAAAGTGAACTAAAGCGTCAAATCAGCAAGGTTACGGAGTCTGCCCAGAAAGTGGAGGACTCTGTTAATGTGTTCTCGGAGGGCAGCGACAAGAAAGCTGCTGCTGAGCCGACAACCGTTGTTCTGCAGACAGAGTCTTGGCGTGCTCAGTTAATGAACAAGGCCCGTGATGGTGTTGCGGGGCTTGCGCTTGCCATGGCGCTCACATATTTCTTGTTGGTTAGCGGCGACAGGCTGGTGCTTAACTTTGTACGGCAGTTGCCGAGAAGTCACCGCAAAACTGTGCTGCGCATAACCCGAGACTCCCAGCATCAGATTGCCCAGTATCTCTGTGTTCTGGGTGTCAGTAATACGTCTGTTGGTTTGGCTACTGGATTAATGGCCTGGGCTGTCGGGTTGCCTGATCCGGCGGTTTGGGGGCTTGTGGCTGGGCTGGCTCGCTTCATCCCTTATCTTGGCGTTATCCTCACCATTTTGATGCTCGCTGTTGTCTCAGCGGTGAGTCTGGACACCTTGTGGATGATGGCCATCGCACCTGTCGGTTATCTTGCCCTGACCACAATGGTGGGTTTCTTCATCGAACCGTGGATACACGGTTTTCGCATGGCGATTAACCCGGTGATTATATTTGTTTCCATCTTTTTCTGGGGCTGGCTCTGGGGGCCAGTGGGCGTTTTGCTTGCGGTGCCCTTGATGACTGTTATTCAGGTGGTTTTGAAGCAGATCCCCAAGCTGCGCCCGATATACAAGGTTATTGCTCGCTAGCGAGTGGTGGGCAAGATAATGAATCCTCGGTGTGCGCCCGGACACCTGCGTGAATGTCGCCTATTCTGATGGAATACCTTATTCCGCAGACAGGGAGGATCATTTGCTTGTGATTCCGAACACCATGAAAGCCATGGTTCTAACTGGCCATGGCGACCTCGATAAGCTTGAATATAAAGACGTACCTACCCCGTCTCCGTCGCCTGGGGAAGTGCTTGTTCAGGTAACCGCGACCGCAAAAAACAATACAGACCGCAAAGCACGGGAAAGGTTGTACCCCACCAAAAAGGGGGAAAACACCTCATTTCAGATGGGTGGCAAACCCACTCTGATTTTCCCCTGTATTCAAGGTGCAGACATTGCTGGCCGAGTTGTGGCAGTCGGTGAGGGCGTTGATGCCGGTCGTATTGGCGAGCGAGGTCTGCTGGATTTTAATATCTATGCCAATAACCGCCGAGATATAAACCTGACTCCGGATTACTACGGACATGGTGCAGACGGCGCTTTTTGACTTTCGGAGCTGCATCAGGCCGAGCGTTATTTTATGAACCGTGGCAGCCATTATCTAGGCAAAATCGTCATAGCATCCGGATGCCCAATGGGAAGAGCACGGCAAATCCTATTCTCTGGAGAGCAATCCATGAAACAGGAGCTGACGATTCAGCTTATTGATACCCACGCCGGAGGCGATGTCAGCCTTATTATGACCTATAGCGTGGCATACAGTGGTTGGTTTTACGCGCTGGTGGACTGCGATGAGCAGGGCCAAATCCTCAGCAATGGCTCTTCCTGACGACACCCTTTTGCCTAAAGTTTACCTTTACGTAAAGTGAAGGCTGTGCTAAATCTTCATCCATGCATTTAAAGATAAAAATAGCAGGAGTTGATTATGAGCCTTCCTAAATACGCAGATGTCTATAACGAATTCGACCCCGGCGCTCTTGAAGCGGAAATTCTAGATGGAAATCTGGCAAGTGGGCTGAATGTCTGTCATGAGATTTGTGATAAGTGGGCCGCTGATCCAAAGAAAGTTGCGCTTTTTTATGAAAAAGACGGCGGTGGCGACGGTGTGCTTACCTTTGCTGAATTGAAGGAGCAGTCCGCCCGTTTTGCCAACTATCTAACGTCGCAAGGCATCGGTAAGGGGGATCGGGTAGCAGCTTTGCTGCCAAGAGGGCCGGAACTATTGATCGTTATTGCCGGCACACTGCGTATTGGTGGGGTGTATCAGCCGCTGTTCACAGCATTTGGTTCCGGTGCTATCGAATACCGTCTTGAACGTGCGGGCACAAAGCTGGTGGTCACCGACCCGGCAAACTACCCCAAACTCAACGACGTGAAGGGTTGCTCACCAGTACTTTGCATTGATGCAGAAAAGACCGGCGCCGATGTTCCAGATTTTCGGAGCACTCTTGAGGCGCAGAATCCGGACTTTGAGCCGGTGATGATCAAGGGTGACGATCCCTTCCTGCAGATGTTCACCTCCGGCACTGTGGGCAAATCCAAGGGCGTAGCCGTGCCTGCCCGGGCATTGATGGGCTTCTATGTATACATGAAGTACGCCATTGATCTGCGCGATGACGATGTGTTCTGGAACGTTGCGGATCCGGGCTGGGCGTATGGTCTTTATTACGCCGTGGTTGGCCCGTTGCTGATGGGGCACGCTACCCACTTCAACCCAGGCGCGTTTACCCCTGAATCCACCTACGACATGATTCGTAAGTACAAAATCACCAACCTGGCTGCGGCACCCACTGCCTATCGTCTGCTGAAAGCCAATGACCATGTTTTGCCTGAAGGTGAGAACCTTGGGTTGCGTGTCGCCAGCAGTGCCGGCGAGCCACTAAATCCAGAAGTTGTTAGCTGGATTAAAAACCGCCATTTCTGCCCGGTTACAGACCACTATGGCCAAACTGAAACCGGTATGACCTGCTGCAACTTCCTGGCGCTTGAGCACCCGCAACGCCCGGGCTCAATGGGTTTCTCTTCCCCAGGCCATAGAGTGGTTGCCCTGAACGAGAAAAATGAAGAAGTGGGCGAGGGCGAAGTAGGGCAGATTGCTGTGGATGTGAAAGCGTCTCCACTGTTCCACTTTGATGGCTATACCTGGGGCGAAAAAGACCCATTCGTGAACGGCTACTACCTCACCGGTGATATGGCGATCTGCCATGGCGATGGCAGTTTCTCATTCAGCGGTCGTGACGATGATATTATCACCACAGCCGGTTATCGGGTTGGTCCAGCAGATGTGGAAAGCACGTTGCTGGAACACGTTGCAGTTGCAGAATCTGGCGTAGTTGCCAAGCCTGATGAGAAGCGTGGCTCTATAATCAAAGCATATGTTGTGGTCAAGAGCGATCAACAGCCTGCAGACGATCAGGCACTGCGGGACGAACTGCAGGAGCTGGTTCGCCGTCGCCTTTCCACACATGCATTCCCCCGTGAAATTGAATTTGTGGATGAGCTACCGAAAACCCCCAGCGGCAAGATTCAGCGGTTTGTACTGCGTAACCGAGCCCAAGAAGAGCCAGGTTCATGAAGATTACGCTTGAGGAGCTTGAAGGATTTCTTCAGGAGCAGTTTCCCCAGGGTGCCGCCTACGGCAGCCTGAGGAAGCTCGGTGATGGTTGGGCTGAGATGGGCCTGGATGTTGACGACGGGCATCTCCGGCCGGGTGGAACCGTATCCGGTCCGGTGATGATGGGCTTGGCAGACGTGACTGTCTATGCGGCACTGCTTAGTAGAATTGGGCTAGTGCCCTTGGCGGTAACCACTAGCCTGAACATTAACTTTCTGCGCAAGCCTGCCGCCCACACTCCTATTTGGGCACGAGCGACTATGCTCAAAGTGGGTCGCACCATGGGGGTGGGAGAGGTGTTCGTGTACTCGGAAGGCGTAGAGGAGCCTGTTGCTCACTCAACGATGACCTACTCTATTCCGCCAAAAAAACATGAGAATTAGATTGACGTATACGTAAACGTCAATCTAATCTGTAAGCAAGAAAAATTGTACAACAATAACAAAAGGTAGATTGGATCATGAGTGACCAGTACGTGCTGGAGACCCAGAACCTTGTGAAAGAATTCAAAGGCTTTGTTGCGGTCGACAACGTGAATCTTAAGATTCAGAAAGGCCATATACACGCTCTGATCGGTCCTAACGGTGCAGGCAAGACCACCGTGTTCAACCTGCTCACCAAGTTTCTCATTCCGACACGTGGCAAAATTCTCTTCAAAGGCGAAGATATAACCACACTGAAATCGGCGTCGATTGCCCGCAAAGGCATGGTTCGCTCTTTTCAAATCTCCGCGGTTTTCCCCCATATGACGGCTTTGGAAAATATCCGCATTGCGTTGCAAAGCTTTGAGGGAAGCTCTTTTAGTTTCTGGAAATCCGGCGCGTCCCTGAACAGGCTTAACGCGCGTTCCATGGAACTTCTGGAGTCCGTTGGCCTAACTGAATTTGCGAACACCACAACCGTTGAGTTGGCCTATGGCCGTAAACGGGCATTAGAGTTGGCGACAACTTTGGCAATGGAGCCGGAAATACTGCTGCTTGATGAACCGACTCAGGGGATGGGCACGGAAGACGTTGATCGCGTTGTGGAGTTGGTGCGCAAGGCTGCACAAGGCCGAACGGTTCTGATGGTAGAGCACAACTTGAGTGTGGTCTCCAAGCTGTGCGACCGCATAACGGTTCTTGCGCAGGGTGCCGTGCTTACGGAAGGTGATTATGAGGCAGTCTCTGCTGATCCCCGCGTGCGCGAAGTGTATATGGGCACGGGATCAAGTGGTGAGAGGGGCGCGGTACCAGAAGAGGAGGCTGCCCAATGAGCCAAAATGTGGGAAAAGAATACGAACAGCTGCGCATTTCAGGGCTGCATGCGTTTTATGGCGAATCTCATATTCTGCACGGAATTGAATTGGTCGTTAACCGGGGTGAGTTGGTCACGCTGCTTGGCCGTAATGGTGCCGGTCGCAGCACTACGCTTAAAGCGATCATGAACATGGTTGGCCGTCGTACCGGTTCCATCATGATAAACGGCGAGGAGACCATGTCTTGCGCCCCACACAATATTGCAAGGTTGGGAGTTGGGTATTGCCCCGAACACAGGGGCATTTTTTCGTCACTCAACGTTCAGGAAAACCTCACCTTGCCGCCGATTGTGCGCAGCGGAGGTATGAGCCTGGAAGAAATCTACTCCATGTTTCCCAATCTCTATGAACGTCGATTCAGCCAAGGCTCCAAGCTCTCGGGTGGAGAGCAGCAGATGTTGGCACTGGCGCGCATTCTTCGCACCGGCGCCAACATGCTTTTGCTAGACGAAATCACAGAAGGCCTGGCGCCGGTTATCGTAGAGAAGCTGGGTGAGGTTTTGTTAGCCCTTAAAAAGAAGGGGTTAACCATCATTCTAGTAGAGCAGAATTTCCACTTTGCAGCGCCATTGGCCGACCGACATTACGTGGTTGAGCATGGTCGAATTGTGGAAGAAGTCAGTGCCGAAGAGCTTCATGCAAAACAGTCGGTGCTGGATGGCTATTTGGGGGTTTAAACCCGGATAGGTATCCCGGATAGGTATGTGTAAACGTAAAACAATAGCAACAAAAACCCGAACCAACGCAACACAGTCGCGGAGATATAATAATGACAATCATGAAAAAGCTTCTGACCTCAGCCATTGCATCAGCCATGATGGTGGGCGGCGCCCAAGCAGAAATCAGCGACAACGTCGTTAAAATCGGCTACCTGGCGGATATGTCTGGTACTTACCGCGACCTGTCCGGCCCGAACGGCCTTAAAGCCCTTGAAATGGCCATTGCCGATTTTGGCGGCAAGGTAGACGGTGCAAAAATTGAAATTGTCACGGCTGATGACCGTAACAGCCCAGATGTAGCTTCCACCACAGTGCGTCGCTGGGTTGAAAACGATAACGTCGATATGGTGGCTGGCCTTGTTGCATCTTCTGTAACCATTGCAGCAACCAAAGTGCTAGAGGAGAGCGACAAGCTCGGTCTGGTTAACGGCTCTGCGGCATCCAGTATTACCAACGAGCACTGCACCCCGAACCACATTCACTATGCTTATGACACCTACGCGTTATCTATCGGTACCCCCACGGCGATCGTTAAGGAAGGTGGCAAAACCTGGTATATCCTGACTGCTGATTATGCCTTTGGTCACGCGATGGAGAAGGACGTAACCCGCGTTGTAGAGGCCAATGGCGGTGAAATTGTAGGCAGCATTCGTCATCCGTTCCCAACCCCGGACTTTTCATCATTCATCTTGCAGGCGCAAGCCTCAGGTGCGGATGTTATCGCTTTGGCAAACGCCGGTGCAGATACCACTAACGCCATTACCACGGCCGCAGAATTTGGTGTCACTCAGTCGGGCCAGACCATTGCCGGCCTTGTTGTTTTCCTGAGTGATGTTCATGCCCTTGGCACCGAAGCCGCGCAAGGCCTTCAGCTGACCACCGGCTGGTACTGGGATATGAACGATGAGACTCGCGCCTGGTCTGACCGCTTCATGAAAGAAACCGGTGCAAGACCAACCATGGTTCATGCAGGTATCTACTCCAGCACGCTTCAGTATCTGAATGCCATTAAGGCGACTGGCTCCGATGATACCCAGACTGTGCGCAAGCAGATGATGGATACGCCCATCAACGACATGTTCGCCACGAACGGTCGCATTCGGGAGGATGGCCGCATGGTGCACGATATGTATCTGGCCCAGGTTAAAACGCCGGAAGAGTCCAAAGACGAGTGGGATCTGTACGAGATTCTCCGCACCATTCCAGCAGACGAGGCTTTTCGCCCGTTGGCAGACAGCGACTGCAAACTGGTTAGTGGTAAGTAAAACGTAGACTAAGGAGCTCTCCGGCGTTTGCCGGAGAGTTCAAAGCACTACGTAAAATAAAAACTGATTCAACGTCTGTGCTGCTTTTGGAGTTAGCAACATGTCCATGATTTTCGGCGTCCCCATGGCGGTGCTGTTTGGCCAGCTTTTGATCGGGGTGATCAACGGTGCCTTCTATGCACTTTTGAGCCTCGGCCTGGCTGTTATTTTCGGCCTTCTCAAAATTATCAATTTTGCCCACGGTGCCATGTATATGCTTGGCGCCATGGGCACGGTCATCCTGTTTGACACTTTGGGCGTCAACTACTGGGTGGCTCTTTTTCTAGCCCCGGTTCTAGTCGGCATAGTTGGGGTGCTTGTTGAGTATTTCCTTCTTCGCCGTATCGCCGGTCAGGATCATATCTACAGTCTGCTGCTGACGTTTGGCGTTGCGTTGATCATGCAGGGGGTTCTCACCAATATCTACGGCGTCTCCGGCCTGCGTTATTCCATGCCGGATATGTTCAAGGGTGGCGTAAATCTCGGCTTCATGTTCCTGCCATTCTACCGGGCCTGGGTTATCGTGGCGGCCCTTATTGTGTGCTTTGGTACCTGGTTCATGATTGAAAAAACCAAATTGGGCGCATACTTGCGTGCGGGCACCGAAGACTCCCAACTTATGCAGGGCTTTGGTATAAACGTGCCCTTGCTGGTCAGCCTTACTTATGGGTTTGGGGTCATGCTGGCGGCTTTCGCGGGCGTGTTGGCTGCACCTATTTACTCGGTAACTCCAGTGATGGGCTCACACATACTGATTGTGGTGTTTGCTGTGGTAGTTATTGGCGGCATGGGCTCCATAGGTGGGGCCATTATTACCGGTATTCTCATGGGTGTTGTGGAGGGCCTTACAAAAACCTTCTACCCGCCTGCATCGTCTGCTGTGATCTTTCTGGTTATGGTCGTGGTGCTGATGATCCGGCCCACTGGCCTTTTCGGTAAGGAGGCATAATTATGAGCCAGACCGATATTCAGTCAGATATCCAGAAGACGATCATGCAGCAGCAAAAAGCCGAGGATCGCAGAAAACTCATACTGAACGGTGTACTGCTGGTGCTTTTGCTGTCGGCCCCGTTTGTGATGTACCCCGTGTTCCTGATGAAAATCCTTTGCTTCGCGCTGTTCGCGGTAGCCTTCAACCTGTTGTTCGGGTTCACCGGCTTGCTGTCGTTTGGCCACGCAGCTTTTCTGGCCACAGGCGGTTACACCACCGGTTACCTGCTCAGCAACTTTAGCGGCCTAACCACCGAAATGGGCATAATTGCAGGAACCCTTGTGGCAACCGCGCTCGGGCTGGGCTTCGCCCTCCTGTCTATCCGGCGCCAAGGTATCTACTTTGCCATGGTCACCCTGGCTCTGGCGCAGTTAGTGTTTTTCTTCTTCGTGCAGTCGCCATTCACCGGTGGAGAAGATGGCATGCACGGTGTGCCCAGAGGTGAGCTGTTCGGGCTGATCGACCTTGAAAACAACCTGAATATGTATTATTTCGTGCTAGCGGTATTCCTTGGCTGCTACCTGTTGGTTCAGCGAATTGTCAGCAGTCCCTATGGCCAAGTGTTGAAAGCAATCAAACAGAACGAGCCCCGGGCCGTATCCCTGGGTTACAAAGTGGATCGCTACAAAATATTGGCGTTTGTGATCTCGGCGGCACTTGCCGGCCTTGCGGGCTCCATGAAATCGGTGGTGTTCCAGCTAGCTTCTCTGAACGACGCGCACTGGCATATGTCTGGTGAAGTCATTCTGATGACACTCGTAGGCGGCATGGGCACATTGTTGGGGCCGGTTATAGGCGCAACCCTTGTTGTAAACATCGAGTATCAGTTTTCTCAGAGCCTGCTCAGAGACTGGGTAGATCCGATTCTGGGGGGGATATTTGTACTCACAGTACTGGCGTTCCGAAGCGGTATTGTGGGCGAGATTCAGAAGTTTGTGAGGAAGAATATGGGGTAGAGGCTCAGCCCTGGCTAGCAAACAGAAAAGGGCCACTTTTATAGTGGCCCTTTTTACAACTTCTTAAATCTACTTCGTTTCGAGCATTTTTTGCACACTCATAGCGGCGGCTTTTGCTTCGTCGTAATCGTCTGTGTCGAGCCCACTGTTCGCTTTCTCAACAGCGCCCTCCAGCTTTTTCTTCATGTCATCGTCTTTGTTATCAGGAATGGCACCCTTGCCCATGTCACCACATGGGTTCATTTCATCACTGTCAAAATCATCTCCATCTGGGCCGACAAGACAATTCAGTGTGTGATGTAAGTGCGTGTGCACCCCTTTAACATCTGCCGCCTGGGAAGCAAGGCCTGCGTGTACCGCGGCGGTCTTCACTTGGGGGGCCATGTCTGCGGCCAACGCCGATGATGAAATCAGCAGGGCGAGTGTTGTTCCAAAAACAGTCGATACGAACCGTACAGCGAAACCGGGACGTAAGGTAAAGCCAGAATGAATGTTCATTTGTGCTTCTCCTTAACGTGATAAACGTGAAATTGCCGGGTCAGCTTTTTTGCCAACCGGATATTAAGCGTAGCAGTTTTCTAG
>NZ_JBQDKB010000108.1:0-10990 GCF_052094685.1 Marinobacter sp.
ATCAGCACTGACGGTACAGCCAAGCGTTCCATAAATCATCCTTCGACGTTTCTAGAAGCGTATAAGCGCCATTCTCCAGTTAAAACCATATCTGCGAAATTCACAAAACCACGGCGTCCAGAGATAATCTGTATATAGCTTGACCCTGTATCAGCTATAGGGTTTTTACTGTCTCAAATTCACTGCAATCGTTCAGGGCGCACTCATGCACAACCACAGTCACGACCATGGTCACAGCCACGCGGAGCACTTCGATACCCACAACAAAGCTTTTGCCATTGCTGTCTTTCTTAATCTGGGGTTTGTGGTTATTGAGGCCGTTTACGGCGTGTTGGCCGGCTCTCTTGCACTGCTGGCCGATGCCGGGCACAACCTGAGCGATGTTCTTGGGTTGGTAATGGCTTGGGCTGCAAGTTGGCTGGCCAGCCGCAAAGCCACAGACCGCAATACTTACGGCCTCAAGAAAACCACCATTTTGGCGGCTCTGTTTAACGCGTTGTTTTTAATTGCGGCCGTGGGCGGTATTGCCTGGGAAGCGATTCGGCGGTTCAACGATCCAGCCGACGTGGCCGGACTAACGGTCATAATTGTAGCGGGCATTGGCGTGCTGATTAACGGCATTACCATGCTGCTGTTCCTTAAAGGCCAAGAAGGTGATCTGAACATTCGCGGGGCGTTCCTGCACATGGCTGCAGATACGCTGGTATCGGTAGGCGTGGTGGTTGCCGGGGTGGTTATCCTGGTTACCGATGTACGCTGGATTGATCCTGTGGTCAGCCTGATGATTGCAGTGGTAATTTTTATTGGTACCTGGCGACTCCTGAAAGACTCAGTGAGCCTTGCGGTGGATGCTGTCCCCAAAGGCATCAACCCTAGCGATGTGGCTGAAAAACTGCAGGCACTGCCCGGTGTGGAGTCCGCTCACCACTTGCATATCTGGGCGCTCAGCACCACAGAAAACGCCCTGACCGTGCACCTTGTAAAACCGAATTCCGGAGACGACGATCAAGTAATAGAACAAGCCACTCACATGCTGAGCGACGACTTCAACATTCAGCATGTGACGATTCAGTGGGAACGGGCCGTAGCTGGCTGCCCAAACACTTCTGGGTGTTGATGACCCTGAAAGCCTCGAAGCATTGAGCTGGTTTAGCGCTTGTCTACCGTGCTGCCCTGGGCCTTCGCAGGAACCGGCAGCACAAGTGCCGCACAGCATGCATTAACCGCCACATATTCAACGGTGGCGCGGCGCAATGGCCAGAGGCTACCAGCGCCTTTGGACACCAAAATAATCAAATCGGCACCTATATTGGCCGCCAGCGCAACCAGCTTCTCACCGGGTGTGCCGGCTACCACGTGAAGACTGGCGCTGTGCTGCATGGGCAGATATTTGCGCGCCAACAGGCTCAAGCTTTCCCTCACCTCGGTCTCCCGATCTTCGGGCGTGTCTGCGGTAACATGGGGAAAGAAGCCGGTGCCACCAGGGGCAAATATCGTGGCCAAATGTAACTCGCCGCCATCACTCAGCAATCTCACGCCTTCTTCAAGTGCCCGTTTGCCCTCGCCATCGTCTTCGTAATCTATGGCTAGCAGTATTTTACGGTACATTCTGGCTCTCCTGTCCTTCCTGTTTCGTCACGGTAACGGCTTCCACCTGCGGGAAAGCGCGCCCTTGCACAAGTTCGCTTACAGAATACCCGCGATAATCGGCTCTGAGCGCACGGAATAACGAGACCGCCATAAAAACCAGCAATATGCAGAACGGTAGGCCAAGAGAGGTAATCACGTTCTGCAGCGCATCCAGCCCGCCTGCCAGAAGTAGCGTTGCCGCGATAAAACCCTGAGCCGCAGCCCAGAAAATTCGCTGGCGCACCAAGGATGGTTGATCATCCCGGCGGGTGAGCATATCAATAACTAGAGATGCGGAATCGGATGAGGTTGTGAAGAAAATAACGATAATAATAACGCTCAATAACGAGGCCACATTGGCCAATGGGAAAGCCTCAAGAAACGCGAAAATAGCCACCGAAGGATCTTGTTGCACCTGTTCCGCCAGCGCCACAGTCCCATTCGCTTCAACATGGATAGCGGAAAGCCCGAACACGCCAAACCAAACCAGAGTGAAAACGGTTGGCGCGAATAGCACGCCGGCAATAAACTCACGAATCGTCCGGCCCCGGGAGATTCGGGCAATAAAGATACCCACGTAGGGCGCCCAGGTAATCGTCCAGGCCCAGTAAAACAGCGTCCACTGGCGCTGCCAGTCTGATTCGGTAAATGTCTGTGTCCAGAAGGCTAGCCAGGGCAACGCATCAAAATAATCACCAACGCTCTGAACCATGCCCTCGGCAATGAAAACCGTAGGTCCTATCACCAATACAAACAGAACTAGCAGCAGCGCCAGCACAATGTTGACCTGAGATAAACGACGCACGCCCTTGTCTAGCCCCAGTGCCACCGACGTCGCGGCGATGCTGGTAATCACGGCGATCAACAACACCTGAACCCATCCTGTTGAAGGAACGCCAAACAGGTAAGACAGGCCGCTGTTAAGCTGTAACGTACCAAGCCCAAGAGAGGTAGCCACACCGAACAGAGTGCCCAGTACGGCAATCACATCCACAGTCCAGCCCAAGGGGCCGTATATCCGCTCACCCAGAATGGGGTAGAACAAGCTGCTAATGCGCATAGGGAGGTTGTGCCGGTAGGCAAAGTAAGCAATGGCAAGCCCGGGCATCGCAAATATCGTCCAGGTGTGCAGGCCAAAGTGATATAGCGCTACCGTCATCGCATCGCTGGCTGCGCGATCACTGCCAGCAACAACCCCCTCAAACGGGGGATTGGCAAAGTGGGAGACCGGCTCCGCTACGCCCCAGAACATCAAAATGGTGCCAATGCCGGCGGCAAACAGCATGGTAAACCAGGTGAGGTTGGAATAATCCGGCCGGGCATCATCAGCGCCCAGGCGGATAGCGCCATAACGGCTTACCGCAAGCCCGAGCAAGAACAACAAGAGTGAAGTCACAGAGAGGATATAAAACCAACCGAGGTTTTGCGCAACCCAGCCGGTTAGAGAGCCGAAAGTATCCGCAACGGCTTGGTCGAAAGGTATGGCTAGCATAACAAACAGCGCCGCTATACCGGCGGATGTAAAAAACACGCCCGGTATAGTCTGCAGTCCAAGCAAACGTTGCAGCCGCTCCAACAAGGTGAGCCTCCCTGTAAAAGTCCACAAATGATAGGGTGATCTAATACCATAACCAAAACAGCTCCACCCCGACACCAGCCAGATCAATAATAACCAGGAAGTGCAGATACAATGAAAATAGGTGAGATAGCCAAACACTCATCCGTTGCCGTGGAAACCATTCGATACTACGAGAAAATTGGTTTGCTGCCGGCACCCGATCGGGACGCCAGTGGCTACCGCGCCTACCGAACCGCGCATCTGGATCGCCTGTTGTTCATCAAACGCTGCCGTAATCTTGATATGGCCCAGGATGAAATTCGCGAACTGATTCGGTTTTCCGAAAACCCCGACGCCGACTGCCACCAAGTAGATGCACTTCTGGCCCGTCACTTGGACCATGTACGCGTTCGCTTGAAAGAACTCGCTCATCTCGAAAAAACGCTGCAACAGTTACAAAAAGCCTGCTCGGATACAGGTACAGTTCAGGAATGCGGTATTTTGGGAGGGCTTAGTTCCGAGATGGAGGATTTGCATAACAAGCACAGCGACCAAGACAATCACGTACCGGGCACCCACAGGCCGGGCAAGGGTTAAATAATTCGATGAAAACTGACTGCCTAGTGTTGACCCTGTAGTAGCTATAGGGCTTTCAATACAAGCCTATCTGTAAAGGAGGTGTTTATGGCATGCAGTTGCTCTGGCCCCGAGCCACAATCCCCGGCCCCGGGTTTTCGTCGCGCGCTTTGGATTGCCCTGTGGGTAAACTTGGCCATGTTTTTCGTGGAAGGCGTTGCCAGTTTGCAGTCTGGCTCGGTGTCATTGATGGCAGACGCCATCGACTTTTTTGGCGATAGCGCCAACTATATTCTGTCACTTTCGGTTTTGTCGCTGGGCATGCTCTGGCGGGGCCGTGCGGCCATGGTCAAGGGCATTACCATGGCGGTATTCGGTACGATTGTTTGGGCGCGTGCGCTGTGGGTAATGCAGCAAGGAACCACCCCCGAACCCTTCACAATGGGGTCAATTGGTCT
This sequence comes from Marinobacter sp., assembly GCF_052094685.1. Taxonomy (GTDB): domain Bacteria; phylum Pseudomonadota; class Gammaproteobacteria; order Pseudomonadales; family Oleiphilaceae; genus Marinobacter. The sequence goes on from NZ_JBQDKB010000108.1 coordinate 4,222, forward strand.
GCTTGCGCTGATTGCGAACCTGGCCGTTTTATTTGTGCTTTTTCGATTTAGAGAGGGTGATTCCGATATGCGCTCGGTCTGGCTATGCAGCCGAAATGATGTCATCAGCAACCTGGCCGTCATGGCAGCCGCGCTGGGGGTTTTCGGCACGGGAACCGCGTGGCCAGACCTTGCCGTTGCTGCGGTTATGGGCACCTTGGCCATAACGGCCGGCATCAGTGTAATACGCCATGCCCGGGCTGATATTGCTGCGGCAAGCAGCCACGCCAGCGCAGCCCCTAGGGCTGAAGTCCACTGACAGACCGGTGATGGCGGCAGAATAATATCGGGCTAGAACGCCAGCGAGATCATCACCGGAATAAACACCAACGCAAAGAGCGTACTCAGCATTACTGTACCTGCAGCCTGCCGGGGAGAGGTATCCAGCAACGTTGCAATCACGACCGTGTTGGCCGCGATGGGGGTAATGGAAATAAGGAAAATAGCCTTGTGTACCGCCGGCTCATAAATACCCAGCACCTGTGAATCGAGCCACCAAAATGCCGTTGCGAGCAGCGGCCACACTACAAACTTGCCCAAAAATGCAAAAGCAGTAAACCGAAGGTTGCCCACCAACCCGCGAAAACTGCTAATGCTCATACCAATAATCATCATGCCCAGAATGCTGTAGGCACCGCGAAGGTTGTCGAAAAGCGGTACAAACACATCGGGAATGCCGATGCCTGAAAGGTTGAGCGCCACAGCCACCAAAAAGGCATAAACCGAAGGCAGTTTTGCCACCCGCCACAGAGACTCTTTTAAATCATGCCGGCCACGGGCCGCAAGGTAGAACCCCACCGAACTCTCAAACAGGGTAACGCCCAGCATGCACACAATATAAATGGCCAGTCCTTCTTTGCCGAACAGCAGCAAAGCCACGGGCACACCGAAATAGCCAGTATTGCCAGAGCCCACGCACAACGGAATAATGCTGGCGCTGCCATCGGTAAGCACTCGCCGCGCCCATTGAAAGTGGGCAATAGCCAATACAGATGCAAACCCGAACACCAAAAAAGGCAGAAGAATCACTTCCGGAGAGAGTGGCGCCGCCATCACACCGGAAAACACCACAGATGGCGTCACAATGTAGAGCATGATGCCGGCAATGTGCTTACCACTAGCCTCCAGAAAGCGACCAGCCACCCAACCAAGGGCAACGGTTATGTAAAGCGGAATCAACTTGATAAACAACGCTAGTGCTGCGGCCATGGTGGCTCCGGGCATGCAGGTTCAAAAAAATCAGGCTGTGAATTCTACCACCTACCTCTCTGGAGGTAACTCCCCGGCGCAATGGTGTGATTTCTTGTCATGATTGATAATCGTCAATAGCATTTCGAATACATCTTTATACCCTAGTAGGGCACTCAGGTATTCCACAACGACCAAGGAGAGAGACCAATGGCCGAACGCTTTACCAAAAGCATGGCCAGAAACATATATTTGGGGGGGAGTACGTTCTTCATCCTGCTGTTTCTGGTTCTGACTTTTGATACTCAATCCCGGGCAATGCCCGAACGAGATAACAGAGAGGAGCTTACCGAGGAGGTAGTCCGGGGCAAACACGTCTGGGAAAACAACAACTGTGTTGGCTGCCATTCCATCATGGGTGAAGGTGCTTACTTTGCACCCGAACTTGCCAACGTATTTGACCGCCGTGGCGCGGGCGACAGCGACATCTTCAAGGCTTATATGAACGCCTGGATGAACGCCATGCCCACCAACGTGCCCGGTCGCCGGCAAATGCCGCAATTCAACCTAACCGACCAGCAAATCGAAGATCTGGCGTCGTTCCTGGAGTGGACATCGAAGATCGACGATAACGACTGGCCGCCCAACATTGAAGGCTAAGGAAGTAAACATGAAATACGAGTCCCAACGGGCCGCGATGCCCTACTTTGTCTTCGCTCTGGTTCTGTTCGCCGGTCAGATTGTGTTCGGCCTGATTCTGGGTTTGCAGTACGTGGTGGGTGACTTTCTGTTCCCGGAAATACCCTTCAACGTTGCGCGTATGGTTCATACCAACCTGCTGATCGTGTGGCTATTATTCGGCTTTATGGGTGCAACCTATTATCTGGTACCAGAAGAAGCGCAAACCGAGCTATACAGCCCGTTGCTTGCATGGATCCTGTTCTGGGTTTTTGCTGCGGCTGGCACCCTCACCATTCTCGGCTACCTGTTTGTGGACTACGCTACTCTGGCGGACATCACTATGAACAAATTGCTGCCCACCATGGGCCGGGAGTTTCTGGAGCAACCCACTATCACCAAAATAGGCTTAGCTCTGGTGTTTGTCGGGTTCATATTCAATATCATGATGACCGCCCTCAAAGGCCGCAAAACCGTGGTCAATATTATATTGATTACCGGCCTGATCGGTTTGGCAGCACTGTGGATGTTCTCCTTTTACAACCCCAGTAACCTGGCCACCGACAAGTACTACTGGTGGTTCGTCATACACCTGTGGGTTGAAGGCGTATGGGAACTGATCATGGGCGCCATCCTGGCCTTCGTGCTGATCAAAATCACCGGTGTAGACAGGGAAGTCATCGAGAAGTGGCTGTACGTCATCATTGCCATGGCGCTGATTACCGGCATCATCGGCACCGGGCACCACTACTTCTGGATTGGGCCATCGGAGTACTGGCTGTGGCTGGGCTCTGTGTTCGGGGCACTGGAACCCCTGCCGTTTTTCATGATGGTGTTGTTCGCCTTCACCATGATCAACCGGCGTAAGCGTAACCACCCCAACAAGGCTGCCACGCTATGGGCCATGGGCACCGCTGTGATGGCTTTCCTGGGCGCAGGCGTGTGGGGCTTTCTGCACACTCTGGCACCGATAAACTACTATACCCATGGCAGCCAGATCACGGCGGCCCACGGCCATATGGCGTTCTACGGCGCCTATGTGATGATCGTGCTCACCATCATTTCCTACGCCATGCCAATCATGCGTGGCCGACCTTACGGCAACAGCAACACGGCTCAGGTGGTGGAAATGTGGGGCTTCTGGCTAATGACCATCTCCATGGTGTTCATAACGCTGTTCCTCACAGGTGCAGGCATCCTGCAAATCTGGTTGCAACGTATTCCGGAGAGCGGTGAAGCCCTGTCGTTCATGGCTACCCAGGAAAACATCGCACTGTTTTACTGGGCGCGCATGATTGCTGGCTGCTTCTTCATGGCGGGTCTTGTGGTGTATCTGTGCAGCTTCTTTATCAAGGGACAAGCGTCTTTTGACGAGGAAGTTCACAGCGGCCCTGCACTGAAAGACGCCTAACCCCGCCATTCTTTAACCCATCAGGGCCGGAACAGGTTTCCGGCCCGGCTAATCTGGAACTGAATTGTGACCGTGCAGCAGGCGAACCCCAAGGACAACCTACAAAGCAAGCGGCTGACAACCCGCGCCGCTTTCTTTGGGCTGTTCCTGCTGGCACCGGTCTTGAATATTTTTCGCTATGACTTAACGGAAACCCGGTTTGTATTGTTCGGGTTTCCGCTTTCTTTCAACCTGAATCTCGACTGGGTGGCGCAAAGTTCTCCTATGGACGTCGCCAGCCAGGTTTTGCTGTGGTTTATTCTTCCCATTCTGGTGTTGGTTCCCCTTGTATTGTGGGTTGCCTGGAAATGGGGGCGAATTTATTGCGGTTGGCTGTGTCCCCACTTCTCCGTGGTAGAAACCATCAACAACCTGATGACACGCATTACCGGCCGCCCCACCCTCTGGGAGGCCCTGAAAAAAGGTCGTCATGGCAAGGTTGTACACTGGGCCGGCTTGACGCTGGTGTGCGCGTTGATCGGTTTTTCCTGGGCTCTGGCGCTGCTTTCGTACTTGCTGCCGCCTATCCCACTATACGCCGATTTGGTCACTGGCAATCTGAGCTTTTATCCGGCCATTTTTCTCGCTATAGCAACCACGATTTTTACCCTGGACTTTCTGTTTGCGCGCCACCTTTTTTGCAAATACGGCTGCGTATTTGGCGTTGTACAGAGCATTGCCTGGATGACCCACGGCCGCGGACAATTGGTCACCTTCGACACCACTCGCGCAGCCGCTTGCCGCGACTGCACAAAAGCTTGCGACGCCGCCTGCCCCATGCGGCTGCCAACCCGCAGTCACAAACGCGCTAAATTCTCGTGCACCCAATGCCTGCAATGCGTGAGCGCTTGCCGTGAGGTGCAAAAAGACAATCCCGAAGGCAGTCTGCTGCACTGGCAGCCAGGCGAGCCAAGCCGGCAGACTGTTTTGATCCCTATACACCAGCTAACTACCAGCCACCAACCCCACAACAAACCCGCCAGCAAGCGGGCGTAATAGGAGCTCGAGATGGAAGAGTGGGTCGGCTACAAATGGCATGAGTACATTACCCGCCAGGCTCTGGGTGAATTTCCCGAGCACGCCGTTTACTTGAAAGACGAGGCTCGCAGTCTGGGCATTGTGTTCCGCGCCTTTGGGGGCGACCCTGCCCTCAGTTTGGTGACAGCAGAACCCAGACACTTTCGCCTGCGCCGCCGTTTTTTGCACAAACTCGCGGGTACCCACCGGAAATTTGAACTGGCCTGGCGGGATGAGCAGAACCTGCGTCTTCCTGAAAGAGTGGCCAAATTCCCATCCAAAAGCTTAAACCGGGATCTCTATATCTGGCTGGCCGCACTCGCGGCTTCGCCGGATACCACAGATCGTGACTGGTTTACCGGTAATCAGGCGCTGGTTCAAGATGTCATCGTGCGTTGGCCGGGGCTGGAAACCGTTTATCAGCGCCTGGTTAAGTATGTTTTGCACTGGCGCCCAGAGCCAGAGAACCTGTCTGAAGCCGAAGCCAGCCGCGAACAGGCCATCCGGCAAGCACTTATCCACCCGGGCAGTGTGCCTGCCCTGCCCGCTGCTGACACCGACCCATGGCCAGTCATCCTCTGGTTATACCCGGCACTGGAACAAGGGAAGGCCAACGGACCGGTAACCGGCGATGAGGACACTCAGTCTAGCCCCGGAGGTCTGACGAAGAAAAACAAACGCCGGCAGGCAGAGCGAGTAGAGGCTTTCGATCGCGATCAAGGACTGATGATTTTTCGCCTGGAAAGCTTGTTTTCCTGGACAGACTTCATTCCGGTGGACCGTGCGGGCGATGACACAGACGAAGAGGATGCCGAGTCGGTTGCGGATGATATGGACATGATCTCCGTTTCCAATGACCGCAAGGAAACGTCGTCATCTATCAAATTTGATCTCGACCTGCCCTCAGAAGAACATGACGACTTGCACCTTGGCCCTGGCATTCACTTGCCGGAGTGGAACTGGCGTAGCCAAAGCTATCGGGAGGCCTTCTGCTGCCTGCAGCCCATGCTGGCAAAAGACGCCGAGGACGCAGATCTCCCAGAAGCCTTACGCCGGCCGGCAAAACGCTTGCAACGACAGTTCAGCGCACTAAAGCCACTCAAACAATGGCAAAAACGGCAACTGGACGGCGATGAGCTGGATCTGGACGCTTGCCTGGAACGAGAAGTTCAGAACCGGCGCGGCCAGGGGGCTATCGACCAGAAACTGTTCCGGCGCTGCCAGCAGAACCAGCGCGATCTCGCCTGTCTGGTACTGGCGGATGTGTCGCTGTCGACCGAAACTTATATAAACAACCATCAGCGGGTCATAGATGTCGCCCGGGATGGCCTGCAACTGCTTAGCGAGGCCCTGCAAGCCAGTCGCGATCCGTTCGCCTTGTTTGCGTTTTCATCACGACGGCGTGACCACGTAAGGTTCCATCACCTGAAAGGTTTTGATGAAGCCTATACCAGCACCATTCGGGGCCGGATTCAGGCGCTGGAGCCAGGTTTCTATACCCGCATGGGCGCCGCGATTCGCCAGGCCACAAAACTGCTGGTGGCACGCCACGAACATCAGAAGATCCTTTTGTTGCTCACAGACGGCAAGCCCAACGATCTGGATCAGTACGAAGGCCGATACGGCGTGGAAGACACGCGCATGGCGGTGCAGGAAGCCCACAAAGCGGGTCTTACGCCGTTTTGCGTCACCATTGATGACGATGCCAGCGAATACCTGCCCTATGTGTTTGGCAGCAATAATTACGTGGTGATCCGCGACCCGGCACAGCTACCGCTGCAGCTACCAAAACTTTATCTGAACCTGACACGTTGATATGGCGGACCCAGCTCTTGAACCCAACCCGGCAGCCGATACCCGACAGCTTCCGGGCGATCTCGCGGTATGGATCTTCATTTTTGCCGAGCTAGCGGTATTCGGCATTCTGTTCATCGGCTTCGCCGTCGCCCGCAGCCTAGACCCAGCCACATTCCACGCCGGTCGTGAGGTTCTTCACCCCTGGATCGGGTTACTGAATACCGCTGCGCTGATCACCGCCAGCTATTTGGTCGCGACCGCCGTAAACCAGTTTCGTAACAAACTCTCCGGCGTGCAATGGCGCCTGTGGCTTGCCGTAGTGGTTTCCAGCATTTACACCGTTGGCAAGCTGTATGAATACGTGAATCTGTATAGCCAGGGTTATAACCTGGGCACAAACACCTTCTTCATGTTCTATTTCTTCCTCACCTTCTTTCACTTCATGCACGTGACCCTGGGGCAGATTATTCTGGCTACGTTAGCCGTAAAAATCGGCAATGGAGACTACGACGGTTCCGATATGAATGGCATGGAGTCTGGTGCCTCTTACTGGCACATGGTGGATCTGGCGTGGCTGGTGCTGTTCCCAATAATTTACGT
>NZ_JBQDKB010000109.1:0-10856 GCF_052094685.1 Marinobacter sp.
GCCTGAAGCAACTGACGATAGTGGCGGGCTTTAGGCGCCATCTCTAGTTTTTCGAACTCTTCTGCAAGCAACCTGCAAGCCTCTGCGGTTAGTAGCGAATCGTCAGCACCCCGTAGGCGCTCAAAGGCTTTCTCTGCTGCTTTAAGGTCGTGCTGCTTAAGGCTGGCGAACAACACCCGGTTATGGTCCTCTGCGGCAAGCGGGTGATGACTTTCCCCCTTGCTCAGGTATTCCTGCCAAGTCGCGATCATCTGCTCTGGCTGTCGGCGGCTTAGGGTGTCGTTCATCAGTTCTCGGGTGCGAGACAAATACTCGGATAAGTCCGGGCGCAGTTTGGCTAAGTTGTATAGGTGCTCCAGCAGAATGGGTCTGTCTGGATAATGTTCCCGCAACGCTTCGAACTGACGCCTCGCCAGTTCAAAATCCATCCGCCCTAGACTAGCCATAGCCTGGGCGTAGCCGGTGGTGAAACGCTCGTCTTGCTCGTCTTCTTCCGGTTCGAAGAACTCTTCGCGTACCTGTAGCCAGCTTTTGCCCAGCAGCCACACTAGCCCAGCACCTGCCAGCAGGCCGCCAGCGTGGGCCATATAAGCAACGCCGGTTGCGCCGGCGAACCAGTAGTCGTATATCTCTTTGCCCAGCCACACGGGCAGTATGGCCAGCGCGGGGGCTCGGAAGTAGTTGAAGTACACGCCAAGAAAATAGAAGAATCGAATTTTTTGTAAGCCGTAAATGGCCACGTACATGCCCATCAGCCCGGAAATTGAGCCGGATGCACCCACCAAGGGAATATAGCTTCCCTGCGAAAAGGCTGTAAAAACAACGCCAGACAGCGCGCCGCACACCAAGTAAGCCAATAAAAAGCGGCCAGGGCCTAGGGCTTTTTCAACCGTGAAGCCCAGCAGGAATAGGAAGACCAGATTACCAATGATGTGCCCCCACCCACCGTGCAAAAATTGGTAAGTAACCAGGGTGTATAAAGACAGTTTCGCGGGGATCAGGCCCAGTTGCTGGGCACTCAGGCGCTGAATGTAGGTGTCTTCGATGATTGTGCGCTGTTCCAACCAGCGCGCCCGCTCAGTCGGGGCCCATATCACATCGCGATTCTGCAGCAGGTACTGGTAAAACTCTCGATCCATAAGCAGGCTAACGGAAAGCCAGAAGTTCTCATTTCCTGCCCTCAGTTCCTGAAACTGCTGCAACTCAAGAGCTAGTTCATCCTCACCTTCAAAGCGAATTTTTCGCTGCAGGTAATCTTCGTAAGCCGGCCCCTCTAGCTGCAACAAGCCAGAATCCACATAAACATCAACTGCTTGCTCCAGCTTGCGGCTGTCTCCCCCCTGGTAAAACAGAAAAACCAACACGCAGGTGAGCATCAACCCGAGAGTTACCCAGGGTGGGCGCTTCCAGTTAACGGCGTTTTCGGCAGGAATAATCAGCATGGGCGGTCACAATTCATCATAATCTGTCCCTGAAAAACTGCTTTTTATCACAGTAGTGTCTTATTTTCGCGTTTAAATGGTTCCCAGCGTGAATGTCGTATCGACCATTCGCCAATTGCCGTTATTTCTGCTCCGGCTAATAGTACGCAGGAATAACAAGAAAAACCGAAGACTTGGAACAAGGATACTGCAGATGACCGTACTCGTATTGGACAACCCGGAGTTGATCGCCAAAGCAGCTGTAGCATCTGGCTTTAACGCAGCCACTCTTATGGCTGAAGGCAACCGCCCACACCGAATGAAGTTTCATTACGGTTTCAACAAGCACGCACTGGATAGTTCAGACAGGGCCATTATCCGCCAGCATGCAGCCTATTTGAGGCAGAACCCGACCGTCAGTGTTCGAATTCACGGTCACTCTGATAATTTTGGCGCTGAGGACTTTAACCGTTTTCTGTCCAGACTGCGGACTAACGAGGTGGCGAGACTTCTGATGAAAGAGGGCATTGCCGAATCGCGGCTGTTGGTTGCAAGTTGGGGGTCTGCTCGCCCTCTGGCAACACCAGACGACAGAGCTGCCAACCGTCGGGTAGAGCTGGAATACCTAGATCAAGATATGGCCAAGGCGCTTTAGACAGGAAGAACAAGAGCGGACGAGAAACCCGGGGCCGGGGTGAGCGGCCCTATAGGCTCTAGCTGGCACGATCAGCCGTATACGTGCCAGACATTCCATAACAGTAAAACCGCAGCAGCCAGAATGGCCAACCAGGTCAGTACCATACCCAGCGCACGCGCTTTATGCGTTTCACCCTTGCCGTTAATCATGCCCCAGGCATGAAGAATGCGACCAGCCACCAAGGCCATGCCTGTCCAATATATAAGACCGCTGGCCACCCCATTCAACTCAGCAATAGCCAGCATGATGAGCCCCAGCGGTGCGTATTCCACCAGGTTGGCGTGTGCACGAATGGCCACTTGGAAATCACGATCTTCGGTTACACCTATGCCCTTGTTGTACTTCAGGCGAAATTTCACCACCTGTGCAGAAAGCACCACCAACAGAATACCGAGTACGGCAGCAAACACTCCGGTAACAGGTACGATCATCTTCAACTCTTCCTAATTTTGCTGACGATAGCCAGCAGTAATACCGCACCCACTGTGGCGGTTACCAATTCACCAACGGCTCCCTGCGCGGCAAGGCCCAGCAGGCGAAAAACAAAACCGCCAAGAAACGAGCCGACGATACCAATACCAATGTTGGCCAGCACACCAAAACCACGGCCTTTCATAATCAGACCAGCGAGCCAGCCGGCAACACCACCAATAATCAGAAACAGAATCAGGTTCATCGTTTTCCTCTCCTTGCGGCATGTCTTTTGAGAGATTCTTTATACAGCGTAATCAGACCCGGCGCATCTCAGAGCTCGGCGATAACCTCCGCCATCTCTTTATGGCAACGCGCGATCAGAGCGGGAACATCCTCAATAGTATGGCCTACAGTTTCTACCGGAGGCAGAATCCGACTAGTAACTGGCTCACGCCGGCCCAGCCAACCCAGTGTTTTATTCCGATATTCGGCTGTGCATACCATAACAATTGGCGCCCCGGACGTCACCGCCGCGTAAAAAGCACCTTTTTTGAACTTCTGCAGGCCCCGGCCCTTGCTCCGCGTGCCCTCCACAAACACCCACAGGCTTTTGCTATCACGGGTTATGGCCTCGCTGGTGGCCTGCATGGTTGCGATGGCTTTGCGAGCACGGGCCCGGTTCAATATTACATTACCGCCCAGCCAGAACACCCAGCCGAAGAACGGGAGCCAGACCAACGATGACTTGCCTACGGTAACGGTGCGAGGCGCCACCAGATCGCCCACCACAAAAAGATCATCGTTGTACTGGTGGTTGGCGATAGCAACCACAGGGCGATCCTGCGGCATGTGCTCCGCGCCTTCCAGAGGCCGTTTCATACCGAGTATTGCGCGCCCCGTGCGCGCCATTGCGATGGCCAGAAGCCGATTATTATCCGGGTTAAATGGCCTGAGAATAAAGAATGGCAAAGCGAACAGACAAAGCACAGGAACGCTCAGCCAGGCCAAAAAATTTCTGATAAAGCCCATACGAAAAACTCTGTAACAGGATTTTGGCGCACAAGTGTACGCCAAGTTTATAGCCCCGCAACAGTGTCATTTTGTTCCAATAAATCCAAATCAAGAGAACCTGGGCTGAGAGAGGTCTGGCTGAGGTTGTCATCAGCCCGAGCTTCCACCACATACCGCAGCGGGCCGCCAGCATCCATGCTGTCGAACGGGTAGCAGGTAACCAGCAGTAGGGTATCCGCAGCCAGGTTGCTGGTATCAATAAACTCTGAACGGCTGTCCACAATTCTTGCCTCACGCACCTTGTACCCCTGCCACCGGCCGTCCCGGCTTTGCAGCTGAAGTTCATTGCCAGGCTTCAACCGTTTCAGGGGCCGAAAATGGGTGTCCCGGTGGCCAGCAATAACAACCGCGCCCTGCGCACTCCCCACCCCCATCATCTGGCCCGGGCCAAAGGCCAGGCTTTCTCCATGCACGCCGGCCAAAACAATCATCGAATCGTTCAGTTCAGGTATGGACAGCTTTGCCACCGGCCAAGTATCGGCCCAAGGCCACGGTCGGGATTCAATCTGCCGCGCCTGGCTTTCAGCCCAAGCAATCTCCAGTAGTTCCTGCGCCATCACGGCCTTCAAAGGAATCCACAAGCCAAAGACTAGCAACGTGGCAGAGCTTGTCATTAGCAACAGCAACAGCCGGCTCATGGGTATGCCCGCCGTTGCAGCAGTACAATAGCGGCCGAGAACATCAGACCAACCAAGCCCAGCGCGATAAGCAAAGGCGCTGATGTAGCCGTTTGCGGGTAGCGCGCCATACCAGGCTGAGTTCCTGCGGGCCGCAGGGTTGGCACGTTATCTTTTAACAAAGAGCTGTCGGAAGCCCTCACCGGTGTTGTGTCCACTGCCACAAAGCTGGTGTAAGGCGACATCAGGTTGTGCTCAACCGCCAGTTTGGTGACCGCTGCTTTATCCGGTTCCTGAGCCTGAACCCGTGCCTCGTCCAACACACTGTTGATCTTCTCCCGGGCCCAGTAGCGGTGCAGGCCAGTGCCAGACGCAGCCTGTTGCAAGTCCAGGCTCCGTTGCCATATGGCGCCGCCCGGCAACGTTCCTGAAACATTTAGCTCACCAGTTGCCGGCACACCTCGCACCACCTGCACTAAAGGCTCACCCTGAAACAAATCACCGGGGCGAAGCGGAAAACTGTCATCAAGTGCCGCTGCTGACGGGTTCGGCCAACTCACCTGGATATCCGTCAGTACCGGTGCCTCCATGGCCGAAAACAGCCGAGCCAGAGGGCCACTGATATCCGCAAGATCCTTCACAGCGGTATAGCTGCCACGCCCCCAGCGAGCCGCCTCTCGCATAAAGTACATGTTAGGTGCCGATCCAATAGCAACCGTGAACAACCGATGATCGTCTAGTTGGCGACGGATCTGGCTAAACAACGCCGACTCATTACCAACCGCCCCATCGGTCATAAACACGACCTGTCGCACCCTCGATAATTCATCTTCAGGCGCCTCATCCACACCTTTGCCAGAATGTTGCAAAGCCATGGTCAACGCCGGTGCCATTTCCGTGCCGCCGCCAGCCTCCAGTTTGCTTACATACTGACGTGCCCGGGCCAGGTTGTTGGCGTTTGCTATGACCGGTTGCATAAACAACGCATGGGGCTGGGAATTAAACTGAATCACATTAAATCTATCACCCGGCGCCAGCGTCTCCAGCCCCTGCTGTAACGCTTTCCTCGCCTGCCGAATGGGCTCCCCCGCCATAGAACCGGACGTATCAATCACAAACGTCAGTGCCCGTGGCAAACGGGTTTTCCCAGCCCGCCCTGGCACCACCATCGCCAACAGATAATCTTCACCTTCCCAACGCTGATGAAAAACCGCCGCAGCTGGCTCCTGGCCTGCAAGAGGCTGCCAACGCAACACAAAATCCCTGTCCATCACAATATCCCCCGTCTGGGGTTGAACCGTCATCACTTGACCATCCTGTTGAGTGGCCACCTCATGGCTAGGGCTGGACACCCGCGCCAGCGGAAGGCCGGCATCAATCGTGAACTGAACCGAAGCCCGGTGGCTCTCTTCCGGCACATCTGCCACATCCACCGTAAACGGACTAATAGCATCGGCATCCAGCACCTCAGTGGTGGGCACAGCCCAGCCACCTTGCCACTGCTGCGGCGCATCAGCCAAAGGCTCACCCGGCATGTACCTGGGCGTTAACGTGGTTGGCACACTCAGCTCAAAAACCCCATCCCGATAACCCACAAGCTGCTGATAGTTAAGCTCTACACTCACCTGTGCACCGGGCGGAATATTCGCCACCCGAGTGGTGAACAGATTCGGCCGTTGCTGCTCAACCGTCGCCGCCTGACGCCCCGAATCCCGAGCCTTCTCATAGGTTTTCTTCGCCTCCTCACGGGGCTGAACCTTACCCACAATGGTTCGCTCCCCCACCTTCATCGTCAGCCCATACACACTGGCCTGCTCCGGAAGCGGAAACACGAATACGCCTTCGCGCCACTGATCACTCGTGTTCTGAAAGGTGCGCACCAATTTACTGTCCGCAATCAGCCCGCTGACCCGGACATCAAAGTCACTGCCTAAAACCAAGGCTGGTTCCTGCCACTGGCCCTTGCCATCCACGAAGTGCAGCGCGCCTGCTGTGTCTTCTCTACCTGTGTTGGCTTCTGCATACAGAGGCTGAACAAACAACACCAGCAACATCGCCATCCATAAACTAACCCCTTCCATAAAGCGCCGAACACGAAGTGAGCGACCTACACTGAGCCCTCCCGTGAGGTGGCACCTGCCTCCGAAACCGTGCGGAGCCATGGATGGCGAAGCCGAGCGTACAGGGACGTATTCACAGCGTGTTTCGGAGGCAGGTGCCACCTTGCGGGAGGGCGGGTTCTGAAGAAACGAAAGAGCACTATGCTTCGACGATATGGAAGAAAACATCATGGCAAGATCCTTTAGCTACACGATTCAATAAGACCCAGCCATTTCAACAACCCGAAAAGGAACTCCCGTGGCAGAATCAAACATTCCGCCCACAAAAAATGATGAATTATGACAACACCGCACGCTAACCTTGCTCTTACCGCCTGCCGTGTTTAAATAGATCCTCATCGCCCAGGGATAGCAGCCAGAACCATGAAAAAACACCTTGTCCTGATAGAGGACGAACCCGCCATCCGCGACAACTACCGCGCCGCCTTTGAACGCCGGGGATATCGCGTATCCACCTACGGTGACCGCTTGTCTGCCTGGCAAGTGCTGCGCCAAAGCTTGCCCGACCTTGCCATTATTGATGTCGGCCTAGGAGATGAGCCAGAAGGCGGGTTTACCCTGTGTCAGGACTTACGCTCACTCTCCGGAACACTGCCCATCATTTTCCTGACTGCCCGCGACAGCGACATTGATTCCGTACACGGCCTACGTCTGGGCGCCGACGACTACGTCACCAAAGACATGAGCATGGAACACCTACTGGCACGAGTAACCGCCCTACTGCGCCGGGCAGATGCTTGGGCAGAAGCCCTGCAAAAACCAGACGAAGTAGTAAACCGTGGCCGCCTAAGCCTAAACGTAGATCGCATGACCGTAGCTTGGGACCAATCCGCAATAGACCTCACTGTGACCGAATTTTGGATGCTGCACTCACTGGTGCAACATCCCGGCCATGTGCGCAGCCGCGAGCAACTGATGGAAGCTGCTAGCACGTTTCTGGACGACAACACCGTGACCTCCCACATCAAACGCATCCGCAGCAAATTCCTTCAGCTCGACAGCACCTTCGACGGCATCCAGACCGCCTATGGCATGGGCTACCGATGGAATGCTCGTGAGCTCTAGGTCGTGACCCTCAAGCGCCAACTCTTTGTTGCCAGCCTGTTGATGCTACTGATCCCTTGGGCCGGCCTGCAGTTTGTGCTGGAGCTAGATCAAGCTCTGCGACAACAGGCGCTACAGCAATTACAGGATCAGGCCGATCGACTGGCACAGACAGCCGGCGATCTCAGCCTCGGCCTGCCCGCCGTTGCGCCTCAAACACCTGCCATTTATGTAGAAAACCTGCGCAGCTCCCTCAACCTGGACGGCTATAGCGACGACTGGCCCGGCTACGACGAAGCCGAACAGTTCCAGCCTTGGCAACAGAGCCCGCAGCCAAACGGTGACACAAGCAAGCCCACCATGCGCTGGCAGGCCGCCACAGACCAACGCCACCTGTACCTATTGATACGCATCAGCAACCACCAACCCATATTCTTTAATCCCGGCGCACCAGAGCAGCCCCATGACCGTCTCAGGCTCTGGCTGGAGCCGGCAAACGGAAACCTAAGTCCAGATACTCAACCTGCCGCCTGGCTCATCCGAACTCCCGCGCCAGGCAAGGTTTACGCCACAACTCATGGCCCTGGTTCCGCTACCTCAAGCACCGCTCCAAAATCGGACTACCGGGTGAACGGTTACTGGCAAAGCGCGGGCACCGGCTGGCAAATTGAACTAGAGCTGCCCAAACCACCGCAAGGTAGCCGCTTGGGATTTTCGGCCCAAAGGTTGGGCAGTGCAGACTCGATACAAACGTCAACGTCCACAGACCCGCTACCGGTTCTGGTAGCGCGTAACCCTGGGCTGGAGCGCCAGCTCACATCGGGGATGAGCAGTGGGCAAAACGCCCGGCTGGTGGAGCCGGCAGGCTGGGTGATCGCACAACAGACAACGCCTTCCCGACAGGCACCACCCGAGTTTGAAGCTCTCAGCCCTTTGCAAATTGTGGAACACACGAGCCTCAATGCCTTGCGGGCGCTGGTGCAGTTTTATCAACCTAAGCCTGTAACCGTTTCCGCCAGTACCAACCGGCTGGATATGGACGCATTACCAAACGAGGGGCTTGTTCGTCATGAGGACGACAGTGTCTGGCTGATGACAACCAAACCCGTGTTCGGTGGCCGAACCCTGATACTTGAGCAATCCCTTGACCAGCTACTCACGTTTTCCGGCTCTACCCTCGGCTCCGTTATTACCCGCAGCACGCTTATTATTATTGGCCTGACACTGGTGTTGCTGGGCTATGCGAGCTGGCTATCCTGGCGCATTGCCCGCTTACAGCGCGCAGTCAGCGCCAGCATTGATCAGGATGGCCGGATTACGGGCAGTCTGCCTGGTTCAGGCGCCCGCGATGAGCTGGGTCAGTTGCAGAATCATTTTGCCCAGATGGCTGACAGGCTGCACGGTTACAACCGCTATTTGGAGAGTTTTTCACAGCGCCTGTCCCACGAACTAAAAACCCCCGTCGCCGTGGTGCGCTCATCACTGGAAAACCTCACCCACAGCGAAACAGAGGAAGAGCGCTCCCAGTACATCGGGCGTGCGGCTGCAGCCACCGAACGTTTGCGAAAAATTCTTAATGGCATGAGCGAGGCCGCCCGGCTGGAACAAAGCTTTGATCATGCAGACAAAGAAGCATTTGATCTGGCTGATGTTATCGGCCAGGCAACAGCGGCCTACCAGTCTCTGGATGAGCATCACCAATTTGACTACGCAGGGCCAGAGTCAGGTATAAGTCTCATGGGTTCCCCAGAGCTGATGGTGCAACTTCTTGATAAGTTGGTAGATAATGCTAGGGATTTCACTCCGCAAGATGGCCGGATCCAGATCGGCCTTGAACAAACGGAGAGACACTCCTGCCTGTTTGTGTTCAACGAAGGCTCAACCCTACCGGACAATCCAGATACCAGCATCTTCAGCCCTTTCGTCTCTGTGCGAGAAGGCCGAGAAGAAGGACATCTTGGCCAGGGCCTACTGATTGTCCAGCTGATCGCTGATTTTCACGGCGGCCGTGCTGAAGCGGGAAATGAAACACGAAACGACAGTGAGGGTGTTTGCTTTCGGGTTATCGTTCCGGCTGCCCATTCTTAGCCATACCGACAATTTCACGGTGAAGCCAACAGGCTTCAACCAAAGCTCTCATCTCCGGAAAACTGCCGGTAAAACTGTTGCGCCGTACGGCCATTGCGAACACCTTTAGAGGTTGCAAACCGGATGGCTTCACGGTGTAGGTTTTCCTTGTCGGAAACGTTCGGAAACAGGGCGTCCACGGCTTGCAAATAGACCTCTTGCGAGAAGGCATAAAAGGAAAGCTGCAAACCAAAACGGTCGGCCAGAGAAACCTGTTCTTCTACCGCCTCCGCAGGGTGTATTTCCCCATCTTTGGCCTTACTGTTGAGATTGTCGGACATGAATTCCGGCATTAAGTGGCGACGGTTAGAGGTCGCGTATACACGAACGTTCTCGGGAGGCAGTTCAAGGGAGCCTTCAAGCACACTCTTCAAAGCTTTGTAGCCAGATTCGCCCACATCAAATGACATATCATCACAGAACACAATGAAGCGGAATGGCAGGTCGCAGATGTCATCCACAATTTCTGGCAGATTCACCAGGTCGTCCTTATCCACCTCTATAACACGCAAGCCCTTCTCGTGGTAGCGGTTCACCATGGCTTTTATAAGGGAAGACTTGCCGGTTCCTCGTGCGCCCCATAGCAACACGTTATTTGAAGGCTCTCCTGCGAGAAACCGTTCCGTGTTACGTGCCAAGGCCTTCTGCTGGCGATCAATCCCGGTTAGAGAGTTCCACTTAACCGAATCCAGCCTCCGCACGGCCCGTAACCCTGCACGATGCCGGCGCCATACCGCTGCGGGGGTCGATGACCAGTCAAAGGGTTCGTTTCCAGACATAAGCTCTCTTCCTGTTCGGCGGTTCAAAGACGTGCGCAAAGAATACCAGTATATCGGTAGAAACTGCGGGCAGGCTATCGGGGCTGCGACAAACAAAAAAAGGTGCAGAGACTGAGTCTCTGCACCTTTTTCGGGGGGGGCATACCAATATCGATCAGAACTGGTATTTCAGGCCAACCTGAGCTGTATCAAAGTCAGGGCCATCGTTACTCAGCTCACCATTGAAGTCGCTCTCATCAATGTCCACATTATAACGGTTGTATTCCAGGAACGTGGTCAGATGTTCTGTAATACGAAAGTCGACACCGGCACCGATAACAGGGCTTACGTCATCGTAGGTCTCGTCTTCATCGAAAGCATCCACATCAAGTGCCGCCGCGAAGGCACCTGCTTTGGCGTATACACCAAAACTATCTGTTACTGGCAACCGACCAATCGCTACAAGGGCACCGCCTTTAAGCTTGGCTTTGGTATCATCTTTACCGAAGTTACCGAAATCTACATAATTCGCTTCTAGCAGCCTGTCGGACTTAACCAAGCAGTATCGACATGAGATAATCGGGGCA
>NZ_JBQDKB010000110.1:0-10689 GCF_052094685.1 Marinobacter sp.
CGTGAGCCGCCGTTTTAAAACAGCCCCATTTGGGGCTGTTCTTCGTTGAAACGCAGGGCTTCAATTCCTTCCACACGCTTGCTTAATAACTCGGTCCAGAGCTCGGTCAGCGACAGAGCGTTGCCGATATCCGGCATGTGCAGAAAAAAATAGGGACATTGCCCTTGTTCAATCCAGCTGCCGACCCGCTCAACCCAAGGCGTTAAGTATTCGCGGTTAGCTTCGAGATTCGGATGGCCGATGTAACGGATGACTTGAGCTGCCTCACCGGGAAGCAAATGCACCGGCACCCGGGGTTTCTTACGCTGGGCGCCAATGGTTACTTCATTATCTGGTATGGCGGCAAACAGTGCTCGGCTATCCAGACAGACCCGTGCGATGCCTCGTTCGCGCAGGCCGCGGTTTAAGGTTCTTTCGGCATCACCTTTGTTGAAAAAAGCGCTGTTGCGCACTTCCACGGTGCACGTCCGGGGAGCGGGTAAGGCATCAACAAAGCGCCAGAGGTTGTTTAGGTGCTCAGGCCCAAAAGCGGCAGGGAGCTGCAACAGAAAGGGGCCGAGTACGTCTTTCAATGGCGCGACAACGTTCAGGAAATCCCGCATACCTGCGTCCACGCCAGACAGCAGCCGGTCGTGAGTGATTGCTCGGGGAAATTTCAATAGAAAACGAAAGTCGTCGGGCACCTGCAAGCGCCATTGCTGACATTGCTCACGGCTTGGCGTGGCGTAAAAAGTGGTGTTGCCCTCAACACAGTTAAATATTTTGCTGTAGCGCTCCAAGGGGCTTTGCCCTGGAGGCAGCAGGTTATTCCAGGCAGGGTGTTGCCATTGCGGGCAGCCAAAAAAGTAGGGGTGTGCCATGGGTTAGCGCTTTCTTCCGGTTCAGGTGCTTTTTTCGCGGGCGCCTGATTGTCGCCTTGATCGCAGATCATGCATTATACCTGAGTATAGATACTCAGTATCCGGCGTGATTTTGGGGGAATATTGATGGAACATTTTCTCGATGTGGTTGCCCGCGATGGGGTCTTCGTATTACGCCTATTGGCCGCAATGCTACTTGGCGGCTTAGTGGGCATGGAGCGCCAGTCACGAGGCCGCGAGGCTGGCTTGCGAACCAATATCTTGGTTTGTCTTGGCTCAGCTGCGGTTATTGTTGCCTTCCAGAAACTGTCTTCTGAGTTCAGTGTTGATGCGGATTCCGTTATCCGGATGGACCCGGCCCGTGCGGCCGCAGGCGTTATTACAGGGATTGGTTTTCTTGGCGCCGGCACGATCGTAAAAAGCAACGATTTTGTGCGCGGGCTTACGACAGCAGCCTCTATCTGGGCGGTTGCAGCCATAGGGGTAACGGTTGGGCTTGGCGAATATGTGATTGCGAGTGTGGTCACTCTTCTGGTGCTGGTTGCATTGTATGTTCTGCACCGGCTTCCCTTCAGGGGCGACCGTTATGCGTCGCTGGAACTGAAGTGGACGGGTGATTTCGCCCTGTTAGCTGAGGTGACCACCCAGCTTGAGGAACAAGGCGCGAAGATCAAAAACCGAAGTGTGATTCGCCAGCCAAAAACTGAAAACTGCGAAGCGACGCTGGTTCTGCGGCTGGGTAAACATGAAAGCGATATGGAGTTGTTTGGCCGATTGCAGGCAGATGCGCGGTTTGATGAGGTGGGGTGGCGCTGAGCTGGCTTATAGCTTTTCGTATTGGGATCTACGGCGGTTGCGGCCACTCAGAATTGCCACCAGATGGATCATGGCCCGAAACAGCCCCATCAGCAGCGGCGCCAGTAACCATAGCAGCCAGCTGGCGATGTAAAATGCAGGGATAAGCAGCAGCAACCACCCCACAAACTGAACGGCAGCTACGGGATAGCCAAGTACATCTGCCACACCTGCGAACAGGTCGTTAATAATGCTGGGATGGGCGACAACCAGGTAGCCGGCGCCAACTATTAGAGGCCATTTGGCGTAACGGGCGCTGCGCAACACCATTTTCCCACTGCGAGAAACCCGCGCGGCCAGAGCGGCGGAGCGAGCGCCCCGACTTGCCCCCTTGGTGGTAACGGCTGCCGTACGCCCAACGCGGAGAACCTTTGCTGCACTGGCAAAAATCAGTACATCCACCGAAGCCCAGCCAACGTCGCCTGCGGTAATCTCATTACCGGAACGGTAGTTGCGCTCCAAATCACGAATGCCGCTGGCAAAAAACTGATTCACGCCTTCTAGCACCCGCTCTGTGCCAATCCATTGAGTGGCGCCTTGGCTATCGACAACAAACTGCCCCAGAAAGTCGTGACCTTCGCTTTGAATGAAGTTGACGGCGTACCAGCCTCGCTCTTCCGGTGACAGTTTTTCGCCCTCGTTTGAGGGCTGGCTGTCAGGTTTCGAGCTCTCCGGTCCGCCGGTAAAGAACCGCTTGGCGGCTTGATACTGACGGGACGCCCTGCTCATCCATTCAATCGTGTTGATGGGCTGGCTCACGAAATGCTGGATAGGCGGTAGGATGTCCTCACCATATTTCCTAAGGATGTTTTGAAACTCCGGTTCTGCAGCGTAAAGCGGGAACACATTTCGGGCCATATTCGGGTAACGCATGAACGCAGCTTGCGCCTTCAGAAGCAGAAGAGGGTCATCAGACATATCCAGCAGTATCGCCTGAATTTCAACAGGCTCCTGTTCAATGCCGGGAAAATCACCGAGCACATCTTGAGCATGAATATTGATTAGCTTTTGCTCAATAGGAACCGGCTTGGCTATGGCACTAAAAATAGCCGCCATCAGCAAGGCCAAGCCACAAATCAGGAGTAGCTTTTTCAAACGGTCACCACTGCATATTGGTTATTCATACCGACCAGTCTAGCGCGAACTGGGTGAGTTGGTGATGATTTGCGGGTATAATTTCGCGCTTGGTTTTACCGTCCCAGGGTAGGGGCTTCGCATCCTTAAATCTCAACGTTTAAAAAGGAAGATATCGTTGAAAACTCTAAATATCCTCAAATACGTTTTTGCCATTTTTGGTGCCTGTATGCTGGCCGGTGCCTTTGCCATATACAGCAGCACGGCTTCATTCCTAGAGCGTTCTGTTTCATCACAGGGCACAGTGGTGGAGCTGATCCGTTCTCGCTCTAGTGACTCCATAAATTATTACCCGCTCGTTCAATTTGTTACCTCCGATGGCCAACAGGTCGAGTTTCAATCTAACTCGGGTTCTAACCCACCCTTGTATGATCAAGGTGAGCGTGTATCCGTGCTTTATGAACTCTCAAGCCCGCTAGCCGCAAAGATTAATGGCTTCTTCTCATTGTGGGGCGGCGCGCTAATTGTTAGTGGCATTGGCTTAGTGTTTTTGTTGATTGGCGGTGGAATGTTGGTTTACGGCGCTATAAAGAATCGTTCAAATGCCAATCTCCAGAAAAATGGCGTTGAGATCCACGCTTCGTTCCAAGGGGTAGAGCAGAACACAGGTTTAACGGTAAATGGCCGCAGCCCGTTCCGGCTTGTATGCCAGTGGCAACACCCGCAAACTCGCGAGCTGCATGTTTTTCGTAGTGAGAATTTGTGGTTTGATCCGACGGATCTCGTTAGCCAGGAAAGGATTCCTGTGCGGGTGGATGAAGGTAATCTGAAGAAGTATTGGGTGGATACGTCTTTTTTGCCGAAGCTGGCGGGTTGATCAGGGCTACCAGCTGATAGGGTTGCATAAATACGGACGTCTAATTTTATTGCACGGAGCATGCATGCGTTATCTACTATTTGTTGCTATGGGTCTGATCCTGGCTGCAGGCTGCACATCTGTTACCAGCGAGACGCTCAGTGAATCTGAGGTGAACGAGGTTGAGGTGCGAGTTGAGGAGCGCCACCCAGAGCTGTCCTCATGGCAACAAAAAGCCGTTGCAGAACTCGTTGTGCGTGCACTGGATAATATGGCGTTTGTTGAAGGCGGCAGCTTTATGATGGGTGAGTTTGGCTGGCCGTGTGAGCCTGGTTCTAAGCAGCTTTGTAATCTCGATATCTGGCCCGACAACGATCACCTTCATAAAGTTACCCTCGATGATTTTTACCTTTCAAAATACGAAACGAATCTGGATGACTTTGACCTTTATCGCGAAGTCATGGGTAGAGAGCCTTACGCTCCCGAATTGCGCTCTCGCGAGGATCGACAGCAACTATTTGAGCCCAATCTGCCTGCTTGGACTAAGGCTTGGCAGGAAGCCAAGGACTATTGTCTGTGGATCGGAGAGTTGACGGATCGATCTATTGATATGCCAACCGAGGCACAATGGGAGTTTGCTGCCCGAAACAGAGGCAAGAAGGTTCTCGTTGCTACAAATAATGGCGAGTGGCTTCCAGGAGAAAATGCTCCCCCTCACGATGGAATTCGGCGTCTGTATCCGGTGGACAGCTTTCCGCCAAATCCGCTGGGAATTCACCATCTGACATCTAACAGCGCTGAGTGGGTAAATGACTGGTACTCAGACACTTATTATGAGGAAAGCCCCGAGAATAACCCAACGGGGCCTGTATCCGGACACGCCAAAGTAATTCGGTCTGGTGGATTTCGTACTTCAGCACGTGCGAAAACCACCATACTCAGGGATAAGGCTCCGGCTGTTGAAAGGTCTTATTATCGTGCCCTTGGGTTTCGGTGCTCACAACATTAAGCCCACCTTTTTCCTCGTGACTCGTTAAGCTTGGCTATCCGGATGGCCAAGCGGTCAGCCTTTTGCTTTATTGGAATAGGCGTCCACGCCAAACTTAATGATCGCTTAGTAGGTTTTATTGCCAGATCTGAAATAATCCAGCGATGGAACTGAGAAAGCTGGCTGTCGGAAGCGCCGTCATCCAGAATTGCGACAAGAGTCCTCAGACTGTCCATTGGATTTACCTTACGCCCATCTGAAGACATGTGCTCGAATGTCTCAAAAAACTGCCGCCACGTTTTAATTTGAGAAACTAGGATCAGGATGGCTTTTTCCTGATTTTCCTCCCAGCTATCAATAAACGTTTCACTTAATGTATGCATCATGACACCTAGGGTTTCCGGAGGTAGTTGGCTGTATGGTAGGCCGTCCAGATTTAGCTCCTCCAGGCTTGAGCATCTCTTAGCACTGGCAATAATTTTTGCAGATAATGCCTCGGCAGCTTCTTTTCGCCCCTTCCTCATCGCCCAAGATTCATCGAAGCGCAACCCAGAGCATGTCAGCAGCTCCATGAGGTTTTGAGTATCGTCAGTAAATTTCAAATACAAAGCCTGGGTCCACTGGGAGAAAAGGTCTTCGTCTATGTTTGCCAGAAAGTGATAATCCGCTTCGGATAGCACTTCGAAGACAGTTTTAGCCAAATTCCATATTTTGTCGGCTCCGATTTCACTTCCAAAAGAACCGCTGGCCCCAGGGCCAAAAACCAGGCGCCCCTTACACACCAGAACTATAGCGTTACGTACTACTCGGAGCTCAAAATCAAACCCGGCGCCAGCTCCTAATGCTAAAGTCCCGCCTGCTGAGATTTTGAACAAGTTCTGCCAATCTGCATTGCTTTTGTACTGTTCACTAGGGTGTACCCAACTGAACTGGCCACCCACTGCTCCACCGGCTTCTGCACCAGCAAACGCGTTGCCGGATACTGCGAGCCCGGCAGTGGGGCTTGTCTCCACTTTTTTCTTGTCAGACAGCAGGAACGAAGCGGCACCCGTAGAAAGTTTGGCATTAGCTTCCCCACTGACTCGGCCGCCGACAAAGCAATTCAGAGTAATGTCGCCGGAGAAACGAAAGGCCCCGAAGGCCATATCGGTCAAATCTCCATTGCGATTTCGATAGGTGAACCGACAGTCCCAGCCGGCTTCATTTGGAACAAAAACTTCAGTGAGTTTTGCCTCAGCTTCGAGGAGCGCCATAGAAGCGCTTGCTTTGGTGCCAATATCAATCTCTCCGGTGCTTAGGTCGAAGGCGTTCACTCCGGCGCTTGCCTGCATGGCAAAGCGCATGAGGTGCGCTTCGGTACTGACCTGAAAGTTGTTTTCGACAGGGCTTTCATCATCACCGCCGGAGGTCCACGTCAACTTTGAATGCTCTTCACCCAGTAAATAATGCTCGTCGCTGGTTTTGGCGAATGTTACCTCAATATTGCCCACGAGACTTTTCGAGGCATCTGCAGAAATACCCTCTAAAACTTTGCCAGCTAGGATGGAGGCTGTACCTGTCTTGTTTTTCAGCGCATTTGCTATGGCGCGAGTTTTCTTAACGTAACGAACAGAGGCATAGGTAGTAATCAGTCTTTGGTAAGCTTCCCGTCGAATGTAAGACCAGCGCCCGGGGCGGCTGGCTATCATGACCTCAATTACGCCGGTTTCCTTGCTTATGCTCCTGCTTGCTACAAATCCTTTCTCAGTGCTGTTACCGCGAGGGGTCACAAAATCCGTTGATGAAACTCCTTCGCCTTTTACTCCTTTGGCGGTGCTTCCCTTCTCAAGTTGATTTACTAAGATTCGGCGTTCCTGGCGCAGTATTTTCAGCCGTTTATCTTTAGCGGCGGTTTCAATATCTTCACGTTTTTGTGCGTCGTTGCTGACATACGACATCAAGTAGCCGGAGTCGTAATCGTTGTACCACTTTATCTGTTCATCGATAGCGGCGATTTGTGAGCTGATCTGTGAGGCTTTATCCACAGTGTCGTCGTCATGCTCGTCAGGTATTGGCGCAATTACGCCCATTTTCTCGGCTTTTTGCATCCAGCGTCGCTTGGGGCTTGGCTCATCCGACTGAGGATCGTGAGGTGAGTTTTGTGCTTCTTTAAACTCCGCCATTAACGCATCAATGTGTTCGGCTTCCTCTAAAATATCCTGAGCCGCACTCTCTGGCAGTGCTACGCACCACTCGTCGTCGCTGGCCCCTGTTACGTGGATAATTTCGGTATATTTTTCTGAGCACTCCGTGCAGCTTGCTTTGCCTTTGGATTCGTTACCGGTAGAGCGTGGTGATCGCAAGGTATGAGCACCACTTTCTTTTCCTGCATCCTCATTTGTGGGAATTTTTAATTCCCAGCCAACCTGAATGTGATGCTTGTTGGTGATTCGCGGATTTATAGCCTGCAGCTCTGTTACAGATGTTTGGTGTTGAGCTGCAATGGCGGACAGAGTGTCTCCGTTTTGGACTCTATAGGTTGTTTGCATCAGTCTTCTCCAACAAGCTTTCCATAGCAATCAGACGATCCGAAGCGGGAAGTCCTCCATTGGACAATATAAGGTGTATTGGTTCGGTAAGGTGGAAGCCTGGGCCATGTTGAATAGCCATTCTCAACCAACGTTCCATGTGGTCAGCACTGTCAAAGCCAACATTTTTCGCAGTGCAAAGGCTGTCGAATACCCAGCACTCGGGTAATTCAGCCTGAGGCAGGGCCTCAGCATAGTAGGTGGCGTATCCGCAAGCTTCTCCAGCCAGCCAGTAAGGTTCTGCACGCTGGAGTTCCTGTGGTGTAACCAATATTTGCTCGAGCTTATCGTTGATACTTTTGGCTTCTTCGTTGGGAATTGACTGACGCCAATGGTGAGTGTCGTACCAATGCCAAAGGGCCCCAGCGGATAACAGATTTTGGCGTCTTTGATTGGCCAGAACGCACAATAATGGGGCAAACATTCTGGGTTCATAAAACCGTAGAAGTTGCTCTGTTCCCGGATTGGATTCGGTTAACCAATGCGCAAGGTGTTGGCGGGTTTCATCGGTGGACAAGTTCGACTTGAACACGAGACCGAGTGGTTTGGATTCGAGCCGAGAACTTAACCGAGTGCGAAAATTTGGAGCTGTTCGAACGTCCACTAGAACTGGGCCATTTGACCAGTCAGATTGCCAACTTGTACCTTCAAAGAGACTCCACCATTGAAGTTTTTCATCCGTCATTCCGGCATAGATTTCTTCAAGAAGCGTGTCTGAGCTTGCCAAATCCAATACGGCAAAATCATAGTCCTGAGGCGCGACAGCCCTGGGAGCTGTATGTTTAAGTGTGTTGATGTAGTGTGCAGCGTCCATGCTCATCAAACTCGCAAGCAGTGATAGTTAATGCCCCTTCCCGGGCGGCTTGTTTCAGTAACGGCGCTTTACCGGCATTTTCGGAAACCATTGACCAGCGTGGCTCGTCAGAGGAGTCTATTCGCTGAGATGTTTCGGCTAGCTGCGCCGTTGCATTGTCTGGCTGCCCTTGGTCGGCAATCGCCGACGGTTGTTGGGGCGCTTGAGCTGCCACGGCACTCCCACTCCCAGGCGCACCCCCAGAATTCATCCGCACCAACGGCCCAGAGATAGTCACCCCACTCGGATCCACCTTCACAAAGCTACCACCCGCTTTGAGCGTCACCTCTGCACCCGCTTCAATCACAATCTTCATGCCAGCCTTGTGGTGAATCTCGTTCCCGGCTTCAACCAGCTGGGATTTACCGAGCTTGCTGTGGTGGCTGCCGTTAACCGTGAGGCTGTAGTCGCCGCCGATTTTTTCCCGCTGTTCGCCATCCACCGTGGTGTGGTCGTTGGCTTTCACCTGGCTGAAGCGGTCGTTCTCAACGGTCAGATGGCTGTCGTTTTTGATGACTTCGGTGCGGTTGTTTTCCGTGAGCAGACCAAGGTCTTTCTGGGCGTGAATGTAGACTTGCTCTTTATCTGCTTCGTCTTCAAAACGCAATTCGTTGCTGCCTTCACCCTTGTGGGTCTGGGTTTTCAGGGTGGTGCGGGTTTTGTGCTCTGGCAGCGAGTAGGGCGGTGTGTTGCTGGCGTGGTGTGTTGTGCCTGTGATGATGGGCTGGTCGGGATCACCATCGAGGAAGGAGACGATCACTTCGTGGCCGATTCTTGGTAGGGCCATGAATCCATATTGGCCGCCTGCCCAACCTTGGCTCACGCGCAGCCATGCGCTGCTGTGTTCGTTGTTTTCAGAATAGCGATCCCAGGGAAATCTGACTTTTACCCTGCCATATTCGTCGCAGTGAATTTCTTCGCCTTCGGGGCCGGTCACAATGGCAATTTGGGGCCCGTCCATCAGGGGCCGGTGATCGCATAAAGGCCGCCAGGTTTTTGTGGCCGGAACCGCGCTGAACAGGTTGTGGTAAGTGGTCGGTTCAGAACCGCCTTCTTCTGCCAATGCTTGGGGTTGTTCGCCCACATGGGTAATAGCGGTAAGCAGCCAATCCTGGTTTAGCTTGGCGCTGTCGTGGTTGGTGAGTTCCACTTTGGCGCCGCAGGTGAAATCCGGGCGATTGCTTTCACCGTTGGCAGTGGTCGCGTCGTTTCGGAGGGCGTCCAGTCTGGCTTCGGTAAACGGTTGGCCGCTGGCATCGGCTTTGAATCGGCCCGGGTAGTCGAAGTGTTGATAATCCTGGCGGTGGCTGGCGCCGGCTGCGCTGTGTTCGTGCATCAGCCCGTAGGCTGGGTTTTTGAAGGTGTAGTCTTTGATTGCCACGGAGGCAGCTCGAACGCGCTCTTCGTAGCGGAAGCGGAATACCGCGGGTTGATGGGTGCTTCCGCCTGCCTTGCCGTTATATTCGGCGGCTTCGAGGCGAGGCGCATCGCCGTGATGGTCGGCTATAATCAGGCCGGGTTGCTCGTCTCCCTCTACACTGCCGTGCTGATAGTGATAGTGCCAGCCTTCCTCTGCGGCCATCCGCTCAATGAATGCCAGATCACTTTCCCGGTGTTGCACGCAGTATTCCCGTTCCTGCGGCGCGCGCTTCAAGTCAAACACCGAATCTACAATGCCGCGCTCCTCCAGTAGGGTGCGCACGATGGTGTCTGTGGTCTGGGTTTGGAATATGCGGCTGTTGTGCATCAGTCCCAGGCGCCAGAGGGGCGGCTGAATAATGAGTTCGTAGCGTGTGCGGCGATGGCCAGAGTCACCCCGGGCAAACTCGCTCACCACACTAGTGAAGCGGCGAAGAGGCATGCCGTCCTGCCAAACTACCAAGTCCACAGGTTGTTCCAGTACATCTGAAACCTGAATGGCCGAATCTGTGCTGGCCAGAATCAGGCGGCCATGGAAAAGTTC
Source organism: Marinobacter sp. (assembly GCF_052094685.1). GTDB lineage: Bacteria > Pseudomonadota > Gammaproteobacteria > Pseudomonadales > Oleiphilaceae > Marinobacter. The sequence goes on from NZ_JBQDKB010000110.1 coordinate 10,017, forward strand.
CGAAAGGCTTTCGGTTAATGCAAAACTGACGACAGAAAATACATCTTCGGGAAGCTCACCAACACGCGCGGTGAACTGCAGTCCATTTGCCTGGGGCATATCTTCAGTCCTTGAAGGTATGTGTATCTGGTAATAAAGCTGAGCGGAAGGTTACCGTTGCTGGCGTGGAAAATCCAGTAGCTCGGTCGACTAACCCATAGCCAGGCAAGGTATTAAATCAGGCTTTTACACAGACAAAAATTGCGTTTCCCGATGTTTTATCCCAAGGCGTGATCTTCTCATAGTCGTGTTCAAGGATATGAATTTCAAAATACGGCTGTAGAATTTCCCTCAGCTCGTCAAAGCTCACAGCAACCATCGGGTGTTCGTCATCCCATGATTGGGTGATGTCTTCTGTGGATTTTTTGATGCTGAGTCTAAGAGTTTGTTTCTCTCCCTCGCCACAGTAGTGCCATGCGGAACTGAAAGTGAAAATGCTGTTTTGGTGTGTGGCGGTATGCCTTTCGAACAGACTGTTGTCTATTTTATTTTTATCGACTGAGTTAAAGCAAAATACCCCGCCGCTTTTTAAGGCCTTATGGGCGCTGGCGATGCATTGCTTCAGCTTTTCGATGCCATTTGTTAGTGGCCAATTAAAGTGACCCACTACTGGCCATTAATTTTGACCCACCTC
>NZ_JBQDKB010000111.1:0-10562 GCF_052094685.1 Marinobacter sp.
TGACAGACCGGGTGATTCAGCAAGCCATTGCCCAAATCCTGATGCCCCTGTTCGAGGGTTGGCAGACAAACGTGAAAAATTCCCCAAAAACGGTCCTAACTTACTGACGAATATAATTTTAGACTAAGCATTTTTAGCTTGAACCGCTGATTTCTTACGCGAATGCTGTAGTATTTTGGGCAGAGAGCAAATATCGTTCAAATAGAGATGCTTATTTTCACTCACCTGTTAATAACTATCTCGCTTGAGGGGGAGGCAGGCGGGGATAAGCCTCAACAATTGCCTGAGCTGCCAGACACTGGCACAAGTGTTTCTTGGTAAATATTCAGGGACATTAGACACGGCAGATGCTGCACTTATTGGTTGAACTCAGGATGCCTGTCCAAGCATTTGTATCGTGCTAAATACAGGTAGAGGGTGGCCGACACGAAAGCCGCGTGTGACTCATCGTACGATTCACGCCGTTTCGTGAGTTGACTCCTTTCAGCGTCGTCATCATGCTGTGGTAGGTATAGCTACCATCCGGTAGTAGAGAATCATCGTTACAGACTGACGAAGATGTTTATCTCACGGGTTAGTGTGAGCAAACGTATTTTAAACAGGCATAACTCGGATAGGTGACATGCCGGAAACATGTTGGTACACGCGAGACATCAAGTCCTTGCAGCCGGTTGCAGCCACGATCTCGGCGGTAGTCGAGGGTGGTGCCGTTTTGCTAGTCCGGCGGCTCAATCCCCCAGATGCGGGCCGCTGGGGGTTTCCAGGCGGTAAGATCGAGACCGGCGAGCCAATACACGAAGCTGCTGTGCGTGAACTCTATGAGGAAACTGGGCTGCGGGCGACCGCAGAGCGTATCTTCACGGCGGTCGACGTTATCGACCGCGATCCGCAGGAGGTTCTACACCATCACTTTATCTTGATCGCGGTGCTGTGCCGTGATCCCACCGGGGTTCTCACACCGGGAAGTGACGCAGGTGATGCTCGGTGGTTCCAGCTTGACGAAATTGAAAATGCCTCTTTGGCAACAAGCTTCCAGGTTGCGGAGGTAGCGCGCGAAGCTGTAGCGCTGGCATCAATCAAGAAAGACGGCGAAACACTATGATTGCGAATGTTCTCAGCATTGCTGGCACCGACCCCTCCGGCGGGGCTGGTATTCAAGCAGACCTGAAGACCTTCTCCGCGCTCGGGGCTTACGGGATGAGCGTTATAACAGCCGTAGTGGCTCAGAATACGCGTGGTGTTCGATCATTTAAGGCGCTCGATGCGGATTTTGTTGGCGAGCAAATCGACGCCGTACTTGACGATGTGCGCGTTGACGCCATCAAGATCGGCATGGTCGCTAACGCAGAGATCGCGCAGGTCATCGCTCATCGAATTGACCACTACAAGTTACGTAACATTGTGGTCGACCCAGTGATGGCAGCAAAAAGCAGCGATCCGCTGCTGGCTGCTGACGCCATTGCAACCGTTCGTGACGAATTGGTGCCGCGTGCTACCGTGATTACTCCGAACCTGCCCGAAGCTGGTCTGCTTTTGGACCGATCGCCAGCGCACTCGCTCGAGGCGATGGATGGCTGCTCAGCCGAGCTCCACCGCCTTGGCCCTGCTTGGGTGGTGTTGACGGGCGGCCATCTTGATAGCGCGGAGAGTGTGGATATTCTCTACGGCGGCGACATTCCGCAGCACATCAGCGCCCCACGCATTAGTACGAAGAACGATCACGGCACGGGTTGCACGCTTTCCTCCGCGATTGCTGCGCTCCTGCCGCACAGCTCAGTGCCAAATGCCGTAGCGGACGCGAAGCATTATCTATCTGGGGCGTTAGCCGCCTCAGAGCAACTCCAAGTTGGCGGTGGCCACGGTCCAGTTCACCACTTTTACGCCCTGTGGTAGAGTTTTCAGGCCGCTACGGACTTACAAACTCGAAACTTTGTATCCAAGCATCGATTGCTCCGAGTATGCGGCGAATCACATTTTCGCAAGTCTCTGATTATTTTTACAATTCGTGAGCTTACTTGGCGCTAGCTCTCCATATTTGCAAAACAATCAGGCTAAAATGAGGTATTTCAGCTTTCCAATCGAGGGGAGTAATAAATGAAACGGTTATTTCTAGCGGGGCCATTTAAATCGCTCGTGGACCCAACTACTGGGAGAATGTCTGATAAAGATATTGACTTATTCAACCGAATTATTCTCTTTTTCGAAGATAGAAACTGGGAGGTGCATTCGGCACACCGACGCGAAAAATGGGGGCAAGAATTCATGTCTCCAGACGAATGTACAAAAAAGGACTATGAGGAAATCAGTCGTTGCGACGTATTTGTTGCGTTTCCGGGCTCACCCGCCTCTCCTGGAACGCATATCGAATTAGGATGGGCATCTGCCTTGAATAAGCAAGTTATCCTACTGCTCGAGGAAAAAGCTGAATATGCCTTTCTAGTTCAAGGACTGAACCAAGTTGGAAATACGACATCGATTTTCTATTGCAATTACGATCTAGATCCCAAGTGGATTGAACACGCAATAGAGAGTTTTTTCGGGAGGAGCCAACATTGAATCACTTCGAAAACTTTGACTGCCTCTACCATGCGACGCTTCGTAATGTTCACTCAGAATTTGAGCATGAAAATTCTCCCAGAGGCCAATCAGAATATGAGGTCGTCGGGTATTCGGCGCGACTGCAGAATCCACGGTCGCGTTATAGCCTCAGTATTGAGCGAAAGCAGAATATTGTCTTCAATTTTGCTGAAGCCTTATGGTATCTGTCAGGGCGTAATGATTTAGCCTTTATCCAGCATTACGCCCCATCAATGGAAAAATACAGCCCAGATGGAATAACGCTACCAGGAACCGGCTATGGAAAAAGACTGAGACATTACGCTCCTAATGATTTGGATCAGATTGAACGGGCTATCGACGTCCTGAAGAATGACGATGCGGATAGTAAGCGAGTCGTTCTGCAGATCTTCAGTGCTGACGAGGATATCTACAAACATAATATCGATGTGTCATGCACCCTGGGTCTTCAACTTTTGCTACGTGACAACAGGCTCAATATGGTCTCGTTTATGCGGGCCAACGACGCGTATATCGGCTTTCTCAACGATATCTTTTCGTTCACGTTCTTACAAGAATACATAGCGGCGCGAATTCGGTGTGATCTAGGTCATTACACTCACCAGGTTGGGTCAATTCACATTTATAGCCGGATGATGGCTAAAGCAAGAGACGTAATAAGTAGTCAAAAGGTACCATTAAATAGCCAGCAACTACCCGTGATGCCTAGCTGCACTACAAAGGAAACCATAATGGTAGTTCTGAGCTATGAAGCTTCGATCCGTAACGCTCAAGAAAATTTTGACACTCTTGTCAACTGCAATTTACCGAACTATTGGAAAGACATTCTCATTATGTTCTGGATTTACGGAGAAATTAAACAAGGTTCACAAGTGCCAGAGAAAGTGCTTAACCACATTCATCCATATTACCGGCCATTTCTTGAAAATCGGTGGCCGAGAGTTTGGTGTTAACCACGAATCGGTGAGCTTATGTTTACGAATTGGACCAAGGCCACTGTGTCATCCGGTTTCGACGCATATGATGACTGGGTCGAGGATATTTTCGGCTACCAGCCTTTGATTTCGAAACTGATCTCCGACGTTGGCAGGGAATCAACTGTACTTGACTATGGCTGTGGCAGCGGGAAAGTATCCCGGCGGTTAGTGTCATCCGGGATGCATCAAGTGACTGGTGTCGACATTGCACCAGTCATGATTGATAAAGCTAAACAGATGTCTAGCGACCGCGAGCGATACTTTCAAATAGACAGCGCAATCTTGCCGTGTTCTGACAATAGCTTTGATGCTGCGATCAGTTCTTTTGTGTTTATCAACATACCAAGTAAGGAGCAGCTAGCCAACATAGCGTGTGAAATAGCTCGAGCTCTAAAGCCCGGTGGCACCTTTTACATACTCGACACCAACCCTAATGCTCTCGGCATTCAATTTCCCACGTACAAGAACGGGTATGAAGACACTTCCTATCACGACGGCGACGACAGGCCTGTCCAGCTTCGACTGCCCGGTGGATCAGTCCTAGATTTAGTGGACAAAAACTGGGCTTTATCTACGTATTATAGCATCTTAAGTTTTGCAGGGTTTTCTTCAGTAAAGGCTACTGAAATGGAGTTTCGTGAAGTACAGTATGATCAAAGACCGAACGATTATAAGTTGCTGCACGGGAAGACGCCATTCATTTTATTCGAGGCTAGAAAAGGCGCAAATCCTGTTACTTTGTCATAAGCAGGCGTTTGCAAGGCTTATCCCAGGCAACGATCTTGCGGCTGTAGATGTCCATCATCAGGCGCATACCTGTGTTGCGAATCAGCCAATCCCCACTAAATATGTCTTGGCGAGTAACCGGTAATGTCGCCGCGGTGTGTGATAGGTAGCCTTCACGTCTCCGGTGCAGCAGGTAGTAGGCGGGCCAGCATCTCGTTCTTTATCTTAAGCTCTGTTGCCAGTTGCTCGATCTGACCTTTCGACTCATTGATAACCCGTTTCTGCTCTCCAGAGGCGACCTGACCGTCACGCAGCGTTGTCACGTCCTGCTCCAGACGAGCCCTTTGGCTCGCAGTGCGCCGGTGTGCCAGGGTCTCCTTGCGAACCTGTTGCTCCAACTGATCCGAGTATTTTCGAGCTTCGGTTAACTCGGTAAACAGGCGAGTGACTTCCCGGGTGGACTGCGTCTGTTCTTCCCACTTAACGGCTAACGCTTGTTGCAATTGGCGCTGCTCCGCTTGGACTTGCTGAACTTGCTGTTCATGACGCCGCTGATCCTGCTCCCGCTGCTCTTTCACAGAAACCCGGTAGTGCTCCAGCGCCTCGCGGGCATGTCCGTGTTTTTCTTCCAGTGAATCCACCTGGCGTTGCTTGTCCAGAACTTGTTCGGTGAGATCGTCAATGCGTTGTGCTTGGGCGCGGCCGTCGCCCTGTAGGTTCGAGAGGGCTTCACGCAGCGCAGCGACTTCGGCGTGTAATTCATCCCTCTCCTGCACCAAAGCGCCATTTCGCTTCTGTTGTTGCTCGCCCTCAGCGTTCTGTACCACCAACGCTTCCCGCAGACTGACCACCTCGGCCTGGTGGCGCTGTTCGGCCTGCTCAATGGTCTCCTGCGCGTCCTGACGTAATTGCCGAGCCAGTTGACCTACCAAGTCGGTTACGTGGTTGCTCAGAAGCGCTTCGTCGTCCAGACGGGTGCTTTCACGCCCCTCAATCGCTTTCAGGTGGTTGCTGATGGTGGTCTTTGAGCCGGTGTTGCCCAACTCGGCTCGTATGGCGTCGATGGAGGGGTGAGCATTGCGAGCCAGAAGACGTTTACGAGCGTCCTCGACCAGGGGTTGGGTGATGCCGCCTCGGGCCATGATCGTGTCCTCATGTTTATTTCGTACTGTAGTACATATCATGTAATTACGTAATATATACGTCAGAAAGATAATTTAAAAGCACTGCCAAACAGACATGTGATAATCCAGAGTTATCCATTGTGATACCCAGTTTGTCGACTATACTGACCAAAGCCCGGTACGAAACGGCGTTGGTCAACTACCCGGGACCGAGGCCATACGCCCACAATGAAGGAGCCCACAAGTGCACAAACAAGCCGACCCACTTGACCAGGTGCTTGCCTTTCGGGCGTTTGATTTTCGGAACCGATTTCCAGACCCATTACCGAACTTCCGTGCCGCCCTGGAATGCCTGCAAAGCGAAGACGCCTATATGCCGGATGTTGACGAACAGATCAGGGCCTACCTCAAAGACGGCCGCTCGATTACCATTCCAAACAGTTTCTTCTGGGTGGAGCAAAAGCACTTTGCGTCATTGGCCGAGGCACAAAGCTGGGTGCAGGCCCGCCAGAAAAGAGCTGCCAAGGGGTCTCCTCTGGATAGGCTCGCCGGTTCAGTGATCGCCAACCCCGACGATCCAACTGAAAAACAAGTGCGCGATGCGGTGGCGAAGACGTTCACAAAGATGGTTTCAAAGGCAGACAATGAGGCCGTGTGCGAGTCGGCAAAAAGTTGGTTAAGGGAAGCGATACGAGCACTGCCGAAGTCGGACGACGTCGGTGCGCCCAATGACGATTGATCGGTACGTTCGCGCCGCCACTCGGGACAACACCCGGCGCAGCTATCGGTCAGCGGTCGAGCATTTTGAGGTGACCTGGGGCGGGTTTCTGCCCGCAACAGCCGACAGTGTGGCTCGCTATCTGGCCGACCATGCCGAACGTCTTTCTGCTGCCACTCTGAAGCAGCGCCTGGCGGCGTTGGCTCGCTGGCACCGGGACCAGGGTTTTCCAGATCCGACGAAAGCCCCTTTAGTACGCACGGTTCTGAAGGGCATTCGCGAAGAGCATCCGTACCGGCAAAAAAAGGCAAAGCCGCTGGCCATCACCCAGCTCCAGCAAATGGATCAGTGGCTGGCAGGACAGATCGCGGAGGCGCGGCAGCACGATGCCCGGCGTCTCGGAGTCTGGTTGCGCAATCGGGCCATGGTATTGCTCGGGTTCTGGCGAGCCTTTCGTAGTGACGAACTCTGCCGATTAACCATTGAAGATGTCGTGCTGACACCCGGTGCAGGCATGTCCTTTCACTTGCGCCGGAGCAAGGGGGACCGTCAAGCAGAGGGGCGAATGTACAAAGTGCCTGCCCTGAAGCAATGCTGTCCTGTCGAGGCCTGTCAGGACTGGCTGGAATTTCTGAACCAACCCAGTGGTTCACTGTTCAGGGCGATTGACCGATGGGGGCACATTTCCGACGTTTCGTTGCACCCGAACAGCATCGTGCCGCTGCTGCGCCAGCTGCTGGCAGACGCGGACATTGAGGCAGCACAAGCGTTCAGCAGCCATTCGCTGCGACGCGGCTTTGCCACCTGGGCCAGTGCTTCCGGGTGGGAAATCAAAGCACTCATGGAATATGTCGGTTGGCAGGATGCCCAGACTGCCTTGCGATACATTGAAGCCAAGTCACCGTTCGAGCAGGCCCTGATGCAAATTCCAACCGTGGTTGCGTCTGCTGCCGGTCAGCCCCGCCTGACGAGCGCATCCGAGCCAAGTCACCGGGCATTGACCGTTCAGCTAACCTTAGAGCCGCAACGTCCTCGCAGCCGGAAACACCACCAGGCCCGCACGGTGATCGAAACCCATTGTCTGAAACCGTTCGAGGTGAAACACCAAGACAATGGAAACTACCACATCCAGGTTCCCGCAACGTCGGATGACCAACTGGACGAAATGATGGACGATTTGATTGATGAGATACACCGCATTGCGTCCGACAAAGCATGCTGGGTAGAGACACTGATCACGGACCCCGCCACCGGGCAGACGTGGGATTGAACCTGTCATGAGCGCCATCCAGGACACTGCCTACCCACGGTTTAGGACGGATATCCCGCAACACGAACTTGATGCAGTTTACGTGCCCACAGCCAGCGAGCAACGCTGGGCTCGTCGATGTGCCAAGCAACTTCAACATCGCTATTTTTTACTGTTGCACCTGAAGGCCTATCAGAAACAAGGCTTCTTCTGCGCAACGGGTGATCTGCCGTCCGATTTGAGTAGCTACATTGCTCAGCGCCTCGGCCTTCGAAAACGGCCGACCAAGATCCAGCAGAGGCAGTATGATCAATCCAGCGCCCGCGATCGCCACATCAATTGGATTCGGGCCTACGTCGGCAGCCGAGTCCTGGACGATGAAGACCGCATCTGGCTCGCAAACCAAGCCATAAACGCTGCCGAGTCCCGCGAGGTGCTGGCCGATATCATCAATATCCTTCTGGAGGAGTTGGTGCGTCACCGCTTTGAGATTCCCGGCTTTACGGTGCTGTTACGGTTCGCCAAGGATGCCCGGGCCACCGTCAATGACCGCTGTTACCGGTCTATCGTCAGCGAACTCGGGGGCGAAGCAAAAGCACTGATCAATGCTTTGCTGGTATCACCACCGGGGCTTGAGCTCAGCGGCTGGCAACGTCTGAAGCGTGAAATTCGTAAACCGACAAACAAGGAAATCCGATCTTACCTGCAACACCTCAGGTGGCTGAGGGACATGGTCGAGCAATTGCCAGGCGTCAAATCAATCCCGGCGACCAAGCGGCGACAGTTCGCCCAGGAAGCACGAGCACTTGATGTGGCCAAAATGGCTCGAATCCCAACGCGTAAACGCTATGCCCTGGCGGTGATCCTGATTCGGCAACAGTATGCCCAATCGCTGGATGATACCGCCGAGCTCTTGATCAAGATGATGAGGCAACTTGAAACCACAGCCCAGCAGAATCTCCTGACCTATCAAATGGAACAGACTCTGCGCACAGATCGACTGGTGTCCTGCTTTAAGGATGTGTTGACCGCAATGGCGGCAGAGCCAAATCCCTGGCAATCGCTTCAGACCGTTGTCGGAGACAAACGCCAGGAGTGGCTGGACGAATGCGAGGAGCATCTGGCCTATGCGGGCAACAACTATCTGCCTTTCATGTTGCGCCCGTTTCGCTCCAAACGCAGCCTGCTGTACAACTGTCTGGAAATACTCACGTTTCAAAGCACCTCCAGCGACTTACTGTCGATTCAACTGATCGAGTTACTCCGGAAGACCCGTTCATTGAAAGCCGAGACGCTGGATTTGCGGGTCCATGCGCCGGATCTGGTCGAAAGCATCCAGCAGACCAAGTGGACGCTCGAAAAGTGGCGCCGTCTGATTTTCATCCGGCCGGACAGTGTGACGGTTCACCGTAAATATTTTGAGTTGGCCGTTTTGAATCTGGTGAAACAGGAACTGAAGTCTGCCGATCTTGCGGTCGTTCACGGGGACCGTTTCGATGACCATCGGGATCAACTGGTGAGCTGGTCGGATTACGAGCAGGAAATTGATCAGTACGGGCTGGAAGTGGAGCTTCCCATCGAACCGAAGGCTCTCAGTCGCCATCTCAAGGATCAATTGACTCAGGTGAGCCGCTCGGTGGACTCAGCCTTCCCGGACAACACACACGCCGCGATCGAAGACGGTCGCATCGTGATCAAACGCAACCAGAAGCAGGGACTACCGACGAATTGGCAGGCCCTCGATGACGATATTACACGTCGGCTTGGCACCCGCAGCATCGTCGACGTTCTGGTCGATGCGGAGCGCTGGCTTGGGTTACATCGGGAATTCGGGCCACTGTCAGGCTATGAGGGGCGCGTGGAAAACCCCCGGTTGCGGTTCATCGCTACGCTTTTCTGCTACGGCTGCAACCTGGGGCCCTCCCAGACGGCCGATTCCATCAAGCAACTGAACCGTCGCCAGGTGGCCTGGCTCAATCTCAACCACGTCACAGAAGACAGACTGGACCGCGCGGTCGTCAAGGTCATCAACGCGTACAAAAAATACGAACTGCCCGGTTACTGGGGCACAGGCCGACGGGCTGCCGCCGACGGCACTAAATGGAACCTCTACGAGCAAAACCTGCTCAGCGAATACCACATCCGCTATGGCGGTTACGGCGGCATTGGTTACTACCACGTCTCGGACACCTATATCGCGCTGTTCAGTCATTTCATCCCCTGTGGTGTTCACGAAGCGGTGTACATCCTCGACGGACTACTTGAGAACCGGAGCGATATCCAGCCGGATACCTTGCACGGTGATACGCAGGCGCAAAGCTATCCTGTTTTCGGGCTGGCCTATCTGCTGGGGATCAAGCTGATGCCGCGTATCCGGAACATCAAGGATCTGAACTTCTACCGGCCCGACCGGCGGTTTCGTTACGCGCATATCGAAGAGCTGTTCAATGGTCAGATAGACTGGCCTCGGATTGAACGACACCTTCCGGATATGTTGCGTGTGGCCGTGTCCATCAAGCTCGGTAAAATTACTGCATCAACGATCCTGAGGCGGCTGGGAACCTACAGCCGCAAGAATAAACTGTATTTCGCGTTCCGGGAGCTGGGCAAGGTGGTACGGACCGGCTTCCTGTTGAATTACATTGACGATGTGGAGTTGCGTCAGACCATCCACGCCGCAACCAACAAGAACGAGCAGTTTAACGGCTTTGCGAAATGGAGCTTCTTTGGTGGCGAGGGCATCATTACGGCCAACCTGCGGCACGAACAACAAAAGGTGGTGAAGTACAATCATCTGGTGGCAAACATGCTGATCTTACACAACGTCGAAGCCCTCAGCCGAGTGTTGCGGGAGATGGCAGCGGAAGGAATCGCCATCACGGAGGATGTCCTGAAAGCACTATCGCCATACCGAACCCGTCATATCAATCGTTTCGGAGATTACACGTTGGACTTTAGACGTCCGGTAGGACAGCAGTTATTTGATTTAAAACTTGCTGAAATCGCCCCTCAAGGACAGCCCAAGGATCGGACAAGCTCCGAAGATGAATCAGGATAAAAACCGTGGTCTAAAAATCAATATTTCAACAGGTTGGGAGCATTTCTGGGGAATTTTTCACGTTTGTCTGCCAACCCTCTGTTCGACCCGGAATTCTCAGCGGACAGCTACGGCTTCCGTCCGGGGCGAAACG
>NZ_JBQDKB010000112.1:0-10490 GCF_052094685.1 Marinobacter sp.
GGGTTGGCCTCTTTCTCGGGGTATGTTTTAATACTGTTCAAATATACAGGGAATCCTGGTGTAACCACTGTACAGGTTCCGATTTATTATCTCTTCGCCGGTTTTGTTATCTCGCTGGCGGCCAAGGCAACAGAGGGTTTGCACTGATGGAAGACAATCGCAAAAAGGCATTGAACGCAGCGCTTGGTCAGATTGAACGCCAGTTTGGTAAAGGCGCGATCATGAAAATGGGCGATCAGCCTCGCGAGGCCATCCCTGCAGTTTCAACGGGTTCCCTTGGGCTGGATGTTGCTCTGGGTATAGGTGGCCTTCCGCTAGGCCGTATTGTTGAGATTTACGGCCCCGAAAGCTCTGGTAAAACTACCTTGACTCTCCAGGTTATTGCCGAAGCACAAAAAGAAGGTAAAACCTGCGCGTTTGTCGACGCAGAACACGCGCTAGACCCCATCTACGCAGAAAAGCTCGGCGTGAATGTAGACGAATTGCTGGTTTCCCAGCCAGATACTGGTGAGCAGGCGCTGGAAATTTGCGACATGTTGGTACGCTCCAACGCAGTAGACGTTATTATCGTCGACTCCGTGGCGGCTCTGACACCTAAAGCAGAAATTGAAGGCGAAATGGGCGACAGCCATGTTGGCCTGCAAGCCCGCTTGATGTCTCAAGCATTGCGTAAGCTGACCGGTAACGTGAAGCATGCTAACTGTATGCTGGTGTTTATCAACCAAATTCGTATGAAAATTGGCGTAATGTTCGGTTCGCCCGAAACCACCACCGGTGGTAACGCTCTTAAGTTCTACTCATCTGTTCGCCTTGATATCCGCCGCATCGGCGCCGTAAAAGACGGTGACGAAGTTGTGGGCAACGAAACCCGCGTTAAAGTGGTTAAGAACAAGGTATCCCCTCCTTTCCGCCAAGCCGAGTTCCAGATTCTTTACGGCAAAGGTATTTATCAACTGGCCGAAGTGCTCGACATGGGCGTTAAAGAAGGCTTTGTGGATAAATCTGGCGCTTGGTATGCCTACAATGGCGATAAAATTGGCCAGGGCAAAGCCAATGCGTGTAAGTTCCTTGAAGAAAACAAGGAAATTGCCAAGGAAATCGAAGCCAAGGTGCGTGATAGGCTGATGCCGAAGCCAGTTTCCAAGAAAGACGCTGCTGCGGCCGCCGAGGCTGCCGAGGAAGCGAGTGGTGAACTGATCTAAAGTGTCCCGGGAGGTGCGTTATGGATCGCAAAAAGAAATTGCTTATTGTTTCTCATGCGCCTTCCCTGAATACCCTCACCCTGCGCGAAGCGGTCGCCCAGGGTGCAGGCCATGAAGATATTGAAAACGTAGAAGTAAACGTGCTGGCGCCACTCGATGCTGGCCCGGATGATGTTCTTGCCTGTGATGCCATTATCCTCGGCACCACTGAAAACCTCGGTTATATGAGCGGCGCTTTGAAGGACTTCTTCGATCGCAGTTATTATCCCTGCCTGGAGAAAACCCAAGGCCTTCCATTTGCTTTTTACATTCGAGCGGGTCACGACGGCACTGGCACCCAACGCGCTATCGAAAGCATTACCACCGGGTTGCGCTGGAAAGCTGTTCAGGAGCCACTGGTATGTCGGGGCGAATATCGAGATGAGTTTGAAGGGCAATGCCGTGAGCTGGGGATGTATGTTGCAGCCAGCCTGGATGCAGGGCTGTTCTGAGGCGAGCTAGCTGGCGAAACGATTATAAAAACCTTCGATGCGCGACAGGGCGTTATCTACCGTTCTGGAATATCCCTTTTTATTGAGGCAGTAACTGAACTGCACGCTTATCCGGTAGCCAGCCTGAAAGGGAAGGCACTCCACCACTCGGGCGCAAACCTTCGACTCATTGATGTACTTGCCTTCAAAATCCATAAGCAGGCGCGTGCCTGGCTCTATGGGCCGAGGACTTAGTACAGCCATGCCGTAACGGTTCAGATCAAGACAGGTAACTTGCGCTGGGTTCTTGCCGCAGCGGAGCAACCTGCGCTCGCGTATCTGCACTCTCAGGCAGGAGGCCGGATAGCGATCCTTGATCCTGCGATCTGCGGAATCACTCATCATAGGCAGGCATCCATTGCGTATTTTGTAATTGTTATTGCCGACTATAAAGTCGAAAAGACATTGTCGGAAGGTTAAGTGTAGTGTTCGGGTATGGATGAGAACAACGAGGGGGCGAAAAAGTGTGAGGTTGATCACAAAGAAGGCCTTCCCGGAGCGTTTGCTACAATTCTTTCCTGTGAGCGCGACAGACGGGTTCGCAGAACCTACAATGACCGGCCAATGAGTCAACTGTTACAGGACCCAACCTTGAAGCCACTGTCTCTGCCCCAGCTGTACAAAGCCTGTGTTCTGAAAGAACTGCCGTTCAAATCCACCAGACAACTGGAGCCTCTGGCTGAAATTGTAGGCCAGAATCGCGCCCAGGAAGCGGTACGCTTTGCGCTGGCTATGCCCCATGGTGGCTATAACGTGTATGCCGTAGGGCGTAACGGTCTGGGCAAACGCACGATGATGCTGCGTTACTTGGAGCATCACCTGGATACTAAGCAGCAAAGCCATGACTGGTGTTATGTGGCTGACTTTGAGGAACCACGGGTTCCCAAGTTGCTTCAATTACCAGCGGGTAAGGGAGTGCGGCTGAAGCAGGATATGGAAAAGCTCATGAGCCGGCTGGTGAAAGTTATTCCTCAGACCTTCGACAGTGACAGCTTTTTGGAGCGCTCCGAGCAGTTGAAAGAAGAGTATGGGAAGAAGCAGGAAGATGAGCTTGAAAAAGTGGCCGCACAGGCGCGCCGAAAGAAAGTCAGCCTGAATATTACGACTCCCGGCGGTTACCGACTGGTGGCGATGAAGGGTGATAAGCCTCATACCGCAGAGACGTTCAAGGCACTAACGGACGCTCAGCGTGACAAATATGAAGATTCGATCAACAAGCTTGAGAAAAAGCTTCGTCAAGCGCTACGCAAATTGGCGGACTGGGAGCAGGAGTATGCCGACAAGCAACAAGCGCTGAATAAGGAAACTCTGGAAGGTATATCTAGCCACCAGATTGATGCGCTGATTGAAAGCTACAAGAATCTTCCAGATGTGGTTGGCTACTTTGAAGCTGTGCGGGCGGATTTGGTTGAGAATTTAGAGATTTTTCTTGATGACAACGAAGAGCAGGCAGCCATTGCCTATGCGTCGTTGGATAAGAAAATGCCGCGTCGTTATCTCGTCAACGTGCTGGTACACCAGAAGACCAACGAAGTTCCCATGGTGGTGGAAGACAACCCGACTTATCACAATCTGTTTGGATACGTGGAGAATGTCACCTACAAGGGCACAGTATTCACTGATTTTTCTCTGATTCGTGCGGGCAGCCTGCACCGTGCCAACGGTGGCTATTTGTTGATGGATGCCATCAAGATGCTGGAGCAGCCTTTTGTTTGGGATGGGTTGAAGCGGGCCCTGCGCGCCAGATCCATTCAGATCAATTCCCTTGAGCGGGAACTGACCCTGTCAGGGACTATCTCGATTGAGCCCCAGGGTGTGCCGCTGGATGTGAAGCTCGTGCTGTTCGGTGATCGTGAAACCTGGATGTTGCTACAGGATTACGATCCTGAGTTTGCCGAGCTGTTTCGCGTTACGGCGGACTTCGAGAATGAGATGTACCGTTCGGAAGACAGCCAGGTGATGTACGCTAAGTTTATTGCCAGCGTGGTTAAAGAAAAGAGCCTGCTGCATTGCTCAAACAAAGCGGTGGCAAGAGTCATTGAGTACAGTGCCCGTATGGCAGAGCACCAGGACAGACTCTCGTTGCACGCGGCTAATATTGCCAATTTGCTCCGGGAATCGGACTACTGGGCACGGCAGGCCGGCGCTAAATTGATTCAGGATATTCATGTGGAGAGGGCGTTGGAAAGTGCCAAATACCGAAGCAGCCGGATTCGCGATCAATTTTATGATTCAATCCGCGATGGCTCCACGTTGGTGTCGACGCAAGGCTCGGTTGTTGGTCAGGTTAATGCGCTGTCTGTGCTGTCCACCGGCGGGTTTGAGTTTGGTTTATCCAACCGAGTAACCGCCACCTGCTATTATGGAGACGGCGGGATTATGGATATTGAGCGGGATGTGAAACTGGGAGGCAATATTCACTCCAAGGGCGTGATGATTCTTAGCTCTTGGCTTGCGTCTCACTTTGCTGTGAATGACCCGATGCACTTGTCTGCGAGCCTAACATTTGAGCAGAACTATGGTGAGGTGGACGGTGATAGCGCCTCGTTGGCAGAGCTCTGCGCGCTGATATCCTCGATTTCGGGTATTCCTGTGCGGCAGGAACTGGCCATTACGGGTTCTGTTAACCAGTTTGGCGAGGTGCAGCCTATTGGCGGGGTTAACGAAAAAGTTGAAGGCTTCTTTGCCACCTGTCAGCTTAAGGGTGGGCTAACGGGTACCCAAGGCGCGATTGTGCCGGCCAATAATGTGCAGAACCTCATGCTCGACAGCGAAGTGGTTCAAGCTGTACGGGAAAGCCGGTTTTCCGTGTACGCGGTTTCGAGTGTTGAGGAGGCCGTAACTTTGCTTTTGGGCAAGCCAGCCGGTAAGGCAGACAGCAAAGGCAACTATCCGAAACAGAGCGTTTTTGGCATTATCCAGCAGCGGCTTGAGAAAATGCGTGAGCACGAGCGCCAAGAACACGCCAAGGACGATCAGAAAGATCCGTCAATTCACTGAATAGCGGCCAAAATAAAACAGACAGGAGAGAGCACACCCATGACTGATATCCAGCAAACTGTGTACGTGGTAGAGGACGACGAGGCAGTTCGTGACTCACTGGAGCTGTTATTGAGGTCTGACGAAAAAACGGTCAAAACCTATGAGAGTGCAGCGGTATTTCTCAAGGATTACTCCGAAACTATGGCCGGGTGCATTGTGCTGGATATTCGCATGCCGGGCATGGACGGCATGGAGTTGCAGAAAAAGCTGAACGAGAAGCACTCTATTCTGCCGATCATTTTTGTGACCGGGCATGGCGATGTGCCCATGGCCGTAGACGCCATGAAAGAAGGCGCTGTGGACTTTATTCAGAAGCCATACCGCGAGGAGGCGCTGCTTGAGAAAATCGAAGCTGCGCTGGAGCAGGATCTGGAACAGCGCAAAACCCTTGATGAAAAACAGGAGATTATTCGCCGGATCAAAAGCCTGACCCCTCGTGAACACGAGATCATGGATCGCATGATAGAAGGCCAGGCCAACAAAGTAATCGCTATCGAGCTGGAGATTAGTCAGCGCACCGTAGAGATTCACCGTTCCCGAGTAATGCATAAGATGGGTACCCATTCATTGGCACACCTGGTTCGTATGGTGCTGTCCGTAAAGAACCTTATCGACGCGCGGTAATCCTGTCGGCATTATGCGGTTATCTTTTTGACCGGCCTTTTACTATATGACTGAAGTTGTCAGCGAAAATTCAGAGGTTACGGTTCTGCTCGTGGATGACAATCCACAGAACCTGAAAGTTCTCTATGAGACACTGAAAGACCAAGGCTATCGACTGCTGATTGCCAATGAAGGTGAGAAGGCGCTGGATCTTGCTCGTCGCCATCAGCCTGAAGTTGTCCTGCTTGATATCATGATGCCGGAAATGGATGGCTATGAGGTGTGTCAACGCCTCAAGGCCGACCCTGAAGCGGCTGATTGTGCTGTGGTGTTTCTCTCAGCTTTAGATGATCTGCAAGCGAAAGTAAAAGGCTTCTCTCTTGGCGGCGCCGATTACATATCCAAGCCTTTCCAGTCCCAGGAAGTCATTGTCAGGGTAAAGACTCATGCCCGTGTTATTCGGCTTGAGCGAGAATTGCAGGCGCGCAATCGTGAGCTTCGGGGGGACCAGGCCCGCATTCTCAACTCTATTAGTGAAGGCATCTACGGCCTTGATGAGAACGGCACCATCGAGTTCGCCAATCCTGCGGCAGCGGTCATTATGCGTTGTCCGGTTGAGGACCTGATCGGACGTAATTTTTTCGAAACCCACTTTTCCACTGCGTCGGAGTGCCCTAAAGGCCTTCCGGTGCACGCCACATGCCGTGAGGGCATTGCAGAGAGCCAGCGCGATATCCGAATGCTGCGTGCAGATGGAATCGGATTCCCTGCCGAATATCGCTCCACGCCGAAACACGACAGCGATGAATTGCACGGGGCGGTGGTTGTGTTTCGCGACATCACTACTGAGCTTGAGAGTGAGCAGGCCCTGGAAGAGGCGCGAGAGCTTGTTCAAGAGCAGCGCCATCAACTGGCACATACTTCCCGCTTGACCACCATGGGTGAGATGGCTGCAGGTGTTGCTCATGAGGTAAATCAGCCGCTGACGGCAATAGCCAATTACGCTCGAGTCTCAAAGCGGATGATGGCCGTTGAGAATCCTAACCTGAGTTTGTTGCAGGAAACCCTCGACAAGATTGAGGCACAATCTCACCGTGCCAGTGAAATTATCCGCAGGATCCGGCGATTTATGAAAAAGCCGGCAACCGGTAAGGAAGAGTTATTTGTAGCTGCTTTGCTAGAGGACACGCGTCAGTTTGCCGAGGTGGATGCCCGTAACAACGATGGGGCGATTGAGCTTAGCGTGCCGGAGGATTTGCCGGATATTTTGGCCGACCCAATACAGGTGCAGCAAGTTGCGCTCAACCTAATACGAAATGCACTCGAGGCCACACGCAGTGCTGAGTCTTCATCGCCTGTTGAGGTGAGTGCAAAAGTGACCAGTGATGGCTATGTGCGAGTTGAAGTTCGCGACCATGGGGTTGGGCTTACGGAAGATGCTGAAGAAAAGCTATTCCTGCCTTTTTATACCACCAAAGAAGAGGGTATGGGTATTGGCCTGCCTACCTGTCGCTCCCTGATTCAAGCTCAAGGAGGGGATATCGGTTTTGAGCGCCCCGAAGATGGCGGCGCTTGTTTCTTCTTTACGCTTCCTGTGGCTAATACGCCATCTTGCTCATCCGGCGATGAGAGTCCTCCTAACGCCGTTTAGAGCCATTCGATGCGCCCGCTGAGGTGTGGCGCATCGCCTCTTGCGTTCAGCAGTTGATAGTCCCATCCAGATTTTCCTGTTCGCCAGTTCAGTTGCGCGGTGCCTGGTAGAAACAAAGGTTTCTTGAAGTGGCAGCTCACTCTTACTGGGCCTGAATGCCATTCATTCTGTTGCTCCAGAATAGCCAGCGCGTGAGCCTTGCTCCACATGCCGTGTGCAATAGCCCGTGGGAATCCAAACACCTTGGCGCTCAATGCGTGCATGTGAATTGGGTTACTGTCGCCGGAAACCTTTGCGTATTGGCGCCCGATAGACTCTGGTGCGTCCATTTCCTCTGTGTTTGGGTAATGCTCTAAGGTCGGTGGAGCTTTTTTCACGGCTGGCTCTGGTTGTTGTTCAGATTGCCGGAAGAGCATGGTGCTTGTTTCCTCCCATACGACAGTGCCTGCGGAGCTGGCTGTGGTTATCATGCCAAACTCTATGCCCCGGCTGGTGCGTTCCTGCTCACCCAGGCAGACATGAAGCTTCAGAGCCTCTCCCGTTCCAATCGCCCTGTGCTGAGTTATGGTGTTGCGCAGGTGCACCAGGCCTAGGAGCGGCAGCGGGAAAGCTTTCTCGGTTAACAGCTTAAGGTGGAGCGGAAAAGCGAGAATGTGGGGCCAGGTAATGGGTATGTGATTGCTGGGGTGAAAACCGCACACGCGTTCATATTGACTCAGGTCATCGGTAGACGTATGCGCACAAAGTAGCTCGGCGGAGAGCTTTGGGAGTGAAATGTCCGTCCCGGAGATACCTTTTTTTGGCAGGATAGCCCTGCCGTAGAGTGGCAGCAGAGCTGGAGGGGTGTCTTGGTAAGTGAAGGTGTCTGGCATGAACTTTTCTCCCTGATAGCCGGTATGTTCATGGATAGCGCATGAACGATTGACGAAAGATTGCTAATACAGGTGCCCGTTGCGTCTGGAATCTGGTACAACTGTGAGCCTGTGGCCTGATATGCTTTAATGCAAGACGTTAGTATTAAGTGGCTTTGGAAAAAGCCCACCAAATCAGGGCCTGACAAGCATGGTTTATAGGCTTGCCGCAAGTTTGGCAAACCGGTCCAGGCGGCGCATTGACTTGGGGTGTTCTGGTGGGTGTCCGCCGGGCCAAAGTAGTATCCAATAAATACAAAGCGGGATTTTATGCAGGAACTACGTGACGCGGGAGTTATGTTGCGCCTTATCTACGAGGCGATGAAAGCGAAGGGTATTGATACCGATCTCATTTTCAGTCGGCTGGGTGTGAATGCGGATTATGTTTACACAGAGCAGCTTCGCACTCCCCACAGTGCTCAAATGTTTTTCTGGCAAGCCGTTGAGGATGTCTCCGGCGACCCCAATATTGGGCTTCATCTTGGGCAGGTTCTGCCGGTGTATAAGGGGCAGGTTCTGGAATACCTGTTTCTCAGTAGCCCGACCTTCGGCGAGGGATTGCGGCGTGCAAAGAATTATCAGCGACTGCTGAGCGATGCTGCTAACACAGATTTCTACATTGATGGTGATAATGCCTGCATGGTGCTGGATACCGCTTCAGATGAAGTTCGGCGCCTTCGTCACTTCAATGAGTGCTTTGTGCAGGGGTTGGTCACATTTTTCCGCTCTATCACTGATGGCCGGTTTCACCCCTCACGAATCGAATTTGAGCATGAGCGGGAAGAAGGGCATGAGCACGTAAAGGAAATACTTGGGTGCGATGTAATATTCGGTGCTGAAGAAAATCGGCTGTACTTTCCTGCTAGTCTACTTGCTCATGCCTCGCCCCACGCAGAGCCAGAACTTTTAGATTTGCACGAGCGTTTTGCCAGTGAGCAGGTTGCCCGTCTAGAGAAAAAGGATATTGTTGGGCAGGTTGAGCGCATTATTGCAGAATTGCTGGATAGTGGTGAAGTGACGCTGGATGCAGTGGCGACACGGTTGGGTATTAAGCCTCGCACGCTACGCACCCGGCTTACGGAGGCGGAAACCAGCTTTAATCAGGTGCTCGCGGACTTCCGCTACCGTCTTGCTAGGCAGCTACTGGCAACGACGGATGAGTCTATCGATGAGATTGTGTACCTTACTGGTTTTTCGGAGCCGAGTACTTTTTATCGAGCGTTTAAGCGTTGGTCCGGCATGACCCCCATTGAGTATCGGAAGACGGCGCAAGGCAAAGATGCGATGGTCGATGCCATGTAATACGCTGGTTTTCTGAAATTTTTCAGGAAAGGCGTTGACATAAGCAGGTACCTCTTTATAATGCGCTCTCGTTGTCACCGAGTAATCAGAGCATTGATTGCATTGCCTTAAAAAGCAATCGGTTATGACATTGCGGAGCGGTAGTTCAGTTGGTTAGAATACCGGCCTGTCACGCCGGGGGTCGCGGGTTCGAGTCCCGTCCGCTCCGCCATATTCGAAAATCCGTTAGCTATTTATAGCTAACGGATTTTTTCGTTTTGGCTTCTTAATAACGTCTCGCGTCTACCGCTTTATAGCGAGTGTTTGTCGGTCGGCTGAAAATGTTCGCTCAAATAGTCCAGTAACATCCGTACCTTTGGCGACAAATGGCGGTTGTGAGGATAAATGGCCCAGATGCCGTCATCGGCTTCTTGGTATCGCTCCAGTAGGCTAATCAGTTTCCCAGAGGCCAGCGAAGGCTGAACATAGTAGTCAGGCAGCTGAACAATACCGATGCCTTTAACGGCTGCATCCAGAAGTGCCCAGCCGCTGTCGCACATAATATTGCCTTTTATCCGGATATTGTGGGGCCTGCCCCGTTCCTGAAAGCGCCAGTAATCCAGGTTGCCCTGTAAGCAATTGTGTTGTTCCAGCTCTGACAAAGAGTGGGGAACCCCGTAAGTCGACAAATACTCCTGTGAGGCGCATACATACAGGGTTCGTGACGACAGCCGTTTGGCCATCATGCTGGAGTCTTCCAGCTTGCCTAACCGCACAGCCAAGTCATAGCCTCCGGCCACCAAGTCCAATTTCTGATTGGTTAGATTTAGCTGTATCTCAAGCTCCGGGTAGCGCAGTACGAAATTGTTGACCATAGGGGCAATGACCTTCTCGCCAAAAGTTATCGGCGCAGTCAACCGCAGCTTGCCCTTGGGGATCAACTGAAGGTTTGTCATGACACGCTCTGCTTCTTCTAGGCCATCAAGCACCTGCCTGCAGTGTTGATAATAGGTCTGCCCGGCTTCAGTTGCCGACACCTTGCGAGTGGTTCGGTAAAATAACTTGGTTGATAGCCTGGCTTCTAAAGCACTGACCTGGCGGCTAACCTGGGCGGTAGAGATGCCCAGCCTTTTAGCGGCAGCGGTAAAACTCTCTGTTTCTGCAACTGCCACAAACTCACTGACACCTTCCCAAATAAACATCCGCTTCCCCCTCCCATGCCGACTCTTGGCGCGCTTAGGTAAAAACGCACTAGCAGCCTGTCGGACTT
>NZ_JBQDKB010000113.1:0-10371 GCF_052094685.1 Marinobacter sp.
GTTCCTAGTACGAAGGACGACGAGCCTCCAAAAACACTATTCGCGAGCAATAAGCAAAGCGAGGATAAACGATAACCAGAAACACACTATCTCTGTGCAATTTCTTTAATGCGCTGTGCCACGGGTGTTTCAGAGGCGTTATAATCTTCACTGACGAATTTTTGAAATGATGTGTTTTAGAATTTTTGCCCAGCCTTCTCAAAGGAGTAACCGCTCAAACCTACTTTCACACTTGATCGGATTCCTTGTTCATCTCTCTCAGAATGCTTCGTTTGATCTCTCGCGCTCAAGTCTTTAGATTCAGTATCAGCTTCACATCCGTCGGCTTCAGGCTGGCATTTACAACCACTCGAGATACTGTCTATGGCGCTTAAGCTAAATATCATAATTTGCAGTACGCGACCCGGCCGTATTGGCCCGTCTGTAGCCATTTGGTTTCGGGACTTTGCCGAAAAAAACTCCAGCTTTGACTGCGAGTTGGTAGACCTGGCAGATTTCGATCTTCCGATTTACAACGAAGCCAAACACCCACGTTCAGGTATATACGAACACGCACATACAAAGAACTGGTCCGAAAGCGTGAACGCTGCAGATGCTTACGTGTTTGTGACGCCGGAGTACAACTTCTGCCCACCTCCGGCCTTTGTGAACGCTCTGAATTACGTTTACAGCGAATGGAATTACAAGCCCTGTGGGTTCGTAAGCTATGGCGGTGCTGCTGGCGGGGTGCGTGCGGCGACTCTGGCTCGTCAGCTGGTAACCACGCTGAAGATGATGCCGATGGTTGAAGGCGTGATGGTACCCATGGCGTGGAATCATCTGGACGACAATAAGGTATTCCACTCCAACGATCTTATCGATCCTTCCGCCACAGCAATGCTGACAGAGCTGGAAAAGTGGGCAACTGCCCTGAAAACCATGCGTTGAGCGAAGTTAAACAGAGGGGGTTAAGCAACGGAGCCCTGAGCGGGCTCCGTGTAACAGGTGTCAGAACAAGCTGGCGTTCAGCCACATATGGGTTGCGATAGATGCTATGTATCCAAGTGCGATCACCGGTGTCCAGCGCAGGTGCGTCATGATGGTGTAGTAGCCCCGGGCCTGGCCCATCAGCGCTACGCCGGCCGCTGAACCGATAGATAGCAGAGAACCACCCACACCCGCCGTTAGCGTGACCAGCAGCCACTGGCCGTGAGACATATCCGGCTCCATCGAGAGCACAGCAAACATCACCGGGATGTTGTCGACAATGGCAGACAGAACACCAACGGTAATGTTGGCGCCTGTGGCATTCCAGCCTTCATACAACAGGTGGGAAACTTCAGACAGGTAGCCGATATACCCGAGACCACCCACACAAAGTACTACGCCATAGAAGAAGAGAAGCGTGTCCCATTCTGTGCGGGCCATGGGGTTAAACACGTCAAAAGGTACCGCTTTATCAAGCCTCGCCAACAACCTGGTATTGTGATGGTTTTCCGCCCAGACACGCTCACGGGCAACACCGCGCTTGAAACTCATGCGCAGGTAATAACCGAGCAGCTGCAGATACGCCAAGCCCATCATCATGCCAACCACAGCCGGCAGGTGCAGGAAGTTGTGCCCCAATACGGCGGTAGTGATGGTCAGCAAAAACAGCACAACCGTACGGCGAGCGCCACGCTTCATAATCACTGTATCTGTGGCTTTCCCCGGCGGTTCACCTGGGATGGCAAAGCTCATAATAATAGCTGGCACCAAGTAGTTCACGGCAGCAGGGACGAACAACCGGAAGAATTCGGTGAATTCAACCACGCCTTTCTGCCAAACCATCAGGGTTGTGATATCGCCAAACGGCGAGAAGGCACCGCCGGCGTTTGCCGCAATGACGATATTGATACAGCCAAGACCAATAAAACGCGGGCTGTTTTCACCCACTTTCAACAGCACGGCGCACATCAACAAGGCGGTAGTCAGGTTATCGGCGATAGGCGAGATGAAAAAGGCAAGTAAACCGGTGATCCAGAACAGGCTCCGATAACTGAAACCTTTGTTCACCAGCCAGCCACGGAGCGCATCAAAAAGCTGACGTTCCTCCATGGCGTTTATGTAAGTCATCGCCACCAGCAGGAACAGCAAGAGCTCGGAGTATTCCAGAAGGTTGTGCTTCAATGCTGCGTTGGCACTTTCTGTATCACCATTCATCGCCGCCGCACCGGCAACCAGGAACCAGATCAGACCAGCTGCCAGCAACACCGGTTTGGACTTACGCAGATGCAGCTTTTCTTCAAGCATCACGAACGCATAGGCGATCACAAATATCGCTATGGCAATATAGCCCACGGGGTGGTGAGTGAAGCTGGCGATGCCAGGTTCTGCGGCACTGGCAAAGGAGCCGAACGCAAGTGCAAACAGCCCGGATATGACCAGAGCCATCCGCGGAACAATACGCTGATGGCCTCGCCGGGCGGGTAGAGTTTCAGAACGTCGGTTTTCAATCATGGTACCTAGCTCAAGAAGGGTGTGTAGGAAGGGTTAAGAAACAGGGCAAGTTTAGCAGACCAGATACTCACGTGGTTTGACCTAAGTCGTTCGCAAGCTATTGTCTGCAACGTCACCCTAAAACCCATCCATCAAAACCGCTGATAGCAACGGTCCCCACGCTCAAGCATCTCGGTATTTAGCTATACAGAGACTTGATCACCTCTGTGTATTTCTCATAAATTTTACTTCGACGCACTTTCATGGTGGCGGTCACCTCATCATCATCGTGATCCAGCTCTTTACTCAGCAAGTGAAAGCGTTTGATCTGGGCCACTTGTGGCAGCTTGTCATTGCCCTTGTTCACCTCTGCCTGAATCAGTTCCTGCACCTTTTCATGCTCGGTTAAGCTACGAAACGTGGTGTACGCAATACGCTCCTGCTCCGCCCACTTTGCGGCTGTCTCGAAGTCCACTTGAATCAGCGCTGAGACGTACTTGCGAGCCTCACCAATAACGATGCACTCCTTAATATAGGGACTCGCCTTGATGGCGTTTTCAATCTCGGTGGGCGACAAGTTCTTGCCTCCTGCGGTAATCATGATGTCCTTGAGCCGATCGACAATTCTCAGCTGACCTTCCTGCCACTCACCTACATCGCCGGTCAGCAACCAGCCATCCTTCAGGGTCGCTTCTGTTGCCTCGTCATTCTTGTAATAGCCCTTAAACACCGTGCCACCACGCATGATGATTTCATTTTGCTCCCCCAAGGCCACTTCCAACCCAGAAACAGCGGCACCGACCGTGCCAAGGCACACATTATCCGGGCGCTGAGCGGTCGCCACACCCGTGCTCTCCGTTTGGCCATACACCTCAACCAGAGGGATACCCAACGTTCGGAAAAACTGAAGAATACCTGTTGAGATCGGCGCCGCGCCTGTGAGTGCGATGGTGCAACAACGCAGCCCGATAAAATTCTGCAAGGCACGGAATACCAGCCAGTAGTGAATGCTGAAGGTGAGCTTTTCACCCAGACCCCACTGGGCTTTTGGTTTGGTTGCTAGCGGTTCACAGGCTTTCATCGCGCGATTAAAAAGCCCCTGCCGTATACGCCCGGTCTCCTGCATTTTGATATAGATAGCGGAGTGGAGCTTTTCCCATATCCGCGGAACCCCCAGAAAAAACGTAGGTGCAATCTCTCGAAGATCTTCCTGAACCGTGCGCAGGCTCTCACCAAAACTCACCGCGCTGCCCACGTAAACCGGCGCGATATTGGTCAATGCTTGCTCCGCCACATGGCACAGCGGCAGATAGGACAAACTGGAACTGTGTTGATCCACTCCCAGCAGTTCAATCAACCCAGGCGCGCCGGCCTGTAGGTTACCCCAGCTGATCATGGCGCCTTTAGACCGACCGGTGGAACCGGAGGTATAGATCATCAGGGCTGTGTCATCCATTTGCTGGCTGTCGAGCAACTCATCAATCAACTCAGGATGACCGGCCTCAAACTCCCGCCCCATCGCCTCTATGTCTTCAAACGACGGCGGGGGTGCCGCGTAGGCCCGCAACCCTTTCGGATCAATAACAATATTGTGTTTAAGCTGTGGCAACTGAGCCCAGGCTTCCAGAACCTTGTCAGTCTGCTCCTGATCCTCACACACCACCATTTCTGCGTCACTGTGCTCAAGCACGTAAGCCACTTCATTCCAGGGACTCGTGGGATAAACGCCAACACAAATACCCTTTACCAAGCCAATACCCATTTGCGCGATGACCCACTCCACCCGGTTTTCCGAAATAATGGCGACGTGGCCACCTTCAGACAAACCAAGTGCGCGCAAACCCAGGCCGAAGTGCCGGGCCCGTTGGTAGTAATCTTGCCAGGAGAACGCTTGCCAAATGCCAAAATCTTTCTGACGAAGCGCCAGCATGCCCGGTCGCTCTTTTGCATGGGCCCGGAGCATTTGGGTAAGCGTTAAGTCGCGAACCTGCGGTGTTGTCATGACAACCACCGCTTACGGCGCTTGTAATGTTTGATGTCTCGGTAACTTCGGGCCTCACCTTCTTTGCCCCCGACCCCGAGATAGAACTCCTGCACATCCTCGTTGGATGACAGCTTGTCCGCCGGGCCATCAATCACAATTTTGCCGTTCTCCATGATGTAGCCATAGGAAGCAATGGCCAAAGACACCGCCGCGTTCTGCTCCACCAACAATATTGCCGTACCCTGCTCCCGGTTGATGCGGGCGATGATGGTGAATATTTCCTCAACCAACTGAGGTGCCAGGCCTAGCGACGGCTCATCCAGCATGATCAGCTCGGGCTGGGCAATCAGCGCTCGGCCAAGCGCCAGCATTTGTTGTTCCCCGCCAGACAGGTAACCCGCAAGCTGTTTGCGTCGCTCCCTGAGGCGGGGAAAGTAATCGTAGACCAGCTCGTAGGCATCGCTCAGTGACTGCTTGCGCCCGCTCAGGGCATAAGTTGCTGCCACGAGGTTTTCCTCAACGGTGAGATCTTCAAACACCCGGCGGCCTTCCATCACGTGGAACAAGCCCTCACGAACCAGTTTTTCCGGCGCCGCTCCCTTCAAAGAGCGGCCTTTGAAGCGGATCTCACCGGCCGTCACTTCACCGTCCTCCAGAGCCAGCAACCCAGACACGCTTTTGAGCGTGGTAGATTTGCCGGCACCGTTGGACCCCAGCAGTGCCACAATGGCGCCCTGGGGAACACGCAGCGACAGGCCCCGAAGAACCTGCACCGCCTTGTTGTAAACCACTTCTATGTTATCGATTTCCAGCAAGGCTTCCATACAGTGTCTCAGTCGAGGTGAATCCAGTCGGATACCGGCTCATAGCGGGCTTCTTTCGCGTTCACACGCCAAATGCGGCCCACCGGAAAAGACATGTCATGCACCGTAACCGGGATACCGATAATGCCGCCGGTGTCCCAATCCTTGATGGAAGCCAGAGACTCGGCCATGTTATCGGCGGTCAGCTCTTTGCCTGCATCCATCGTGCGCTTGATCACCTCGGTCCAAACCATGGCGTTAAACCAGCCCTGCATATAGCCGGTCGGGCGGTAGCCGGCATCCGGATCGCTCTTTTGCGCAGTGGCGCGCAAAGCGTCTAGCATCGGGCCGCCCTCGGCACTGTCGTAATAGTTGTACGGCATCACACCCATATAGCCGTCGGCGTCCGCACCCATCTTGTCGATGATGAGTTTGTCGGTAGACCAAAAAGTACCCATAAACTTGGTGTCCAAGCCCATCTGTCGCATCTGCACCATAAACTCGTTGATAGGCGACAACACATAACCGTGGAATACCACGAAGTCAGGGCGCACCCGCCGCAACTTCAGTATCTCTGCAGACACATCCACACTGCCGGGCTTAGTGACAATCTCTTCGACAACTTCAATGCCCATCAAAGCCGCCTTGGCTTTGCTGCTTTCGATGGGGTCTTTACCAAACTCGGTATCACTGTATACAAACGCAACAGTAGGCATATCGCCATCTTTGCCTTGCGTCGCAATATACTCAAGAATAATGCCGAACATCTGGGTGTAGTTTGGGCCGGGAATGAACTGGTACGGATACTTTTCATTGTCGGTCAGAGCAGTAGCGAAGGACGCGCCACTCATCAGCGTGGTGCCTCGGCTGTTCAGTTCTGAGGCAATGGTTTTCATAAACGCGGTGCTGTCGCCGTAATAAACCGGAACGGTGTTACTGCCGGTGATTTTTTTGAAGGCGGCTACGGAGCGGTCTACCTCATAACCGGTGTCTTCCATTACATACTTCACCGGGTGGCCATTGATTCCGCCCTCGCTGTTGATCCAGCTTGTGTAGTCGGTAAGGCCGGCATGAAGGTGCACGCCGGCAAAGGCGAACACGCCAGACAGCGGAATGGAGCCACCAAATACGATGGGCTCTTTGTCCTGTGCCATTACAGGCGCTGCTCCCAAAGCAGCGGCGATACTGCCAATACCTGCGAGCCAGCGGCCCTTACTGAGGATGTTTTTGAACATGTTTCTTCTCCTTGCGGCTTCTTGTTGTTAAATCCACTAGTTCCTGAAGGGCCATAAACTGAAAAAGCGCCGTATACGGTGCCAAATCTCCGCCAACCCGTGCGGTTCAAAAATTAGGAAACCCACGATCAACGCGCCGAAGATAATTCCAAGCATCGGCGACATGAATACCGGCGCGTTCGGATAATAGGGGGTAAGAGCAGTTGTGAGCAGGCCGAGCAGTTCCGGGATCAACGTCATGAAGGCTGCGCCGAGAATGCCGCCCAGTAGGTTTCCCATGCCACCGACAATAACCGCCGCCAGATAAAAAATAGACATGGAGAGCGGAAAACTTTCCGGCGTAACCACGCGGTAAAAGTAAGCAAACAGACCACCCGCCACGCCGGCATAAAACGAGCTGAGTGCGAAAGACATCAGCTTGTAGCGCAGCAAGTTGATACCCAATATTTCAGCCGAAATATCCCTATCGCGGATCGCGATAAAGGCGCGGCCAATGCGTGTTCGGAACACGTTTTTAGCCGCAAGTACCATCAGCACTGCCAGAGGTACGATGACAAAATACATCTCAAAGTCGCTTTGCAGCGTCAGTCCGAACAGGTGTGCCGGCTCCAGGCTCAGCCCGCCCATACCACCGGTGACCGACTCCCATTCGGCAAAGATGAAGTGCAGAAAGACACTGGCGGCCAAGGTAGCAATCGCCAGATAAAGCCCCTTCACCCGGAGGGATGGAAGCCCCACCAGAATACCAACAGCCGCAGCCAGTAACCCGGCAAGCAGCAACGTGACCGGGAAAGGCAATGCCGTGTTCAGAGACAACCAGGCTACGGTGTAGCCACCCACCCCCATAAAGCCCGCTTGGCCCAGAGAAATCAGGCCGGTGAACCCGGTGAGGATGTTAAGCCCGGTAGTGCTAATGACCGCAATGCCGACCATACAGCCCATATACAGCAGATAGGAATCCGCCACAAAAGGAAAAGCCGCAAGAGCCAGCAGGAAAATGACCAACCATATTTTTTGGGTGGAACTTGTCCAGATAGCCTCATCGGCCTGATAACTCTGTTTGGCATCACCGATGCGCATCTTATACTCGCTCTATTTCGTGGGTGCCAAAAAGGCCGTAGGGGCGGAGTACCAAAATTACCGCCAGCACGGCAAACGTTGCCGGCATACGATACGCACCTCCCAAGTACGCACCTGCGACGGTTTCCAGCCAACCAATAAACAACCCGGCGATCAGTGCGCCCAGAATGCTGTCGAGGCCGCCAACAATCACCACCACCAGCACACTCAGGCCGATCGCACCAAACTGCGGACTAAGCCCCCCGGTTGCCGCAACCAACACGCCCGCAAGCGACGCCGCAAGGGAGCCAAACACCCAAGACATATTGAACACCCGGCGCACGTTGATGCCCATGGAGTAGGCTGCGGCCTGATCTGAAGCCGTCGCCCGCAACGCAATGCCACCACGGGAGAAACGAAAATACAGCAGGTAAGCAATGAGCAGTGCAGCACCTATGAGAAAGCCGTAGGCAATCTTAGGTGCCAGATACATTTCACCAATAAACACCGGCTTACGAGGAAGAAAACTCGGAAGAAGCTGTGGATCTGCGCCCCATATCAGCTCTACCAGCCCCACCAGAATACTGGCGATGCCAATGGTGACCATAACCACTGAAATGGATGACTCCCCCAGCATCGGGCGAATCATCACCTTTTCGATCACCCCGCCCAGCACACTGCCACCCAGCACCGCCAGCGGCAGAGCCACCCAAGGGGACATTTCCATGCCTCCGGCAAAAGCCAGAAACAGATAAGCAGCAAACATCATGATCTCGCCAATGGCGAAATTGATAACCTTGGTGGCTTTGTAAATGATCACAAAACCCAACCCAATCAGGGCATAGAGACCACCCATGGCGAGGCCAGCCAGACTGATTTCCCCAAAAAAGAGCCAATCCACTCAAGCCACCTCGCATTCGGGGTTCAGTTTCTTGCGCAGACTGTCCATATCGCTAGTACCCAAGTACGCCTCGATGACTTCGGGATTGTTCTGCACCTCCGCAGGCAGGCCCTCAGCGATAACTTGACCAAAATTGAGCACGGCAATATGATCCGAAATATCCATTACCATGCCCATATCGTGTTCCACCATGAGCACTGTCACGCCCCATTCTTCTCGAATATCGAGAATAAACCGGGCCATATCTTCCTTTTCTTCCCGGTTCATCCCAGCGACTGGCTCGTCCAGCATCAATACCTTTGGCTGCATGGCTAGGGCACGAGCCAGTTCCACCCGCTTCTGCAGCCCGTAGGACAGACTAGCCACCGGCTTACGCCGAATATGGTCGATCTCCAGAAAATCAATAATGTGTTGCTCTACGTGCTGGCGCACCGCCATTTCTTCGCGGCGTGTCGCACCGAAGTACGCTAACGAACCCAGCAAGCCACTTTTCATATGTACATGGGCGCCAAGCTTGATGTTATCGAGCACCGTCATGCCCCGGAACAGAGCAATATTCTGGAAGGTTCGCGCCAGACCCATAGCGGCCCGAACAGGCGGCTTTACGCCTGCAAGCACCTCGCCCTGATACCGAATGGTGCCCTGCTGAGGCTTATAAAAACCGGAAATGCAGTTAAACAGTGACGTTTTACCGGCGCCATTCGGCCCGATTATGGTGGTCACGGTGTTTTCCGGCACCTGAAAACTGACATCCTGCAGTGCTTTCACACCACCGAACGAGAGCGAAAGATTATCTATTTCGAGGATACTGGGCATTATTCCCCGCACATCGGCAGATTGTGGTTATTGTTGTTTTGGTAAACATCAGGTCAATTGCCTGTGTTAGATTAAAAATAGCCTATTCGATCATAAAGACCAAGACTGCCAGCTCTATAATTCTCAACAGCTATCTACATACTCTCAGTGAGGGAATCCGCCGTCATGACAACCAGCTTGGTAATCTCCGCGTTTGACGAACAAACCGGTGTCGCAACCCTTACGCTCAACCGCCCCGAAGTGCTCAATGCAGTGAACATTCCTATGGCCGAGGCGCTCCTGAGCGCTGTCAAAGCTTTAAAGGAACACTCGGGATTGCGTTGCATTGTGATGACCGGGGCCGGGAGAGCATTTATGGCAGGTGGCGATGTCGCCAGCATGGCAGGCACCCCAGAACACACCAAAGAGGTCATTAACGGCCTGCTTATTCCTCTCAACGAAGCCATTCTCCTGCTGCGCAGTATAGATGCGCCGATAATCGCCGGTGTGAGGGGCGCAGCCGCAGGCGCCGGGCTAAGCCTAGCGCTGATGGCAGACTTGATCGTAGCGGAGGAAAACGCAAAATTTCTTATTGCCTACAACGGGATAGGTGCGGTACCAGACTGCGGCGGCACCTGGTTTTTGCCCCAAAAGATAGGCACAGCACGCGCCACGGAAATGATGTTGCTTGGCCGCACGCTCACAGCTACGGAAGCAAAAGACTGGGGATTGCTGACTGAGGTCGCCTCGTCAGACTCCTACGACGATACACTGGCAGCCACCGTAAAGCGGGTTGCCAGCGGCCCGACAAAAGCGTTTGGCGCCTTTCGACGGCTTGTTGAGCAAGCTGCTGGTAGATCGCTGGCCGCGCAACTCGACGCTGAGCACAAAGCCTTTTTGGAAGCCGCAGAGACCGCCGATTTTCAAGAAGGCGTGTCGGCCTTTGTAAGCAAGCGACCCGCTGTATTTTCAGGCAAGTAGCCAGTTGTCGGCGCCGATTAGCCCCGATTTTTCTCCCAGACTGTCAGCTCGGAAAAGCTATGCTGAAACTTGTTTCGGGTTTCGCGGATCACAAACGGCAGGCCTCTAGCAGCCTGTCGGACTTAACCAAGCAGTATCGACATGAGATAATCGGGG
>NZ_JBQDKB010000114.1:0-10261 GCF_052094685.1 Marinobacter sp.
CGGCACAGGTTCATGCCACGGCTATGGCGGCTCTTGGGTTTGCCTATGCGAGTGTCCAGTCCACCCGGGATTACCTGTGAGGAAACTGCTCTTTGTATCTGTGGGGTGTTTGCTCCCGTAAACGGAAGCCGACCGGCTAGAAGCATCTCAGCCGGTCGTTTCAATGCAATCGATCGACCAGAATTCATCGCTGGCTCGGACGGATCCCGCATGAGAGATGGATGAAAGAGTGGTTCTGTAATGACTCTCATGTGTTTCTGATTATACTGGTCGCATGAAGTATTCTGAGATCGGCTTGCATATACGAACCTACGAGGACGAGGGAAAAAGCCACTCCCACGACCATCATCAACTGGTATTGCCGTTGGTGGGAACGTTATCTCTGTCAGTAGATGCCAAGGAAGGGGAGGTTGCGCAGCATCGAGCGGCAATTATTCCCGCGGGAATTGGCCATGGATATGCTGCGACCGACGATAACCGGTTTTTGGTTGCAGACGTCCCCGAAGGCTTGGCGCCGGCGCTAGACAAGCTACCTTGTTTCGTAGGCCTCGATCCAGCCTTGCTCCATTACGTCCAGTTCCTTCACGCACAGCTCCAACATGGGATCGAGTCGGATTTTACCCAGCATCAAATGCTGCTCTTGCTTATTCAGTTGCTCCAGGAGCGCCATGGAAGTCAACTGAAGCTGGACCGCAGAGTCCACGCCGCGAAACAATTTCTGGACGAACACTTCAGCCGACCGCTGTCCTTGGCCGAGGCGGCTGCCGTGGCACATCTGAGCATTCGGCAGTTGAACGATCTGTTTCGGCGCCAGGTCGGCATGACGCCGCATCAATACCTCACAGAGTTACGAATGAAAGAAGCTTGGCGGCTTCTGGAGCAGTCGGGGCTCAGCGTCCAGCGAGTTGCCGACGCTGTCGGCTATTCATCGTTATCGGCCTTTAGCGACCGGTTCAGAGCTCACTTTGGCAAAGCACCCAGCCACTTCCGCCGTATTTCGAAATAGTTCCGCCAGGATTTGAAAGTTCCTACCCTTCGCACTGGATACCCTTCTGCAATCATTCACACATGAGAGTTTCGGGAGGGTTTCATGGCATCCGTTACCGCCGCAACCTGGATCGGGTCAATTTCGGTTCTGTTATGGGGCACTCTGGCATTGCTGACCAAGCTTTCCGGTGG
The DNA here is from genome assembly GCF_052094685.1 of Marinobacter sp. GTDB lineage: Bacteria > Pseudomonadota > Gammaproteobacteria > Pseudomonadales > Oleiphilaceae > Marinobacter. Next base: position 1,180 of record NZ_JBQDKB010000114.1, read on the forward strand.
TGAGATTCCGGAGTTCCAGCTCATGGCCATGACCTTCGGTATCGCTTTTCTGTTGATGTGCGGCCGTTGGGTCTTCTCGGGGCATTCCGGTGTGCGTTATTTACGGCAATCGCCACTTGCATGGTGCATCGGCGTCGTTGGCTTGTTCGGTTATCACTTTGCCTACTTCAAGGCTATGACACTGGCCCCCGCCGTCGAAGTCAGCCTTCTTGCTTACCTCTGGCCGCTGCTGATCGTCCTATTGTCGGCCTTCCTGCCGGGCGAGAAACTACGAGCTCAGTACATCGTTGGGGCCCTGGTTGCCCTGGCAGGTTGCTGGTTGTTGATCAGCCGCAATGCCGATGGATTTGCCTGGGAGAACCTGCCGGGTTACCTGGTGGCTCTGTCCTGTGCTCTGATCTGGTCATCTTATTCCGTTCTTAGCAGACTGGTTCGCTCGGTACCAACCGATGCCGTGGGCTGGTTCTGCGGTGTTACGGCCATTCTGGCGTTGATTTGCCACCTTTTGTGGGAGGAAACGGTATGGCCAGAAGGCGCACTTCAATGGATTGGCGTGGTGGGGCTCGGCCTCGGACCGGTGGGCATAGCATTCTTCACTTGGGACCATGGTGTAAAGCACGGAAATATCCAGTTACTGGGAACCCTGGCATACAGTGCGCCACTGATTTCAGTGATCCTGTTGATTCTTGCCGGATACGGCGAGGCTACGGTTGCCGTGTTGAGTGCCAGCATCCTGATTGTCATTGGTTCTTTGATCGCGGGGCGAGCGAAAAGCCGGGCGGTTGCCGAGCCAGAAATATTAACTGACTGATTACTCAAAAGGAGCAGCGAGACGATTACTTGGGACGATTTCGAGAAAATTGAATTGCATATCGGAACCATTATTGACGTGGCGGGGTTCCCCGAAGCGCGCAAGCGTGCCTATAAACTGCGGGTGGATTTCGGGCCGGATATTGGTATCCGTAAGTCGAGTGCTCAGCTTACGGATCTGTATGACAAGGAGGCACTCATCGGTAAACAGGTTCTTGCTGTTACCAATTTTCCGCCCAAGCAGATCGGTCCTTTTCGGTCAGAGTGCCTGATCACTGGGGTGCGAACATCTGAGGGCGCAGTGACACTGGTAAGACCGGATGAGTCAGTGGAAAACGGTGAACGGTTGTTCTAAGTTTCCATACTTTCCATTTCCCAGGCCAACCAATCATAAGGCAATAGTGTTTAGTGGACCGGGGTAAGTCCAGTTCTTGGGATTGTGTGTCCGCAAAACCAGGTCCGGAGAGAGAACCAAAAAGTGCTTCTGCTCCAATATATTTGAATATTCGCTTTGCGAGTAGCGCGATAAGCGGCGGGTGCGGGATTGAGTTTCATGTACGCCCCATCCAATTATGATTTTGATTGTTTCAGCATGGGTTTGCGAGAACAAGTTGTTTTAGCGCCTCTAAAGTCACCCTCTTCGATTATTGGCCAACAATTCAGCGAATTTTGCTGATCTCTGACAGCTCGCGCCTTTGAGCACGGGCCATTCGCACTTCCTCCTCCCGGCTGTTGGCCAGTACTTCCTGCACATAGCCGATGTGTTCGCTGGCAAAGTGGCGGGCATCGTCCGGGCGTGATTCCATAATGGCGTTAAACAAAGCGCTGTGTTGGTTCACCAACCGTTCGCGGGATTCATCGCGCAGTTCGTACATACCGCCAATGTTGGTCACCACGTTGCGTTTCAGCATATCGAACAGGCCGCGCATGGTGTGCAGCAGCACCATGTTATGGCTGGCTTCAGCAATGGCCATGTGAAAATGCGCATCGGCGGCGCCTTCTTTTATTCGCGCCTCCGGTGTGATCGGGCTGTGATGGTAGCAAGCCTGCAGCTCATCGAAAGCTGCCTGCAAGTGCTGGCGATCCACTTGTGTGGCGCGCATGGCCGCGTAATAGGCGCAGTCTGCTTCCAGCGTATGGCGAAACTCCAGCAAATCCTGGTGAGCTTCGGGCCGGCTTTCCAGCAACCCCAGCAGCGGGTCGGTAAAGCTGGAGCCCAGCCTGTCGCTGACAAAATTACCGCCCCCCTGGCGGCTTATCAGCAGTCCTTTGGCGATCAGCTTCTGCACCGCTTCACGCAGGGAAGGGCGCGACACCCCAAACTGCTCGGCCAGAGCGCGCTCGGCTGGCAGTCGCTCGCCAGGGTTTAATGTGCCTTCCAGAATCATGGTTTCCAGCTGCTCCACAATGGTGTCAGACAGCCGGCGCTGGCGAATATGTGGTATTTCCATCTTCGATACCTTTGGTAAGACCAATCCTGGAATTTAACCTGTTTATCTCCCCCGGCTCAATACCCCTATGTCACTACGTATACCAAAGTAGGAAAAGTTTTGTTTGACAGCAACCTTGTTGTTTTTCTAACCTGTGCCTACTGGATTGTAAATTGGTATTACCAATTAGAGCAAATCCATCCAATAACAAGTACAGGAGCTCTCTTATGTCGACGGGTTTGTTCGCGTTCTTCGCTTTTGTTCCCATTCTTCTTGCCGGTATCTTGCTGATCGGCCTGCGTTGGCCTGCGCGTCGCGCCATGCCGCTGGTGTATCTGGCCAGTGTTGGCATTGCTCTGTTCGCCTGGGACATGTCTTTCAACCGGGTACTGGCGTCTTCCCTGCAGGGGCTGATCATCACGCTGGGGCTGCTGTGGATTATTTTTGGCGCAATCCTGCTACTGAATACCCTCAAGCATTCCGGCGCCATCATGGTGATTCGCGCCGGTTTCACCACCATCAGCCCGGACCGCCGCATTCAGGCCATCATTATTGCCTGGCTGTTCGGTTGCTTTATTGAAGGCGCGTCGGGGTTTGGTACACCGGCAGCTATTGCCGCGCCTTTGCTGGTGGCCATTGGCTTCCCGGCCATGGCCGCCGTGTTGATGGGTATGCTGGTGCAGAGCACGCCGGTGTCGTTTGGTGCCGTGGGTACGCCGATTATTGTCGGGGTGAATACCGGGTTGGATACCGCCACCATTGGCGCGCAGTTGGCCGCTAACGGTTCCAGCTGGGAGACTTACCTGCAGCTGATTACCAGCCAGGTGGCGTCAATTCACGCCATTGTCGGCACCCTGATGCCGATGGTCATGGTGCTTATGCTGGTGCGCTTTTTTGGCAAAGACAGAAGCTGGCGCTCGGTGTTTGAAGTGCTGCCTTTTGCCCTGTTTGCCGGTGTGTCAGTTACCATTCCTTACGCATTGACCGGTATTATTCTGGGGCCTGAATTCCCAGCGCTGTTGGGCGGCCTGGTGGGTTTGGCGATTGTCACAACCGCAGCGCGTAAGGGTTTTCTGATTCCAAAAACCACTTGGGATTTTGCCGACCGAAAAGACTGGCCGCAGGAATGGCTGGGCAGCATTGAAATGAAAGTGGACGAGCTGACCGCAAGACCCATGAGCAGCTTCCGCGCTTGGTGCCCGTACCTGTTGGTGGCGGTGTTGCTGGTGATCAGCCGGGTGTTCCCGGACGTGACGGCGGCGTTCAAGTCGGTGTCTGTCAGCTTTAGCAATCTGCTGGGCGAAGCCGGTATTGGCGCAGGTATTCAGCCGCTGTACTTGCCAGGGGGCATTCTGGTGATGGTGGTGCTGGCAACCTTTTTTATTCATCGCATGAAGGTGAAAGAACTGAGCGAGGCAGTCAAAGAATCCAGCGGCGTACTGCTCAGCGCGGGTTTCGTGTTGCTGTTCACCGTGCCCATGGTGCGTATTCTGATTAATTCTGGTGTTAACGCCGGCGATTTGCCCAGCATGCCCATTCTGATGGCGCGCTACGTGGCCGACACCGTTGGCGGTGTTTACCCGCTTGTGGCGCCGAGCATAGGTGCCTTGGGGGCCTTCCTGGCCGGTTCCAACACTGTATCCAATATGATGTTCAGCCAGTTCCAGTTTGGTGTGGCCGCCAACCTTGGTTTGTCTACTGCGTTGATCGTATCGGTTCAGGCCATTGGTGCCGCAGCCGGCAACATGGTGGCGATTCACAACGTGGTGGCCGCCTCGGCAACCGTGGGGCTGCTGGGCCGTGAGGGTACAACCCTGCGCCGCACCGTGTGGCCAACACTGTATTATGTGCTGATGACCGGCATCATTGCGCTGATTGCGGCCTATGTGTTGGGCTTTACCGACCCGCTGATGGCGCACGGATAGGCATGAACTAATATGAGCGCCGTAAGCCGTAAATAGCACCAAGGGTTAATGAATACGTTAAAGGCTCAGTAAACAGGCAGGATAGGCGCCCCGTGTATTCAATCGGGGGCGCCTATCCTGCAACAGCGACAGGACACGCCTGATGATTATCTCTGCTTCTACCGATTACCGCGCCGCCGCCAAGCGCCGGCTGCCGCCTTTCCTGTTTCACTATATCGACGGCGGCTCGTACAACGAGTACACGCTGAAGCGCAATGTGGAAGACCTGTCAGACATCGCCCTGCGCCAGCGGGTGTTGAATGACATGACTCAGCTCGACCTGTCGACCGAGCTTCTTAACGAAACCCTGTCGATGCCGGTGGCGCTGGCGCCGGTGGGCTTGACCGGCATGTACGCCCGCCGCGGCGAAGTGCAGGCCGCCCGCGCAGCGGCCAATCTGGGTGTCCCGTTTACCATGTCGACGGTGTCGGTGTGCCCGATTGAAGAAGTGGCCCCCGCCATCAGCCGGCCCATGTGGTTTCAGTTGTACGTGCTTAAAGACCGCGGCTTCATGCGTAACGCCTTGGAGCGGGCCAAAGCCGCCGGTGTCACCACCTTGGTATTCACCGTGGATATGCCGGTACCGGGGGCCCGTTACCGCGATGCCCATTCCGGTATGAGTGGGCCCTACGCCGCACCGCGTCGCATATTGCAGGCAATGACGCACCCACACTGGGCTCTGAATGTGGGGTTGCTGGGTAAACCCCACGACCTGGGTAATATTTCCACTTATCGCGGCAGCGCCACCGGCCTGGAAGATTACATTGGCTGGCTGGGCGACAACTTTGATCCGTCCATCTGCTGGAAAGATCTGGAGTGGATTCGCGAATTCTGGGATGGCCCCATGGTTATCAAGGGCATACTCGACCCGGATGACGCCCGCGACGCCCGCAGTTTTGGTGCCGATGGCATCATCGTGTCGAATCACGGTGGCCGCCAGCTCGACGGCGTACCCTCAACCTGTCGCGCCTTGCCGGCCATTGCCGATGCCGTTAAGGGCGACATGAAAATCCTGGTGGATTCCGGCATTCGCAACGGCCTGGACGTGGTGCGCATGCTGGCGCTGGGTGCCGATTGCACCATGCTGGGCCGCGCCTATATATACGCGTTGGCAACGGACGGTGAAGCCGGTGTGACCAATTTGCTGAAATTGATTGAAAGCGAAATGAGGGTCGCGATGGTGTTGACCGGTGCGCGAACCGTCGCGGATATCAGCCCTGATTTATTGGTGCGTGAGTTGGCGCGTGAATTGAAACAGGCTGCTCAGTAATCCAGATTCGTGTGTATCAGTCGCCACAGGTTGGCCAGCGAGGAGTTGCCATGAGCTTGCCCACGGAATTCATCAGTGCCGTAAACCAGCTGATACCGCAACAGCGCCGCTTTGACGATCCCCTGTCGGCGCTGGCCTTCGGTACCGACGCCAGCTTCTACCGGCTGATACCCAAACTGGTGGTGCGGGTGAGCGCTGAGCACGAGGTTGTGGCATTGCTGCAGCTGGCGGGCAAGTACCAAGTGCCGGTTACCTTTCGCGCCGCGGGGACCAGCTTGTCGGGCCAGGCCATTAGCGATTCGCTGCTGATTGTTTTGGGCGATGGCTGGAACCGCCGCGACATTCTGGATGACGGTGCCCGCATTCGCCTGCAGCCTGGGGTGATCGGCGCTCAGGCCAATGCGGTGCTGGCGCCATTGGGGCGCAAAATCGGCCCGGATCCTGCATCTATTAACGCCTGTAAAATTGGCGGTATCGTCGCTAACAACGCCAGCGGCATGTGCTGCGGCACCGCACAAAACAGTTACCAAACCCTGAACGCCATGCGCCTGGTGCTGGCGGATGGCCAGGTGCTGGACAGCGAAAACCCGGCCAGCGTGGCCGCGTTTAAAACCAGCCACAGCGGGTTGTTGCAACAACTGGCGCAGCTGGGCCAGGACACCCGTGCCAACAGTGCGCTGGCCGAGCGCATCCGCCACAAATACCGGATGAAAAACACCACCGGCCTGTCGCTGAACGCGCTGGTGGATTTTGACGACCCGCTGGATATCCTGACTCATCTGATGGTGGGCTCCGAAGGCACCCTGGGCTTTATCAGCTCGGTCACCTACAACACCGTGCCCGAGTATCCGCACAAAGCCACAGCCCTGGTGGTATTTGCCAGCGTGGAAGACTGCTGCCGCGCGGTGCCGTTATTGAAACAACAATCGGTGGATGCAGTGGAGCTACTGGATCGCCGCAGTATGCGTTCGGTGGAAAATCAGCCGGGCCTGCCAGTCTGGGTGAGGCAGCTTTCCGATGGTGCCTGTGCGCTATTAATCGAAACCCGTGCCTCAGGCCAGTTGCTACTGCACAAACAAATAGCGCAGATTCGTGCGGTACTGGCGCCGCTTCACGTGGAGCAACAGGTTGATTTCACCGAAGATGCCACTGTGTCGGGTCAGCTTTGGGCCATCCGCAAAGGCACATTCCCCGCCGTGGGTGCCGTGCGGGCCACCGGCACTACAGTAATTATTGAAGACGTAGCCTTCCCCATCCCGCAGTTGGCCGAAGGCGTCAACCGCCTGATTGAGCTGTTCGAAAAACACAGCTATCACGAAGCCATCCTGTTCGGCCATGCGCTGGAAGGGAACCTGCATTTTGTGTTTACCCAAAGCTTTGACGACCCGGCCCAAGTGGCCCGCTATGAAGCCTTCATGGGCGATGTGGCGCAGCTGGTGGCGGTGGAGTTTGGCGGTTCGCTGAAAGCCGAGCACGGCACCGGCCGAAATATGGCGCCGTTTGTGGAGTTGGAGTGGGGCAGCGATGCTTACCAGCTGATGTGGACAATAAAGCGTTTGCTGGATCCGCAAGGCATCTTGAACCCCGATGTGGTGTTGTCGGAAGATTCCGCTATTCACTTGAAAAATCTCAAACCCCTGCCAGCGGCGAATGAGATTATCGATAAGTGCATTGAATGCGGTTTTTGCGAGCCGGTGTGTCCGTCGAACGGTCTGAGCCTGAGCCCGCGCCAACGCATTGTGATCTGGCGCGATATTCAGGCCAAAGAACGCGCCGGTGTGGATACCCGTGAGTTGGAAGCGGCCTATCAATATCAGGGCATAGACACCTGCGCCGCCACCGGCCTGTGTGCCCAACGCTGCCCGGTGGGAATCAACACCGGAGATCTGATTCGTGAGCTGCGTGCGGATAAAGCCCACGCCCATCGCCGTGCCGACTGGCTGGTGAACAACTTTGCTACCGCTCTAAAAGGCACCCGGCTGATGCTGGCTGCCGCCGACAGCGCCAACCGCCTGCTGGGCGCGCCGCGCTTGCAGCGCTTGACCGAAGCCACCAAAAAGCTCAGCGGCAATCGTATTCCTTCATGGAATGCCGCTACACCACAGCCATTGCGTTGGGCGCCGCCGGCAAACGTGGCGGCTACAGTAGACAAACCGCGAGTGGTGTATTTACCCGCTTGTGCGTCACACGCCATGGGGCCGGCACGTTCTGACAGCGAGCAAGCACCGCTGCTGCAAAAAACCCAACTGTTACTGGAAAAGGCAGGCTTTGAAGTGGTCTTTCCGGACGCAATGAACTCTCTGTGTTGCGGCCAGCCCTTTGCGTCAAAAGGTTACCCGCAGCAGGCTGAGCGCAAACGCAATGAGATGCTGGCCGCGATCAAAACCGCCAGCCGCGACGGCGCATATCCAATCTACTGCGACACCAGCCCATGCACACTGCGCTTGCTGCAAGGCGAGGTTCCGTGCCTGGATATTTACGACCCGGTGCGATTCATTCGCAGCCACCTGTTAGAGCGGTTGGCCTTCACGCCGCAGAGCGAATCCGTCGCGGTGCACGTTACCTGCAGCACCCAGCACCTTGGGGAAGGGCAGGCGCTGATAGACATCGCCCGCAAGTGCAGCAGCAACGTGGTGGTACCGGAAGACATTCACTGCTGCGGCTTTGCCGGCGACAAGGGTTTTACCACGCCGGAACTGAATAAGCATGCGCTGCGAACCCTGCAACCGGTAGTGCAACATTGCAGCGAGGGCGTATCGACCAGCCGAACCTGCGAAATCGGTTTAAGCAGCCACAGTGGCGTGGATTACCACAGCTTGGTGTATCTGGTAGATCGGGTTACCCAACCAATCACTGTTTCACGTTGACCTGAATCCGTGACTTCACGGGGCCCAGAATTACATTCGCCACTGGAGTATGTGGGCCGGCTACCAGAACGCTCTAGATAATCCAGCCGCCAGAATACCTGAAGCAATCGCCAGTAATGGTCTTCTAATCAGTAACATCACAACGGCTGTGCTCGCTAACGCCAGACGGGCTCCATGATCCCCTTCGACTGCCATGGGGGCAATAATAGCCACTAACACGGAACCAGACATGGCATGAATGAACTGTTTGACTCGAAAGCTGATCGGCACAAAAGACATCACGTAAACACCGCCCCAGCGGGTGGCCAACGTAACCAATGCCATCGTTAGCACAATAACCAGTACGCCAATGCTGCTGGTTTCAATGTTCATTACGATCCTCCCATACCAACCCGGCAAGGACGCCGCTATAAAGTGGTTTACAATAGTTCCAGTCTGGCGGGCCAGGTTGGGGCCGTGGAGAGTGGCCTTGCGGTCGCGGTGCTGACTCAATGTAGTGCACCTTCCCACCTGGAAGTCCTTGGTAGAGACCATGGCCTGGGCCCGCTGGAGCCAATGGAGGTGTCGGTGTTCCGTAGTCAGGCATCTCAGAATTCCGAGGCGGTAAACCGACTTCACGCGCTATTGGTTAAAACACTCCGCATAGCAAGTCCCTAGCAGCCTGTCGGACTTGCACCTGACAGACCGCGTTTAAAGTGATCTTGTTCGCTTGGCTCCCGACTTTCACCGCAAGTGGCCATC
>NZ_JBQDKB010000115.1:0-9936 GCF_052094685.1 Marinobacter sp.
ATCTGCCTCGCGCCGATCGAATGTGCCGGCAACAGAGTACTTGGAGGTATCGTCATTCAGCTGCTCATGCAACAGTGCCCAATGGCCCCGCAAGCCACTCCCGTCACGGTGGTCACCCGACAACTGAGTACGAAGGCGGCGCACTTCCTCATCCTTACCTTGATTGATCGTGCCGCCTGGAAGCGTGCTGAAGCGAGAACCGGAATGTTCATCAAATACCGAACCAGACCAGGACAGCTCGCTATTCCCCGTAGGTCGCCAATCCACACGTACGGTGGCATCACTGCGATCATATTCATCCCCAGGGCGGGCCCAGGTTTCAGGTTGCGGATCAATACCGTCAGAGTGTTGTGACGAACCGGACACTCGCACACCCCAGCGCTTATTACCCGCCGAGACCACTGCACGACCGCTGTAACGAGCCGCATCCCATTTATCACCGGAGGGGTTCTGATCACCATAGGTGCCTGCATCAGCCGAAAAGACACCTTTCACCCCCTTATTCACACCACGGGTAATCACATTTACAACGCCCCCCATGGCAGCACTACCGTACTGGGCAGAAACCGCCCCCTTCACCACCTCAATCCGCTCGATATCCAGCACAGCAAGTTGGCTCACATCTACGGCAGAGCCAGTGGTTGCACTCATAGGCATTCCATCCACCAGCACCAGCACACGATCCGCATCAATGCCCTGCATCCACACTTCATAACCGGGCTTGCCGTGTATCTCGCGCAGCTGCAATCCAGGCACGTTAATCAATGCTTCTTTAAGATTCCGGGCATGGGTTTGCTCGATTTCATTGGCGGTCACAACCTCAGTTCGCACTGGAGTATCTAGAACCGTTCGCTCGCTGCGCGTTCCAGTAATTACCAACTCATCGAGGTAACCGGCGGCATGTACCGGTGCCGGCACTACAACTAAAGTAAATAATGCAATGGAACACATACCGGAAACTGGCCAACGATGAACAGAATATTGCACAAGAACCTCATAGTCACAAATACGAATGCGTTAGATTCTTATTCAATACCTGACTCAAATCAAGACTTTTCTGATAATGAGATTCATTTCTATTTAACTGAGGGTAGCTAGGTGTGAGAAAATCAGGGAGGATAAAAACAGAACAGCCCGGCGAGTGCCGGGCTGTTTCAGGGTGTGGCTAGAGCAAAAACTGTTAGTGAGTTTTTTGCTCTTCTCCGGCAGCCTCGTCCTGCTTACGCTGCAGAGCCTGAGCGTAAATAGCATCGAAATTAACCGGTGCCAGCATCAGCGCCGGGAAGCTACCTTTGTTAACCACACCATCGATTGCTTCGCGAGCGTAGGGGAACAGAATGGTTGGGCAGTAAGCACCTAGCATCTGGCCCAACTGAGGCCCTTCAATGCCAGCGACTAGAAAGACGCCTGCCTGTTGAATCTCAACAATGTAAGCGACCTTTTCATCAATTTTCGCCGTAACAGTCAGAGAAAGGACAATCTCATACTGATTATCGCTAACCTTAGTGTGTGCGGTATTCAGGTCCAGATTCACCTGTGGCTTCCATTGCTCTTGAAATACCACTGGAGAGTTCGGCGACTCAAAAGACAAATCCTTCACATAAATACGCTGAAGGGCAAATTGGGCTTGGTTTTCGTTGTCATTGCCTGCGGCGGCTTGCTGATTCTCAGCCATGTTCAGTCCTTTCCCTTTCGTAGAGAGTCGTCGATTGGGCTCAAGGCCCATTGTTATGGTTGCATCTGCCTAAACAGTCTACTGTCTGGCGGCGCTTGGTTATGTGAAACAGTGCGGCAGATCGGCGCACAGATCAAGTTATGCTGACGCCTTTACTTCTTTACCAGCGGCAAATTGCTGGCTTTCCAGTCGCCGACACCACCGTTGAGGCGGACTACGTTAGCGTAACCCTCTGCGTTGAGCTGCTTAACCGCCATAGCGGAATGCTGGCCCATTTTATCTGCGACGATAATCTGCTTGTCTTTGTGCTTGCTTAGTTCGGCCGCACGACTTTTCAGGCTATTCAGCGGGATATTGATAGAACCGGTAATGCGGCCCTCGCCAAACTCTTTGCGATCACGGATATCTACCACTATGGCCTCATCCCGGTTAAGCAGACTAACCGCACCCTGGGCTGAAATTTTAGCGCCGCCGCGCCGGGACTCCAATACCAGGATAGCGACCAAAAAGGCCACAAACAGCGAGGCGAGAACGTAGTGGCTAACGACAAATTCAAACAACCGATCCATGAGGTGACCCTAAAAATAAGTTTGGGCGGATTATACACAGCCTGCTCGCCGGACAGAAGGCGACCATACAGGTGACGACTGTGGCCTCAAAGTGCAAAAATGGATAAGCTTCATAATGACTTCTGTAAACTTACCGAAACTCTACTCCCGGACTGAATAATGACAGCATTGCGCAAGCCGACAGCACTGATAATTCTAGACGGCTGGGGCCATCGTGATCCCGCCGAAGATAACGCCATCAGCAACGCCAATACGCCCTTCTGGGACAAGCTCTGGGAGTCTAGGCCCAGCACCCTCATCAATACCTCCGGCATGTTTGTAGGGCTGCCCCAGGGCCAAATGGGTAATTCGGAAGTCGGGCACATGAACCTGGGGGCAGGCCGCGTGGTTTACCAGAGCCTTACGCGCATTGATAAGGATTTGGAAGAAGGAACCTTTAATGAAAACAACGCCCTGTGTTCGGCAATCGACAAAGCCGTAAGCAATGGCGGAGCCGTTCATCTAATGGGCCTGCTTTCGCCCGGCGGAGTTCACTGCCACGAAGATCACGTGCTCGCAGCCGCTGAGCTTGCCGCCTCACGGGGCGCGAAGGAAGTGTACATTCACGCTTTCCTCGATGGCCGCGACATGCCACCACGCAGTGCTCGCCCTTCCCTTGAAAAGGCCGCTGCGAAACTCAAAAGTCTTGGCGTAGGCCGTGTGGCATCCATTGTTGGCCGTTACTTTGCCATGGACAGGGATAACCGGTGGGATCGAGTTGAATCCGCCTACAACCTGATGACACTGGGTGAATCAGAATTCACCGCAACCGACCCGCTTTCAGCTCTGGAACAAGCTTACGAGCGCGGCGAAAATGATGAATTTGTAAAACCAACCCGCATCCAAAATGCCGGCGAGACTGCGGGCACCATTAACGATGGCGACGCGGTATTGTTCATGAATTTCCGCGCCGACCGTGCCCGGGAAATGACCCGTACATTTGTAGGCGAAGGTTTTGATGGGTTCGAGCGCCGGAAACAACCAAAACTGGCCGACTTTGTAATGCTCACCGAGTACGCGGCGGATATCAAAACCTCGTGCGCCTACCCGCCAGCGAAACTGGTTAACGGCTTGGGCGAGCACATGGCCGAGCTTGGCAAAACCCAGCTGCGCATTTCCGAAACTGAGAAGTACGCCCACGTAACCTTCTTTTTTAATGGCGGACAGGAAGCACCATTCGTGGGCGAAGACAGGATTCTGGTGCCTTCCCCAAAAGTAGCGACCTACGATCTGCAGCCGGAGATGAGTGCGCCTGAGGTAACCGACAAACTGGTAGAAGCCATCAAGAGCGGCAAGTACGATCTGGTGGTGTGCAACTACGCCAACGGCGACATGGTTGGCCATACTGGAAAACTGGACGCAGCCATTAAGGCTGCCGAGTGCCTTGATCACTGCGTGCAGCGCGTGGTCGAAGCACTGGACGAAGTGGGGGGTGAAGCACTGATAACCGCAGACCACGGCAATTGTGAACAGATGACAGACCCCAATTCTGGCCAGGTTCATACCGCGCACACCATCGGGCCTGTTCCTCTTGTTTACACAGGCAACCGCAAGGTTAACCTGCAAAACGACGGCAGTCTGAGCGATATAGCTCCTACCCTGCTTGCACTGATGGGGCTGGAACAGCCGAAAGAAATGACTGGGCACAGCCTGGTCAAAATTGGTTGATTCAGGAACAGGCCTTACCATTGCGACTCATTGCAGTACTGGCACTGACACTCACGTTTACACTGGGTGCAGCGTCGATAGCGTTCGGAAAAGAGGTCACGCCAGCCCAGATTGAAGCCCTCAAGGAGCGCATTGAGGACATCGATGACTGGCTGGCCGATGCCGAGAAGGATCGCTCCACGTTGGAGCGAGAGCTTACTGCGGCCGAACGTACGATCAGCCGGCTGACTCGCGAACGCCGGTCTTTGCGGGAACAGGTAAAAAAGCAGCAGCAGCGCCTTGCCAAGCTTCGGAGCGAGGAGCAAGAACTGGCGCGAACGCTGGATCGCCAGCGTGAGAGTTTAAAAAAGCAGATTCGCACCGCCTGGATGGAGGGTGACGCTCCCGCTGTAAAAGTGCTACTCAACGAGATCAGCCCAGACAACATTGCCCGGACAATGACCTACTACGAATACCTCAGCCGAGACACCGTCGGACGCCTGGAAACTTTTCATAAAAATCTTGAGGAGCTCAAGGTTACGCAAGCCGCCGTTCAGAACACCCGAGCCGAGCTTGCGACAACTGAGGAAGGCGTTATTAAACGCCAACAAGACTTAAAAACGTCCCGCCAGAAGCGCAAAAAGACACTCGTGGCCCTTAATCAAGACATTCGTACCCGGCGGAGCGAAAAAGATGATCTGGAATCTGATCGCAAGCGATTGGAGAAGCTTCTGTCTGAAGTTCAACAAGCCATCGCAAACATCCCCTCCCCCAACGAATCTGAGCCTTTTCCATCACTGCGAAATAAGCTGCCTTGGCCGGCACAAGGTAAGGTGATCAGCCGGTTTGGTGATAAATATGCCGATGGCAAACTGCGCAGGAATGGCTTACTCATTCAGACAAGCGAAGAAGCCGAAGTAAAAGCCATTCATTATGGCCGGGTTGTGTTTGCCAACTGGCTTCGAGGCTTTGGGCTGATAACAATTATTGATCACGGTGATGGCTACATGACACTCTATGGCCATAGCAGCAGCCTGTTCACCAGCCCCGGCGACTGGGTTGCAGCGGGGGAAGCCATTGCACAAGCAGGCCGCACCGGCGGAACCGACACTCCGGCGCTTTATTTTGAGGTTCGCCACAACGGCAAGCCAGACAACCCGGGGCGCTGGCTGGCCAAGTGAACACCCGCAGCGGGGCTGACAAATGCGCCCGCTGACGCCATACTGTCGGGAACGGGGAATTTAGCCCAGCTTTGCGCTCAACTCTCAGCTTAACTATCGGAATAACCACGGGATATGTGAATGAATCGGGTCCAAAGCACACTCAAAGCCTCACCTTTGCGCTCAGCCATCCTCGCGGCCTGCTTCATTACCTTTCCCGGACTGGCTCTCGCCCAGGACAACCCTTCGGGCGACACGCAGCTTCTGGAAGGCATTCAGGACGGTGAGCGCGTTGAAATCACCCTACCCGATCCGGAAAAACAACTTCCTCTGGACGATCTGCGCAAATTCACTGAGGTTTTCAGCCGCATCAAGGCAGCCTACGTTGAAGAAGTAGACGACCGAAAGCTGCTGGAAAGTGCCATTAAGGGCATGCTCTCCGATCTCGACCCGCACTCTACTTACCTAGCCCCGAAAGACTATGAAGAACTTGAAGAAAGCACCTCCGGCGAATTTGGCGGCCTGGGCATTGAAGTGGGCATGGAGAACGGCTTTATCAAGGTTATCGCGCCGATTGACGACACGCCTGCCCAGCAAGCGGGTGTTCAGTCGGGTGACTTGATTATCAAACTCGACGAAAAACCGGTGAAAGGCATGGGCCTGGAAGAAGCCGTTCAGCTTATGCGCGGCAAACCCGGCACCATACTTACACTGACCATTATGCGCGAAGGTGAGAACGGCCCGGTAGAGATTGATGTCGAACGGGACGTTATCAAAGTAACCAGCGTAAAGAGCCGCATGATCGAAGACGGCTACGGTTACGTGCGCCTAACCCAGTTCCAGGCGGAGACCGGTGGGCAGTTCACAAAAGCCCTCAACGAGCTCAAGGAAGATAACGGCAGTGATCTGGACGGACTGGTTCTTGATCTGCGCAATAACCCGGGTGGCGTGCTGCAGGCGGCCGTTGCCACCGCTGACGCGCTGCTAGACGAAGGGCTGATTGTATACACCGAAGGCCGGATCCAAAGCTCCCGCCTACGTTTCAGCGCCAAAAACGGCGACGTTATGGCTGGCACACCCATTGTTGTTCTGATCAACGGCGGCTCTGCGTCTGCATCGGAAATTCTTGCAGGTGCGCTGCAGGATCACAAACGGGCCGTGATCATGGGCACCCAGTCCTTTGGCAAGGGCAGCGTTCAGACGGTTATCCCACTGGATGAAACCCATGCTATCAAAATGACAACCGCGCGCTATTACACGCCCGAAGGGCGCTCTATACAGGCCACAGGCATCAAGCCAGACATTGAAGTGAAGCCCGCAGAGCTGAAGGAATTGGATGGTCGGCCATTCTTTACCGAGGCGGATCTAAGCGGCCACTTGGTCGGCCAGGATGAAGAAACCGAAAGCGGCGATCAGCAAACGAAGCCTGAGAACCAAACCGGTTCCATTGCCGATCGCGACTACCAACTGCGCTCAGCACTCAATTTGCTGAAAGGGCTGCAAATCCTGAATCCAAAGGGAGCTAGCACAGAACAGTGAAGGTTCTCTTTAATCTAACCCTAGCGCTGGCGGCCCTGACCAGCTTGGCCGCCAGCGCCGTATCGGCAGAGCCAGCCAACAGCGAGATCCCACCGACCATTGCCATCATTATTGATGACATGGGGCACAATCTGCACGAAGGTGAGCGCCTGGCCAATCTGGATCAGCCACTGACTTTGGCATTCCTACCCTATCGCCGGCACACAGATACTCTAGCCCGCTTGGCTCACAGCCGTAGCAAAGAGATCATGCTGCACGCACCCATGGCCAACACACGGAATTTTAGCTTGGGGCAAGGTGGGTTAACGGCAGATATGGATGAACAGAGCCTAACAACCACTCTGCGCCGGGCCCTACAGTCCATCCCCTATGTACAGGGAGTGAACAATCACATGGGCAGCCTGCTAACCCAGCAACTCAAACCCATGGACTGGGTGATGAAAGAGCTTTACCGCTATCCCGTTTATTTCGTCGACAGCCGAACGATTGCCTCATCAGTTGCGGGCAATGTTGCTGAGGCCTATCAAATCCCCACCATGACACGGGACGTGTTTCTGGATCACGAGCAAACAGAAGAGTTTGTAGACCGGCAATTCAAGGAGCTTATTCGGCGAGCGAAGGAAAATGGCAGTGCGGTTGGTATTGGCCACCCCCACACGGTGACCGTAGATTATCTCGAAAAACATCTTCCGTTACTGGATGAGCAAGGCATAGCCATCGCCACAGTAAGCGGGCTTTGGGCGATACGTAACAACAATCAGAGGATGTTTGCAGAAGGGGAAAAGCAGACCATCCGGCCTGCTTTCGCTAAAAAACACTAATCCCGAACTTCGATTCCCTGGGCCTTCATGAAGGCCTTGGCTTCGGGAATGGTATGCTCACCAAAGTGAAAAATGGACGCCGCCAGCACCGCATCGGCACCACCTTTGGTTACACCATCAGCCAAGTGTTGTAACTCGCCCACGCCACCTGAAGCAATCACCGGCACCGTTACCGCATCGCTAACGGCGCGGGTAACGCCCAAATCAAAACCGATTTTAGTGCCATCTCTGTCCATACTTGTAAGCAACAGCTCGCCGGCACCCATGTCGACCATTTTTTTGGCCCACTCCACGGCATCCAGGCCTGTTGGCTTTCGCCCGCCATGGGTATAGATTTCCCAGCGTGGCTCTTCGCCTTCAGCGTTAACCTGTTTGGCATCAATTGCAACAACAATGCACTGACTGCCAAACCGCTCTGCGGCTTCGCGCACAAGCTCCGGATTGAATACCGCAGCCGTATTAATGGCTACCTTATCGGCACCCGCGTTCAGCAGTTTGCGGATATCTTCCACCGCACGAACACCCCCGCCAACGGTTAACGGAATGAAAACTTCCGCCGCCATGCGCTCTACGGTTTCGTAGGTTGTGTCGCGGCTCTCGCTGCTTGCGGTGATATCCAGAAAGGTTATTTCATCAGCGCCCTGCTCGTTATAGCGGCGGGCCACTTCCACCGGATCGCCAGCGTCGCGAATATCCACAAAATTCACGCCTTTTACAACACGCCCCTTATCTACATCCAGGCAGGGAATAATGCGTTTTGCCAGTGCCATACAATCTACCTTTCTCAGCCTTTTGGGATGCTATAAAGAGCGCTATAAAGAGTGTTATATAGAGTTTTCAAAGGGTGTCGCAAAATGCTTGAGCTTCTGCAACGTCAAGCGTGCCCTCATAAATCGCCCGACCAGTAATCGCGCCGACAATGCCCTTATGGGCAACTGGCGCCAAGCGTTTGAGGTCATCCATGTTGGTCACACCACCAGACGCAATAACCGGAATACCGCCAGCTTCTGCCAACGCAGCCGTAGCTTCCACGTTAACGCCCTGCATCATGCCGTCGCGGTTTATGTCGGTGTACACAATTGCTTCCACGCCATCACTAGCAAAACGCTTGGCCAAATCGGTTGCCATTACTTCAGATACTTCCGCCCAGCCATCTGTTGCTACGCGGCCATCTTTGGCATCCAGGCCAACAATAATGTGGCCGGGGAAGCGCTTGCACATTTCTGTTACAAACTCGGGTTCTTTCACGGCTTTGGTGCCGATAATCACCCACTGCACACCGGCTTTTAAATAAGCCTCAATGGTTTCAGCAGAACGAATACCGCCACCAATCTGAATCGGCAAATCCGGGTACTTGCGGGCAATAGCCTGAACAATTTCGCCGTTCACCGGCTCGCCAGCAAACGCACCGTTCAGATCCACAAGGTGCAAACGGCGAGCACCGGCTTCCACCCAGCGGGTGGCCATATCAACCGGGTCGCCACCAAAAACGGTGGAATCTTCCATTCGGCCCTGGCGCAACCGCACGCATCTGCCGTCTTTTAGATCAATGGCGGGAATAATCAGCATGTTCCATTCCAGTCAGTAAAGTTCTTGAGGAGTTGCAGCCCTGCCCCGGCACTTTTCTCCGGGTGAAACTGCACAGCAAAAATATTGTCTCGGGCCACGGCAGCCGCAAGGTCGACACCGTAATGAGTGCGCCCGGCAATATCAGCATTGCCTTGGGCTTCTGCGTAATAGCTGTGCACGAAATAGAAACGATCACCGTCTGGGATACCCTGCCAAAGCGGATGCGACTTAGCTTGGAACACCTCGTTCCAACCCATGTGAGGCACCTTCAGGCGCTCGCCGTTTTCCACCAGATTATTGCCGAAGAAACGCACCTGGGAGGGGAACAGATTAATGCTGTCGACACCGCCGTTTTCTTCGCTGCGAGACATAAGAGCCTGCATGCCCACGCAGATCCCGAGGAACGGACGATCAAGGGACACTTCCCGCACCAACTCATCCACGCCAAGCCGGCGAATCTCCGCCATGCAATCGCGCATGGCGCCAACGCCGGGCAGAATCACCCTGTCGGCTTCACGAATTTGATCTGCGTTGTCGGTTACCAGAACTCTGGTATCCGGGGCCACGTGCTCTACCGCCTTGCGGGCAGAGTGAAGATTCCCCATGCCGTAGTCGATGATGGCAACGGTTTTCATGGTTAGTGCGGTGTCCTGTAGTGATTAAAAGCGACTAAGGGCGGCTAGGAGTAGCTAATTACAGCGAGCCTTTGGTCGACGGGGTAACACCCGCCATGCGCTCATCCATTTCAACTGCCATGCGCAGCGCACGACCAAATGCCTTGAACACGGTTTCGATCTGGTGGTGGGTATTCTTGCCCCGCAGGTTATCGATGTGCACTGTCACCATGGCATGGTTGATAAAGCCACGGAAAAACTCTTCAAACAAATCCACATCAAAGCCACCCACAACAGCGCGGG
>NZ_JBQDKB010000116.1:0-9926 GCF_052094685.1 Marinobacter sp.
TGGCAGAGCTGATCGGCTCGCGCATTACACTCAAAAAGGCCGGCGCCAACTATAAAGCGTGCTGCCCGTTTCACGATGAAAAAACGCCGTCATTTAATGTAAGGCCAGACAAAGGCTTCTACCATTGTTTCGGATGCGGCGTTCATGGCGACGCCATCAGTTTTATACGTGAGTTTGAGGGCCTGGGCTTTACAGAAGCAGTTGAAGAACTGGCCCGCAGAGCTGGGCTAGAAGTACCTTATGACCAAGCGGCCAAGCAGGAAATCCAGCAGGCGCGAACACTGACCGACGCGCTGGATTTTGCCAGTCGCTTTTACCAGTCATCGCTTCAAGGCGAGCAAGGCACCTACGCCCGCGATTATTTGAAACAGCGGGGGCTGGACGACAGCATTATTCAGCAATACAAGGTGGGTTATGCGCCAGCGGCAGGCACCTCCTTGTTCGATGTTGCCAACAAGGATCTGCAGGGGCCACTCATTGAAACCGGCACCGTCTCGGACAAATACGGCAAGCCGCGGGACTTTTTTCGAAATCGGGTAATGTTCCCGATCCGCAACAGCCGAGGCAAGACCATAGCCTTCGGCGGACGGACGCTCGGCGACGACAAGGCAAAATACATCAACTCTCCAGAGTCGGATGTGTTTCACAAAAGCCGAGAAATATACGGTCTGTTTGAAGCCAAACAGGCCCTGAAACAGCTAGACAAGCTGCTTGTAGTTGAAGGCTACATGGATGTCATTGCCCTAGCCCAGCACGGCATTCATTATGCCGTCGCGACCTTGGGCACGGCAACGAACCAAGACAACCTGGCTGCACTGTTGAGACAAGTGCGGCATGCAGTCTTTTGTTTTGATGGTGACAAAGCCGGATTTAAAGCAGCGGACCGCGCGATGGATAATGCTCTGGAGCTGATGGCAGACGGTTTACATCTGCAGTTTTTGATGCTCCCAGAGGGCGAAGATCCAGACACGCTGGTGCGCAAAGAAGGCTCCGAAGCATTTAAGAAGCGCATTGAAGGTGCCACTCCGTTTTCACGGTATCTGTTTGACAGGCAGAGCGAAGGTCTGGATCTGACACTGCCAGAGCACCGGGGCGAACTTAGGGCCAGAGCGGAACCGCTGCTGAACAAAATGCCCAAAAGCACCCTGCGGGATGCCATGTGGCACGAAATGCTCCGCCTTTGCGGAGGCCGCAATCAGTGGCAAAACCGCCAGCCCCAGCAATGGGGGAATTGGAAGGGCGGAAAGCGAGATCGTGTCACTGAAGAACGTATCGACGTAAAGCTGAGCAAAGACAGCATTTTGTGCCTAGGCTTACTTGAGGCTCCAGACTTGGCCAGCGACGTTACCGAGCTGGCACGGAGTTCTCGCCAGTATAATCAGGCCAGAAATTTTGCCGGTTTTATTCTAGAGCGTGAGATCCGGGATCGGAAATCACTTATAACGGCACTGGCGTTGGATAGCCAAGTGCGTGAGCAGTTCTACAATTTGTTTGACGGCATTGAGCACATCCCAACCCGGGAAAGCACTCTGGCCGCAGCACGAGAGCTGCTCAGCCCCAACGAGGAAGCATCAAGACAGCAAAGGCTGGCTACACTTTTACGCAACTTCGCAAACCTAACCGCCGAGGAACGGCAGGAGCTGCGAGAGCTAAGCGGGGGTACCCCGGATTAGCAGCACTTGAAACTTGGCGCACTGATCACCATCTAACCATTCGGTGGCAGAGCATTAGAGCGGCAGCTATAATGGCTGTTTCATTTTTTCTTATTTAAGCGAGTTCACAGGGTGTCTATGTCAGGCAATTCGCAGAAATCACGTTTGAAAGACCTTATCGCACGGGGCAAGGAACAAGGCTACCTGACTTACGCCGAGGTGAACGACCACCTCCCGGAAGACATTGCCGATCCCGATCAGGTCGAAGACATCATTCGCATGATCAACGATATGGGCATTCAGGTATCTGAAGTGGCACCGGATGCCGATACCCTGATAATGACCGATGGCGATTCCACTGCCGACGAAGCCGCTGCCGCTGAAGCCGCCGCTGCCCTCGCCGCCGTGGAATCCGATGCCGGCCGCACCACCGACCCAGTGCGCATGTACATGCGGGAAATGGGCACCGTGGAGTTGCTGACCCGTGAAGGCGAAATTGTTATCGCCAAGCGCATCGAAGAAGGTATACGCGATGTTATGGCAGCCGTTGCTCACTTCCCGGGCACCGCCGGTACGGTCATCCAAGCATACGATCGCATCATCGAAAACGAAGGCCGTATCACCGACATCGTAACCGGTTTTTTGGATCCAGACGGCGCTGAACCGTTCATGCCAGAACCACCTCCCAAACCCGAAACATCAGACGAAGACAAGTCTGAGGACGATGATTCGGATGAAGAGGAAGAAGAGCAAGAGAGCGGCCCAGATCCCGAAGAGACTCGCCTGCGCTTCGAACTACTTAGGGAAAAACTGACCAATGCTGAAGAACTGCTAGCAAAGCATGGTCGCGCAGACAAGAAAACCCAAACCGCTCTTAACGAGCTGGGCAAGGTGTTTGCTCCATTTAAGCTAAACAACAAAGCGTTTGATGAACTGGTCAACGTGGTGCGCTCTACCAACGATTTGGTGCGCGAGAACGAACGGGCGATCCTGAAAATCTGCGTGCGCGAATGCAAAATGCCACGCAAAGACTTCATCAAATCCTTCCCCGGCAACGAAGCCAATCAGGAATGGGGCGAGAAGATTGGCAAAAGTAAGAAGCCTTACGCCTCCGCTATCAATGAGCGTATGGACGAAATTGTCCGTCTTCAAAAGCGCATAACAAATGTGCAGACTGAAGTAGACTTGGACGTTGCCGACATTAAAGAAATCAACCGTCGCGTCTCCATTGGTGAAGCACGAGCCCGCCGTGCCAAGAAAGAAATGGTTGAAGCCAACCTGCGCCTGGTTATTTCCATCGCCAAGAAATACACCAACCGTGGCTTGCAGTTTCTGGACCTGATCCAGGAAGGCAACATTGGTTTGATGAAGGCTGTAGACAAGTTTGAGTACCGCCGTGGCTACAAGTTCTCTACTTATGCCACTTGGTGGATTCGTCAGGCCATAACCCGCTCTATTGCGGACCAGGCGCGCACCATTCGTATTCCGGTGCACATGATTGAGACCATCAACAAGCTCAATCGTATCTCCCGCCAGATGCTTCAGGAAATGGGCCGCGAGCCCACACCAGAAGAACTGGGCGAGCGCATGGAAATGCCAGAAGATAAGATTCGCAAAGTACTGAAGATCGCTAAAGAGCCGATTTCCATGGAAACGCCGATCGGTGATGACGAAGACAGCCATCTGGGTGACTTTATCGAGGATATCCAGGCGCTCTCGCCGGTAGACTCTGCAACGGCCGAAGGCCTGCGTGAAGCTACTCGCTCCGTGCTGGCCGGTCTCACCGCTCGCGAATCCAAGGTACTGCGTATGCGTTTCGGTATCGAAATGAATACCGACCACACGCTGGAAGAAGTCGGCAAACAGTTCGACGTAACCCGTGAACGCATTCGTCAGATCGAAGCAAAGGCCCTGCGCAAACTGAGGCACCCTTCCCGCTCCGATCACCTGCGCGGCTTTATTGACGATCAGGGAAACCAAGGATAAATCGCAAGAACAGTAGCGGGCGCCCTACCTCATCGGTATAATGGCGCCCGCTTTGCTTTCCCCTCACGGGGAGCGGTTAAAATACAACCACTTGCAAACAGAAAAACAGTTTCGGGCCTTTAGCTCAGTTGGTTAGAGCACTCGACTCATAATCGATTGGTCGCTGGTTCAAGTCCAGCAAGGCCCACCATACAAAGCCCCGAGCCGTCTGGTTTCCGGGGCTTTTTATTACCGGTACACTTTTTATCGGTACTGTTTATCGGTACAACGCTTCTAACACCCTCCCTGGCATAACACTCAACACTTGGCTGCAAGCGCCAACCGCCCGCCTTTGGGAGCCAGGCAGCTCCATGGCTGATCAACAGGGTGCAGGCTTGGCGCCAGCCGACAGTATCGGCTAAGACTTCTCTGCCTTTTGAAAGGGCGAAAAGAGTAGCCATCAATCGAAAGCGACAAAAGCAGCGTCTTGTTACATTTCGTACGTTGTGAATCAGGCCTCCAACCCTCGCCACTCAACCTTTAATCACCCATCATAATGACAGCTTATTCACATTTCTCTTGGGCCGCAGATAAAACTGAATTTCAAACACTTAAACACCACTACCGTCAACGTACCGCTGCCTTACCCACGCTCCAAATGCAGATTTATTGCGGATGAGTCATGGCTGATCGCCATCTGCCTGCTACGCTTTAATTAAGGTGCGCATGGCACTCAGCAGTTTTACGGCATATCTTGCCGTTCATTAAGAGTGCATCAATCCTGATGGCAGGACAGTTTCGTGCAGACAACACTTTCTTCCTGCAGAGCTTATAAATCGCTGAACGGAGATCATGCATGAATAAGCATAAATCGATGCTATACACCGCGGGTGTCGCTGGCATAGCTCTTACCATCGGTGGCTGCGCCAGCCCCGGAGAGCGGCCGGATTCTGATCTGAATAGCGCTCAAAACTCCCTTCAACAGGCTGTTTCTGCAGATGCACGAGAGTATGAGCCAATACTGCTCAACGATGCTCAGAACAAATTGGCTGACGCGAAGAACCTGATTGATCAGGAGAAGTACACCGAGGCCGAACGCCTACTAGAGCAGGCAACCGTCGATGCTCAACTGGCCGATGCCCGCTCGGAAACCGCCAAAGCCAAGCTAGCTGTTGAGGAGATCAATGACAATATTGAATCTCTTCGCCAGGAACTTAATCAAAGCCAGTAAACGCCCTATTTGGTATGGAGACTGTTATGAACAAACGCAACATAACACTGGGCGTGGCTGCGAGCTTGTCAATGCTGATCGCCGGCTGCGCCACAACACCGCCAGACAACGCAATGATTAACGAGGCACGGGCCTCTTACGCTAAAATCAAAAACGACCCGGACGTCGCTCGCAGTGGTGACAGTCAGCTGCGCAGTGCAAGAGATGAACTTAACCGGGCAGAGTCTCTGCTGAAAGACGGCAAGGACACCAACCGAGTTGAACACGCGGCCTACCTGGCGAACCGCCACGCACAGATCGCCGGCGAGCAAGGCGAGCGTGCAAGACTGGAAGAACAGGTTAACTCTGCCGAAGAGCGTCGACGCAAACTAATGCTGAACAAGAGTTCCGAGGAGGCTACTCAGGCTCGAAATGAAGCCGAAATGCTTCGCAAAAGAATGGAAGAGCTACAGGCGGAACGCACCGACCGTGGCATGGTGCTCACGCTCGGCGATGTTCTTTTCGACCTTAACAAAGCCGACTTAAAATCCTCGGGAGAACAGACCATAGGACGCCTTGCGCAATTCATGCGGGAGTACGAAGACAGAAGAGTTCGCGTAGAGGGCTATACCGACAGTACTGGCAAAGACAGCTATAACCAGAAGCTGTCCGAACGCCGTGCCCAGTCAGTGAGCGATGCTCTCGTATCCCAAGGCATTGAACGCGTTCGGGTAGAAACCCAAGGCTACGGCGAGCAATACCCTGTGGCTAGCAACGATACTTCCGCTGGCCGGCAGCAAAACCGCCGTGTAGAGATCGTTATCTCGGACAAAGAAGGCAATATCGAGACTCGGTAAAACTAAGCTCGACCAAACATCTGAGAACAAAAGGGGGAGAGCCCTCTCCCCCTTCAGATAAAGATCATGTCTCAGTTAAACACCTGTCTTTGACCGCGCACTTTTCAGGTGCGTTGGCCAGAGCATGCATTAACCCGAAGGGGGTCAATCTCATGAAAAAATCAGCAGTCCTGGCTGCAATTCTCGCCGGAACCCTCTCATCTTTTACACTGGCAGACAGCGGCAACACTAAAGAAATCGAAATGTTTGCGCTGGATGCAAAAACGGAGGGCCACTCCATCGGCTTTGTCTATGCGCAGGAGCACGACGACGGCGTATTATTTACGCCTAAGCTAAAAGGTTTAGAACCGGGACTTCACGGCTTTCACGTACATGAAAAAGCCTCTTGCGAATCATCTGAAAAGGATGGCAAGGAGGTTCTTGCGGGTGCTGCTGGCGGACACTTCAATCCTGACAACGGTGATCACAACGGCCCTTATAAAGACGGCCATGCGGGTGATTTACCAGCACTGTATGTTGACGAGTCCGGCAAGGCAGCAACCCCCGTATTGGCAACGAATCTAGATTACGACGACCTAGAAGGCCGTGCACTGATGATCCATGCCGAGGGTGACAACTACTCAGACAAACCCAAACCCTTAGGCGGTGGCGGAGACAGAGTAGCTTGCGGAGCCCTCTCCGACAAATAAACCTCAACCGAATCTGCAAAGCCCTATGCAAGATGGCAAGCCACGCAAGTAACAAGGTTTGTCGTCTTTGCCACCCCCCTCCCTGCATTCGCCTGAAAACCACGGAAGTCAGCCCCCTCAACGACAAAACAGGCACAAGAGTGTTCTTTTCGACGAAAGTCTATGTCGCTAAAGCCAACGTCCCAAAAAGACAAGATCGTTACACTCTGAAATAGTCGTACTAATACCTAGCAATGTGGCGCAGCAAAACGCTCGATCCACATAAAAGACAAAAACAACAGGAGTTACATCCATGTTCGGTTCCCCCCGTTTCGCAGTACGGGCACTCTCGCTTGCCATCGCCACCGCCTCTGTAGGTTTTAGTGGTATTGCATCCGCTAGCATGGGCAACATAGGTACAACCTATGGCGTAATGCCTATAGACGTAGCTACCGCTCAATCCCTATCCATGTTTAATGACCAAGTATCTGCCACTTACTACAACCCGGCTGCACTCACTCGGGATGATCGAGGTGAATTGACAACTGGCATTTTGCACGCCGAACAGGAACTACGGTCAGCAAACCCGAACGCCAGTGGCGATGTGGTTTCCAGCTCGCCCAGCCAACACGTGCTGGTGGGCATGAAAACCAACCTGGGCTCCCTTACTCGCTTTGGCCACCCTATCTACCTGGGTTTCATTGCCGGTGTGGAAAAATACGGTAAGGAGATGTTGGCGTTTGATTCACAGACATCGAACAGCGGGCAGTTTCTGCAGTATGGGAAAGAACCGTTATTTCTGAACCTGGGCGGCGCCACCCCTATATGGAGGGGCATTTCAGTGGGTGTATCTGCCCGGATAACTCTGGATGCAACGGCCAACCTCGATGCAGTATCTACGCTTGGCGGAGAAACCAGTCGAGAGCGTTTGGCAGTGAATGCTGAGCCACAGGTCAAAACCATTATTGGTACCACCGTTGATTTAGGCAGTACCTTCTGCCCTGAAAGCAACTGCTTCCTGCAGGGCTGGGAAACGGCTTTCACGTATCGCACTAAATCATCTGCCTCAACAGCTGTTGATTCAAATATCATTGTTTCGCAAACCATTCCAGACCCAGGCCTAAGCTTGGTCGTATCCACCATAGACTCTTTCCAACCAGAAACCTTTGGCGTTGGTGCTCAGTACAAGGGTGATGGCTGGCGCGTTGGTGGCAGCGTTGAGCAGCAGAACTGGTCTGAGCTGTCCGATGAATTCAAAGGCGATACAATCAAAGATCAGTCAACTATCCCAGCTTCCAGCCGGATACAGTTCGATGACACAATAATCCCACGCCTTGGCGCTGAGTATGACCTCAACAAAAACTTTTCTGTGCGCGGCGGCGTAGCCTATGAAGAGTCACCGCTGAAAACCACTCGCAACCCGGAAATCAACTACCTGGATACCGACAAAATTGTGGTTGGTTTGGGCATCAGCGCCACCTACGACCGCACCCGCCTTTTAGCCTACCCTGTTCGCCTTGATTTAGGCTATCAGTACCAGAAGTTGCAAGAGCGCGACTTTACCCTGGTAGATTTTGATGGCAATGAAACGGCCGCAACAGCAGACGGCGATGTCCACGTTATCAGCGGCTCAGTTACCCTGAAGTTCTGAGGAGAGGTTTGCCATGAAGTACAACAAGACCCTGGCACTGATTCCGGCCCTGCTGCTTGCAGCTTGTGGCGGGGATGAACAGAGCATCGATGAAAAAGCGACTCCGGGTTCCCTGATTTACTCTTATCCGGCACATGACCAAAACGATGTCAGCCCAAAAGCCGATATTGTTCTCAGGTTCTCTGACGCTGTGACAGAAGACGCCACAACTTTGTCTGACAAGATCAAAGTTCGCACTTCTGGCGGCACAGACATTCCGGTCGACATTTCCATTATCGATGGCGGCAGAAGCCTGAAGTTAAACACAAACGGAGCGCTGAGCACCGGCTCTGATTATTCCGTATCGTTTTCGGAACCCCTGAAGGCTGAGGGCGGCCGCACCATCAACACGCCAGCGCACATTGGCGAATCGGGCATTCAGTTTGAAACCCGCGGCAGCTATTCCGGTTCAGCAGGTCTGGCGAACACGGCGGAGGAATTCAGTGTAGCCTGGAAGGTGCCTGCCAGTGATGATCAAAGCGACCAGAGTTTTGAAGCCCTGAACTTCTCTACCTTCCGCTTTTCAATGACCCAGCCCGTGCATCCCAATTGGCAGGCCATGGGTGGCTCTATTGAACTGCTGGACCAGGACGGCCAACCAGTATCCTCAACGGTTCTGGCCAAGGGTAACCGGATCACGATCGATCCATGCGTTACACCCGAGCCGGAACAATGCGGCAGCAAAGACGATATCCTTAACAGCGGTGAGACCTACACGGTAAAATTTACCGATGTCGTCAGCCTCACCAATTCCGATGAGGCCAACCGCTTCAGTAAAGAATTCAATTTCACCCCACGTGAGACAGGGCCCACCGTTGTTCTGAAACAAACAGCCACTGACTCCGGGCTGGCTAACGGCATGTCTGAGGGGGCGGCTATAAAATCCATTCTCAATGGCCAGCCAATTAACGGTGTTACGCTTAACTCCGTGCTTCAGGGCAAAGCCGGGCCATCTCAACAAACCGGTGATATGTTCGCTGAACTCGCTTATGCGCCGGACTTTGAAGCAGACGAAGCTCTGCCTCTGAGAATTCCTAAAGGCAGCATACTCCGCAGCACCAGCCTGGACGTTCTGGTAGGCGGAAAAGTACCTGTTCTCGATGCAGAAACCGAAGAGCTTCAGACCACAGGCGACATTAAGATCACGATGCTGTCTGATGCTTCTGGTTATCTCAGCCCTAACCTCTACACCGACGACATTAATGCACCGCGCCAAATCACCTTGTTTATGGATGTGTCCATGAACACGGAAGAGGCCCAGCCCAACGCAGCCTTGTCTCAGGATCTGATGGGTGTCGAGCTGCGTGGTATCGCACTGGTAAGGGATGGCACACTGACCATAGATGCCATTGGCATGGTGGAGCCGACACTGCTGGGCCAGGAATACACCGATTCTACGATTGCGTTCCATCTTGAAGCTCAGACGGATGTAGACTCAGCACTGGACGCCGATGACGAGCGCGAGATTGATAGAACCGGACCATCGCTGGTTAGCTGGATGCCTGGTGATGAAGACGCCATTCCTAACACTCGCCAATCCATGCAGCGCCCTGGCGATCCGGTGATTTTGTTCTTTGATAAGCCACTGGACCCAGACTCAGTCACTGACGGCGTTTCTCTCTCCGGCCCTGGCGGCACTTCAGATGGCGAAACAACAGTAGGGAACGGGCTAAACGCTGAAATTGACGGTACAGCCTTAATCCTGAACCCGGATGGTGGTTTAGCACCAGGCGGTGACTACATAGTGAGTGTGCCTGGCCTCAGAGGTATAAATGGCCAGCCTGTGGACATCCTTACGGTAAGGTTCAAGATGGACGGAGAAGACGCACCGACCGATGCTCCACCTCTGGCACTGACGACCTACCCTGGATTTCCTTGTGAGAC
>NZ_JBQDKB010000117.1:0-9606 GCF_052094685.1 Marinobacter sp.
CCGACACTATTCAAGAGTTTGAACGCCGAGCGCCCAATCACTATCGGGCACGGCGCAAGAAACACCTCCGGAGTGTCAGAGCAGACCCGTAAAAGAAGCGGCGAGCTGACACCGGAAAAACTGAAACCGTGCGGAAAACCGCCGGGCGATATCGCGAAGAATCACTGCCACGCAAGGCCGGGCCGTCCAGCATACGAATACGACGTGAGACCTGGGCACTTGTGTGAACCTGAAAACGGATTATATGCGCCAACAGACACGAACCCTACACGACACCTCCCTGCCAGCAGGTAGGCGGGGTGTTGGCGGTGGTCTCAGATCAACAGGATCATACGCCAGTAGAGTGTGATTCGTCTGTCCGCCGCTCAGCCCCTGATGTAACAGGGCCAGCGGCACGCACATCCTGCTTCGCAGATGCGACGCCTTTCGGTTTTCTGTCAAAATTTAACGACAGGAATACCCACTTTCCATGAAAAGAATGCTCATAAATGCAACTCATCCAGAAGAGTTGCGCGTCGCCCTGGTTGACGGCCAGCGCCTGTTTGACCTTGATATCGAATCCAGCTCCCGCGAGCAGAAAAAAGCCAACGTCTACAAGGGTCGGATTACTCGTGTAGAACCAAGCTTAGAAGCCGCATTTGTTGACTTCGGCGCCGATCGCCACGGATTCCTTCCTCTAAAAGAAATCTCCAGAGACTACTTCAAAAAATCACCGGGCCAGATCGAAGGCAAAGTGAACATCAAAGAAGTGGTTTCCGAAGGCCAGGAAGTTATTGTTCAAGTGGACAAAGAAGAGCGCGGCAACAAAGGCGCCGCCCTAACAACCTTCATTTCCCTTGCCGGCCGCTATCTTGTCCTAATGCCCAACAACCCTCGTGCAGGCGGTATCTCACGCCGCATAGAAGGCGAAGAACGGGCACAGCTGAAAGAAGCCATGAACAGCGTACAGGTGCCCAAGTCCATGGGAATCATCGTGCGCACTGCCGGTATCGGCCGCACCACTGAAGAGCTTCAGTGGGATCTCGACTACCTGGTACAGTTCTGGGAAGCCATCACCCAGGCTGCTGGCGAGCGCAAAGCCCCTTTCCTTATCCACCAGGAAAGCAACGTTATCATTCGCGCTGTTCGCGATTACCTGCGCCAGGATATCGGAGAGGTATTGATCGACTCAGAGAGCGTTTACGAGGATGTACTTAACTTCGTCCGCGCCGTGATGCCAACATTTGAAAACAAGATCAAGCTGTACAAAGACGAAATTCCTTTGTTCAGCCGCTACCAGATTGAAGGCCAAATCGAGACCGCGTTTCAGCGTGAAGTGAAGCTACCGTCTGGTGGCTCTATTGTTATCGATCCTACCGAGGCGCTGGTGTCTATCGACATCAACTCATCCCGCGCCACCAAAGGTCACGATATTGAAGAAACCGCCTTCCAGACAAACCTGGAAGCGGCGGAAGAAATTGCGCGCCAGCTTCGCCTGCGAGACATGGGCGGCCTGATCGTGATCGACTTTATTGACATGACACCGGCCAGGCACCAGCGCGAAGTAGAGCAAAAGATGCGCGAAGCTCTGGAAATTGACCGGGCGCGGGTTCAGGTTGGCAAGATTTCACGATTCGGCCTATTGGAAATGTCCCGCCAAAGGCTGCGCCCTTCACTGGGTGAAACCCGTAGCGAAGTTTGCCCTCGCTGTGAAGGCCAGGGAACCATTCGTGGTATCGAATCTCTGGCGCTGAGCATCATGCGCCTGATCTACGAAGAATCATCCAAGGAAAAGACCGGCGAAGTTCGGGCTATCGTGCCAGTATCCGTGGCTACATTCCTGTTGAACGAAAAGCGCAAGCAGCTGGCCGACATTGAGGCAAATCAGGAAGTTAGCGTAGTTGTTGTGCCGGTTCCACACATGGAAACGCCGCACTTCGAAATTCTACGCATGCGTGATGACGAAGCCACACCCGAACACATCTCGAGCCATCAAGTAGCGCAGGAATACAGCCAGCGCGAAGAAGAAGTGCTTGAAGTGCCAGCCGCTGATAAACCGGCACGGGAACAGGCAGCCGTAAGAGCCGTACGCCCCAGGGCACCAGCCCCAGGGCCTAAAGCCGCAGAAGCCCAGGAAACAGCAGAGCAGGACGACGGCCTGATCCGCCGGATAGGTCGCAAGATTGCGTGCTTCTTCAGTGGCGAAGAAGACCAACAGGCTGACACTCGCGACAACTCAAAGGCAAGCGCCAACCGCGAAGATCCGCGGAATCAAGCGCGCCAGGATCGTCGCAAGTCCCGCGTTGCACGGGATGGCCAAAGCTCCAGCAACACCAACAACCGCAGCAAAAACGAACGCGGTCAAAGCAATAATCCACAAAACCGAAACGACGATAATCGTTCTCGGGGCCGCAACCGCAACGACGATCAAAGCCGCCCCAACCAGAACCGTCAGGCAGCAAGCAAAACCTCTGACAATAAGAGTTCTGAGAGCAAAGGCACTGACAACCGCGGTGGCGATGGTCGTCGAGACAATCGAAAAGATGGTCAGACTCGCGGCCAAGGCCGCAACCGGCCACAGCGCGACACCAAAAACAACGGTGATCAGAAAAACGCTAATCAGCCGGAAGCCCCACAAAAGGCAACCGCTGACAAGCCCAGCGCTGACGAAAGTCGTCGCAAGCCGCGTCGCCCTCGCAACCGGGATGGCTCATCTTCCGAGACTCCAGCTTCTACGCCGGCCGCTCGCAAGAGCACCCGCAACGAGAAGCATCAAAAGGATACTCAGCCAGAAGCAAGCAGCGACAACGCCGATGTGAAAGTAGCACCTATTGCAGCCAAGAGCGCAGATCAGGCTACAACCAACGCGCCTGCGGCCCAGCAAAGCGAGCAAAAGGCAGTGTCCACCCCAAAGACGGACACAGCTACCGACAATGGGCCTGCAGAAACGAAGGCTGAGAATACACCGGCCGCCACTTCGGTGAAGGAGCCTTTAGCCTCAAAGGAAAAAGAAACTTCAACTCCAAAAGAGAATGAAGCTTCTGCCGAGAAGCCAAAAGAGCCATCCGCCGATAAGCAGCCATCAGCTGATAAAGCAGAGAATGCCCCGGCGCCAAAGCCCCAAGAGAAAAAAACTACCCAGGCTCAGAAATCCGAAGCCCCAGCTACAGGTGAGGTAGCTGCAAAGGCAGAGGCGCCCGTAGCCAAGCCAAAGGCCGCAGCACCTGAAGCGACCACAGAGGCAGACAAGGCATCGCCTGCCCCGAAGGACAAAGAGCCTTCGGCTGAAGCTGATCAGAAGCCGGCAGAGAAAAAGCCCGCTGCTGCAGAAAGCGAGAAGTCTGCTGAAAACTCAGAGACAAGCGCAGCTGAAGATGAGAGCAAGACCGCTCCTGTTAAGAAGCAGAGATCAACACCTGCGAGAAGTCGGAGCAAAGCCGCATCGGAGGATAAGCCTGCAGAGAAAGCGCCGGCCGACAAGCCTGAAGCTACGCAGGTTAACGCTGCTCCCGAAGTGGTAGAAAAGGCCGCCAGCGAACCAAGCGTTCCGGTAACACCCGGGCGTGCGTATAACGACCCTCGCGAAGTGCGCAAGCGCCAACGGGCGGCCGAAGAAGCCAAAAAGTCCGGGGGTAACTAATACATGCTGTCCAATTCCGACATAGAAGCGCTGGAAGACATCCTGTTCGCCGAACCCTGGGGTGATGAAGCCCTAGACTTTTTCGGTTTCCACGGCGTTGTCTGCGCCAGCGTCGTCGGGCCAACCACATTGAGTGTGGAGGCCGTCTTCCGCCTTGTTACAGGCACCGAGAAGACACCCGGCGGCGGGATTCCGGACACCTTCCGTCAGTGCGTCACGCGCCTGGCGGGAGACATGACCCAAGCCCTGGATATGGGCGAAGCTCTGGAACTCCCAGAGCCGGAAGACGGTGACCCAATGAACGCGCTAGAGAACTGGTGCGCTGGCTTTGTGGACACCTTCATGGAGCATGAGGATGAATGGCTTGATGCTGCGAGCGAGGAAGAAACAGCGGACTTAATGATCCCCATGCTGACATTGTCGGGACTGTTCGACGATGAAGACTTCCAGAACGTTCGCAACAGCGAAAAACTGTCGGGTCAGATGGCAGATGCTATCCCCGACTCCCTGACAGACCTGTACCTGATGTTCCACGCACCGACTTAAACCGGTGCGTTAACGCCAGGAACTTGCTTGAAATGATGCCAGACCGGCTCCAGCCCGTCTGGCATTTTCATAATCCGACCAAGCTCACACCAGGGTGCACCGGAAAAATGAAAATCACTACCCTGAGAAGCCAGCAGCTTCTCCCGCATACATAGCTCGGTCAAAAACCCTAGATCCCCACTGGACTGTCCAGACGTAGACACCTCAATAGCACGGCCGCCAGCCCTGCGAAAATCTGCGGTCAACTCCCGAAGTTTTGTTGCCGTAAGTTGATATTTTCTGGGGTGAGCCAGCACTGCGAGACCGCCCGCCGAGTTGAGCCACTGAACCACTTCCTCAAGCTCCGGCCAAAAGGCTTTTACGTCACCCACCTTGCCAGCCCCTAGATAACGCTTGAACGCCTGCGCGGCATTCTTAACGATACCTGCCTCAACCATCACCCGCGCAAAATGCGGCCGCCCAGGAACATCTCCTCCAGCTTCAGCGGTAGCACGCTCAAGCAGATCTGGAATCGCAAGCTTACTCAGGCGGTCGGTGATCATGGCCGCCCTCGCCCAGCGGTTTTGATGCTGTCGTTCCAGCGCAGCACGGAACTCACGATCGTCGGTATCAAAGTCCAGACCAACAATGTGTATGGTGCGGCTTCGCCACAAACAAGAAAGCTCAATACCGGGAATCAACACAACCCCGTTAGCTGTAGCAGCGGTTTGCGCTTCCTCCAGGCCATTAACAGTATCGTGATCTGTGAGAGCAAGATGCGTCACGTTCTTCTCTGCTGCACGAACTAACAGCTCCGTGGGTGTGAGAGCCCCGTCTGACGCGGTGCTATGACAATGCAGATCAATGCACAAAACAGGGTCTTGCGGTATAGTCACAAAAATTCCCTAATGGAATGAATGGCGAAGAACCCAGTGTACCAGCCATTCAACTCCGTGCATTATTTAACAAGGCACACCGAGAAACCGGAGACCCTATGTATTACGCCATTATCAGTGAAGATGTCGAAAACAGCTTACCCTTACGTCAAACAGCAAGGCCTGCTCATGTTGAACGGCTGCAAAAGCTGAAAGAGGAAGGCAGACTTCTGTTGGCCGGGCCACATCCTGCTATAGACACCCCAGACCCGGGAAATGCCGGCTTTTCGGGCAGTCTCGTGGTGGCAGAGTTCGATTCCCTAGTCGCAGCTCAAGCTTGGGCAGACAGCGACCCCTACATGGACGCCGGCGTATACAGTAAAGTGACCGTTAAGCCGTTCAAGGTGGTTTTACCTTAAAGCTGCCGATAGAACTCCATGAGCTTATTGTAATGAGAGCTCGCTTGAACGATCGGGTATCTGTGACAAAATTGCGGCTTTGATAATAACGAGTTCTTTTAACCGAATTTTTTGGGAACCTTGCCAGTGACGCTTTATCGCCTTGCCATCAGTGCGCTTTTTATTTTTTCTTCCATCGCCGCGGCTCAGGCGCAAACCGTCTGGGTTGATGATCAACTCTATCTTCCTGTCCGTTCAGGCGCAGGCTCCCAATACCGGATCATTGAGAATGCAGTGCCCAGCGGCACGCCTCTGGAAGTTATTGAAACCTCAGATACCGGCTACACCCGCGTACGTACAGCAAAGGGCAACGACGGATGGGTTTCCAGCCAATATATCAGCAACACGCCCATTGCGGCAGACCGGCTAAAAACCGTAAGCCGGCAGCTTGAGCAAGCAAAAACTGAGCTATCCTCTCTAAAGGGTCAACTGAAAGATGTTTCCAGCGAGCGGGATACGCTAAGCAGCGCAGAATCGTCACTATCGACCCGTTCAGACGAGCTGCAGCAAGAGCTCCGGCGCATCAAGAACATTGCCTCAAACTCGATTAACCTGGAGCGACGAAATCGCGAGCTACTGGAAGAGAACCAGAAGCTGCGCAACGATTTAGAAGTGCTAACCGCCGAAAACGAACGGCTGGAAGCCAGCAAGGAATCGGATTTCATGCTAGTAGGTGCGGGCCTCGTACTTGGGGGCGTACTTCTGGCGCTGGTCATTCCGATGCTCAAACCCACAAGAAAAGCCGATAACTGGGCGTAAACCTTATGAAGGACTATTCGGAGAAGCGCGATTTTCATCGCATGCAGGTTGAATCAGAAATCGAGATTACTGACAGTAAAGGGGGCACCTTTTCTGGCACATGCAGGGATCTCAGCGCCACGGGAATGCAGCTGTTTGTTAGAAACCCGGTGATGGTTGGGGAAGAGCTGACCACAGTGCTGCATCCAAGCAGTGATCAGTTCCCTCCGCTGGAGACTATCTGTGAGGTTATGCGGTGTGAACCGGAGGGTGACGGCTTTCTGCTGGGGGCCAACATCAGCGAAGTCACCCGCTAGCTTCCTGCCCCTGGCACTAGTTAATCAAGAACCACTAGTAAACCAAGGGCATAAACGTAAGAGCTAAACCAGGGGCTTCTCTGACACAACAATGCCGTTGTTGTCAGCGTACACGTAGTGTCCCGGCTGAAAGGTCACACCGTGAAAGGTCACTGGCACATCTAGGTCGCCTAAGCCCCGCTTTTCACTTTTCCGAGGATAAGTGGCTAAAGCCTGAACCCCCAGATCCGTGCTACCAATCTCGTCAACATCTCGCACGCAGCCATAGATGATCAAGCCAGCCCAGCCATTGCTGGCTGCCTTCTCCGCCAGCATGTCGCCCAGCAGTGCGTGGCGCATTGAGCCGCCACCGTCTACCACCATAACTCGGCCCTTGCCAGGCAACCCCACCTGCTCCTTAACCACGGAGTTGTCTTCAAAACACTTTACGGTGACGATCTCGCCGCCGAAAGCTTTAATTCCGCCATAGTTATTAAAGCCGGGTGCGGCCACTTTAACTTCCGGAAACTCATCACACAGATCCGGGGTAATAATGGTTGCCACGTTATTGCTCTCCTTTACGCAGAAATGGATTCAGTCGACTTTCTCATCCGCCAGGAAGATCCAGGTATCCAACACCGAGTCTGGGTTAAGAGACACGGAATCAATACCCTGATCCATCAACCATTTTGCAAGATCCGGATGATCAGATGGGCCCTGACCGCAGATACCTATGTACTTACCTGCTTTCCGGCACGCCTGAATGGCGTTGGAAAGAAGCGCCTTAACCGCATCGTTACGCTCATCAAACAAGTGCGCAATAATGCCCGAATCACGATCTAGACCGAGCGTTAGCTGAGTCAAATCATTGGAACCAATGGAAAAGCCGTCAAAGTGCTCTAGGAACTGGTCTGCCAGTATGGCGTTAGCGGGCAACTCACACATCATGATCAAGCGCAGGCCATTTTCACCCCGCTTCAGACCATTCTCTGCCAACAGGCTAACTACCTGTTCTGCCTCACCCACGGTACGCACGAATGGCACCATCACTTCTACGTTGGTAAAGCCCATTTCATTGCGTACTCTTTTGAGCGCGCGGCATTCCAGCTCAAAACAGTCACGGAAGGTCTCCGAGATATAGCGCGACGCGCCACGGAAACCCAGCATCGGGTTTTCTTCATCTGGCTCATACAACGTGCCACCAATCAGGTTGGCGTACTCGTTGGATTTAAAGTCAGACAAACGCACAATCACCTTCTTGGGTGCAAACGCTGCTGCCAGAGTAGAAATCCCTTCTACCAGCTTGTCGACATAGAAATCCACGGGGGAGCTGTAGCCGGAAATACGCTTTTCCACCGTCTGCTTAATATCGCCTGGCAGACCGTCAAAGTTCAGAAGTGCTTTCGGGTGCACACCAATCATGCGGTTAATGATGAACTCAAGGCGCGCTAGCCCCACACCTTCGTTAGGCAGTGACTGGAAATCAAAGGCGCGGTCCGGGTTACCCACGTTCATCATGATTTTGAACGGAATATTGGGCATGGAATCTACGGTGTTTTCACGCAGTTCAAAATCCAAGGCCCCCTCATAAATCAGGCCAGTGTCGCCTTCCGCACAGGATACGGTCACTTCCTGGCCATTATTCAAAAGCTCAGTAGCATCACCACACCCTACAACGGCAGGAATGCCCAGCTCACGGGCAATGATGGCTGCGTGACAGGTACGGCCGCCACGATCTGTAATAATCGCAGAAGCACGCTTCATGACCGGCTCCCAATCTGGGTCCGTCATGTCTGTAACCAACACATCGCCATCTTGTACGCGATCCATTTCTTTGATGCTGGTAATAATTTTGACCGGGCCCGCACCAATTTTGTGGCCAATACTGCGACCTTCCACCAGCACTGTGCCGGTTTCATTCAGCAGATAGCGCTCCATCACATTGGCAGAGGCGCGACTCTTAACTGTTTCAGGGCGCGCCTGAACGATATAGATTTTGCCGTCATCACCGTCTTTCGCCCATTCGATATCCATGGGGCGCTGATAGTGCTTCTCGATGATCATGGCTTGTTTAGCCAACTCTTCCACTTCCGCATCTGTAACGCAAAACCGACCGCGCTCTTCTGGATCCACCTTAACGGTTTCCACAAGCTGGCCACTGTCAGGATCTGAGTGGTAGATCATTTTGATGGCTTTGCTGCCGAGATTACGACGCAATACGGCTGGCCGACCGGCATCTAATGTGGGCTTGTGAACGTAGAATTCATCTGGATTAACGGCACCCTGAACCACTGTTTCGCCAAGGCCGTATGAGCCGGTAACAAACACAACATCCCGGAAACCTGATTCAGTATCCAGCGTAAACATAACCCCGCTTGAAGCCGTCTCACTGCGCACCATCTTCTGGATGCCAGCAGACAAGGCCACCAGCTTGTGATCAAAGCCGTGGTGAACGCGGTAGGAAATCGCACGATCATTAAACAAAGAGGCAAACACTTCCTTCACAGACGTGCGCACCTGTTCCAGGCCGACCACGTTCAAGAAGGTTTCCTGCTGACCTGCAAAGGAAGCATCTGGCAAATCTTCCGCCGTTGCAGAGGAACGCACGGCAACGGCCATTTTGTTGTTGCCGTTCAGCAAAGTGCTGTAGGCCTCTTTGAGCGCACTTTCCAACGCATCCGGGAAAGGTGTATCAATAACCCATTGGCGGATTTCCGCCCCTACACGTGCAAGCTCGTTCACATCGTTGATATCGAGGCTATCGAGCACGTTGTCAATTTTATCCTTCAGGCCGTCTTTGGCCAGAAATTCACGGTATGCATGCGAGGTTGTAGCGAAACCTCCGGGAACAGTCACACCGGCATTGGCGAGATTACTGATCATTTCACCGAGGGAGGCATTTTTACCGCCTACCCGGTCAACATCGGACATTCCTAGGTGATCAAACCAGATTATGTAATCTTCCAAAGCGTGTCTCCCTCGAATCTGTATAACAAAGAGTAAAACCGGGCCAGCGCGGTATCAAGCGTAAAAAGCGGATAACAACCACTGCGGAGTCTCGAACTTGGCGTGTATGATACTGTAACCTTCGGATT
>NZ_JBQDKB010000118.1:0-9541 GCF_052094685.1 Marinobacter sp.
TGGCGCGGCCGGTAGAACAACTGATTAATGACAACACCCTGGTGGCCTTGGCCCTGCTGGTGGCGGAAAGCCTGCCGGATCAGAAAACCCTGATGATCCGGCTGATTGAGCATTTCCTGCTGCTGAAGGAGCCCGCCGATGTTAGAGGTGAAGGGGAATAAGGACTGAGGTATGACGGAAGATCAGCTGGAACAACAATGCCTGCAATGGTTCGCCGAAGGTGGCTGGGAGATCGCCCACGGGCCTGACCTGGCACCGGAGGGCGAAGCCCCGGAACGGGCCGATTACCGGCAGGTATTGTTGCTGGCGGATCTTGAGGCGGCTATTCACCGCATCAACCCTCACCTGCCCCAGAGCGCCGTTGAACAGGCTGTGGCGGTCGTCCGCAAACCGGAAAGCCTGGATTTGGTGATCAGCAACCGGGCCTTTCACCGCCTGCTGCTGGACGGTGTGCCGGTGGAGTACAAGCGCGACGACAAGGTAGTTCACGACCAGGCCTTTCTGGTGGACTTCGGCGACCTGACCGCCAACCGCTTCCGGGCCATCAACCAGTTCACTCTCGAAGGCTCCAAACAGCTCCGCCGGCCGGACGTGGTCTGTTTTATCAACGGCCTGCCCCTGGCGGTACTGGAGCTGAAAAGCCCCGGCGCCGAGAACGTGAACATCTGGGATGCCTACAACCAGATCCAGACCTACAAAGACGAATGCTCCGATCTGTTCGCCTACAACGAGGCGGCGATTATCAGCGACGGCTATCTGGCCCGCGTGGGTTCCCTAACCGCCAGCCAGGAACGCTACATGCCCTGGCGCACCATCAAGCATGAGGACGACAAGCCCCTGCTGGAATGGCAGCTGGAAACCATGGTGCGGGGCTTCTTCGACCGGGAGCTGTTTCTGGATTACATCCGGTACTTCGTAATCTTCGAGACGGATTCCGACAAGCTGATCAAGAAGATTGCCGGTTACCACCAGTTCCATGCGGTGCGTGAGGCGGTGAAGGCGACGGTGATTGCTGCACAGGATATGAGCGGCGATGGTATTAGCGAGAAGCGGGCCACCTACGGAGACGAGGTTCTGCCCGGCAGCAAGAAAGCCGGGGTAGTGTGGCATACCCAGGGCTCCGGCAAGAGCATTTCCATGTGCTGTTACGCCGGCAAGCTGCTGCAACAGTCGGAGATGAACAACCCCACGTTGATTGTCGTCACCGACCGCAACGATCTGGACGGCCAACTGTTCGCCACCTTCAGCGCGGCCCGGGAATTGTTGAAGCAGGAACCGGTGCAGGCCGACGACCGGGATACGCTACGGCGCCTGCTGTCTGAACGGGAATCGGGCGGCATCATCTTCACCACGGTACAGAAGTTCGCCCTGCTGAACGACGAATCCGGCCACCCGGTACTGAACGATCGCCATAACATTGTGGTGATTTCCGATGAAGCCCACCGCAGCCAGTACGGGCTGAAAGCCACCCTCAAAAAAGACGGCACCTATAAATTCGGCTATGCCCGCCACATGCGCGATGCTGTGCCCAATGCCTCGTTCATCGGTTTTACCGGTACCCCCATCGAAAACGAAGACAAAGACACCCGGGCCGTGTTCGGCGATTACGTGTCCATCTACGACATCCAGGACGCCGTGGACGATGGTGCGACCGTGCCCATCTTCTACGAATCCCGCCTGGCCAAGCTGGACATCAACCGCGAACAAATCGAGGAGCTGTCTGACCAGGTGGAGGAAGTGGTTGAAGACGACGAAGACGTTGGCAGCCGCGAGAAAACCAAGGGCGAATGGAGCCGGCTGGAGAAGCTGGTCGGCGCCGGCCCGCGCCTGAAGCAGGTAGCGGAAGACCTGGTGAACCACTTTGAAACCCGCTCCAGCACCATCGACGGCAAGGCCATGATTGTGGCCATGAGCCGGGAGATTGCGGTTCACCTGTATAGCGAGATTGTCGCCCTGCGCCCGGAATGGCACGACGATGATCCCGAGAAAGGTGCCATCAAGGTTGTGATGACCGGCTCCGCCTCTGACCGCGCCTTGCTGCAACCGCACATCCACAACAAGCAGACCAAAAAACGTTTCGAGAAGCGCTTCAAGGACATCAACGACCCGCTCAGGCTGGTGATCGTGCGGGATATGTGGCTGACCGGTTTCGATGCGCCCTGCTGCCACACCATGTATGTGGACAAGCCCATGAAGGGCCACAACCTGATGCAGGCCATTGCCCGGGTAAACCGCGTGTTCAAGGACAAGCCCGGCGGGCTGGTGGTGGATTACATCGGCATTGCCAACGAGCTCAAGCACGCCCTGAAAACCTACACCGACGCCAAGGGCAAGGGCTCCCCCACCCACAGCGCCGAAGAAGCCTACGCCATCCTGCTGGAGAAGCTGGACATCATCCACGGTATGTTTGCGCCTGGCCCCAAAGGTAAGGGGTTCAGCTACAGCGGTTTTGACACCGAGCCCCACAAGTATCTGGTACCCACCGCCAACTACGTTCTCAGCCTGGAGGACGGCAAGAAGCGCTTCCTGGATACGGTGCTGGCCATGAACAAGGCCTTCTCGCTGTGCGCCACCCTGGACGAGGCCCAGGCGCTGCAGAAGGAGGTAGCGTTCCTGTCTCAGGTGAAGACGGCCATCACCAAGTTCACCAGCGTAGACAAGAAGCTGACCGAGGAAGAGAAGAACACCGCCCTGAAGCAGATCCTGGACAACGCGCTGGTGGCCGAAGGGGTAACGGATGTCTTCGCCCTGTGCGGCCTGGACAAGCCCAACATCGGGCTGCTCTCTGACGAGTTCCTGGAAGACGTTCGGCAGATGCCCTACAAGAACTTCGCCGTGGAGCTGCTGGAAAAGCTGCTCAAAGACGACATCAAAGCCAAGACCCGTAACAATGTAGTTCAGGAGAAGAAGTACGCCGACCGCCTGCAGGAGACGCTGCGCAAGTACAACAACCGGGGCATCGAGACAGCCCAGGTGATCGAAGAGCTGATCGCCATGGCCAAGCAGTTCCAGGCTGAAATGGAGCGTGACGCCGCCCTCGGCCTGAACCCGGACGAAGTGGCCTTCTACGACGCCCTGGCCAGCAACGAAAGCGCCGTGCGGGAGCTGGGAGACGAGATCCTGAAGAAGATCGCCGTGGAGATCACCGACAAGCTGCGCAAATCCACCACCGTGGACTGGCAGGTGCGTGAGAGCGTGCGGGCCAAATTGCGAATTCTGGTGCGCCGAACCCTGCAGCGCTATAAATATCCGCCAGACAAAGCACCAGCGGCGATTGAGCTGATCATGCAGCAGGCGGAAGTTTTGTCGAATGGGTGGAGCCGTTGAGTCAGTGGAATAGATAGATCATGCGTTCTTCGGAATCGGGCAAATATGAAACCTAACCAAGGGCTAGTACTCGCAAAAGTCGCCGCCCGGGCCGCGGCAGAACTGCAACTCTCGACCGCGCAGTATATTGATGTTTTGGGTGTCGACGTGACGGGCCTGAACGGCTTAAATGTGGCGGACTCAGGCACCCCAATAGACCCGCAAAGCCAGGCAGGGAAAAGGGCTTTGCAGTTAATCGAGATCTATCAGCTACTTCAGTCTCAAACCGGAAACGATCATGCGGCAATGGTTCACTGGATGACAACAGAGAACCGCCGGCTCGGTTCGCGCCCAATCGACTTGGTGGCGACGACGGCAGGCCTCGGCCAGATCACAGCGTATCTGGAATCACTGACGCCCTAATCGACGAAAAGGCGCCAGCGTTGTACATAGGTTCTCCAGAAAAATTCAGTAAGCAGGCGATATTATCGGCCAGCTCTAGCATGGAGTTTGGACATGGGTTAGTCACCTGTCTTGGATCGGCAGTGCACCGCGAATGCACCCGTAGTGTACCTAGAGGTTCAACGATATGTGCGTGGGAATTCAGCAGGTACACTCCCGGTACACTTGGAGTGCACTCGGCGCCTCCTCTGCTAGTTTTGGCCAAGCACTAATCATTGGCTA
Source organism: Marinobacter sp. (assembly GCF_052094685.1). Classification (GTDB taxonomy): domain Bacteria; phylum Pseudomonadota; class Gammaproteobacteria; order Pseudomonadales; family Oleiphilaceae; genus Marinobacter. The sequence goes on from NZ_JBQDKB010000118.1 coordinate 3,991, forward strand.
AACGCGCTAAAACTGCGTTTACTCTGCTGGACATCCACGACAATATTCCAGACAATATCCATGAACTGAGGCATTGCCTCAACTGCGTCTAGCTGGGACCATAAAACAAACAGCATGAAAAATGGATCTGTCGATCCGCTCTACAATGCCCTATGGGCACCCCCTAACGAGTTCTCCACGACCTCTCCCCTTAAACGCCCTTTTTGGCATCGATCTCAACCAACATATCTCGGTTTTTCTGTTCTGGCTTTATAGCCTTAAAAAATTGAGATGCATTAGGTTTGGATGGAGTTCACCGCCTGTTATCAGGCATTCCGGAGCTCTTTCCAACGCCACGAGCAACGAAACCCTGCACGAAACCTATAGGACTGGGTGGATTACCCCGTAATCAGCTGTGCGTCATCACCGCCACCACTCAACTTTCGTTCTCGTCCCACCCCTACCACTAAATGTGGTGCCCATACCTCACAAGTCATGCTGACTGCATGAAGCCCGCCCCGACCAGAAATGGTATCGCCGGTTTGTGAGGAAAAATCAATCGCGCTTGCAGCAGCGCTAACGGAGGCCCGGAGCCATGATCTGGACATGGTTAAAACTAACTTAGCGTACGGGGACAGGGCCTACGCGTGTGGAAAATCGAGAGGTCCTGACCCCATATGCTGAGGGTTTGCCACACAACCATGCTGCACACACTGATAGGAGATATGTCGCTATTTAGGAAAGTACGAAATGAAAAATCAGAAACGGACGATCAGAAATAATAATAAGCGGAACTTTGGCCTAGGCCATAAGCCTGGATACGCAGCGAAAGTGGCGCTTGCACAGGCTTATGGCGAGGATGACCATCATAACTCCCGTTTCACCCACCACGCCCGATTTGAACACTACCTGAAATGGCTGTCGAAACTCGACCCACCGATTCGAGACCTGCGCAAAATCACATTGGCCCACGCCGTTGAATACGCAGAGACTCTGGCAAATGCTGTGCTCTCTGGTGATATGGAAGTTAGCTATGCACAGAATCTTATCTCGACGGTAAACGTGGTTATGCGAGCAGTACGGCAGGATAAGGCAATTTGGATTTCCCCAGCCGCCGCAGTCGGTAAGAGATCCTACATAAGAACGGTCTTGCCAATGGCAACGTGGGATAAGGTCATCGAGGCTGTCCGGCTCGCTGAAGCCGAGAATAACTATCGAGGCGCAGCAATGGTTTTGCTCTGGCGAGCATTTGGAATGCGCTTCCGTGAGGCAGCCTTGGCAGACCTGCATCGAATGAAATGGGAAGCTGACACCTATGGCGCTGTAAATATACTGGAGGGGACTAAAGGGGGCTTCAAATCTGAACTTCGGTGGATTCCAGTTGAAAGTGTCCAGTGGCAAGCTCTTGATTACGCACTTCATGCCATTTCCAGCTCTGGCACATGTCTGATCGACACCAACATCTCCCTTAAAGAGTTTCTGAATCGGCACGCCAACCCCATGCGGACGATTCTCAAACAGGTTGGCGTTAATTGCCCGAAAGACCTACGGGCCGAAGCGTTTATCGAGGTATACGAACGAGAGACGGGTCAGTCTGCGCCGCTTAAGCAGTCAGGGCCGTTCGACAGAGAGGCCGATTCCGTAGGCAGAGAAGTGGTGAGTAACCGAGGCGGCCACAAGCGCACAAGGATCTCATCATCCTATGTCGGAAAGCGACACAGAACCGATCACGCTGAAGAGGAGGTCAGGCAGTGAATCTCGATAGCGTATACAAACGCATCAAGGCCAAACAGGGCGCTGAAAGAACTCGAAAACTGCATTTGAACCGCATCGTTAAAATGATGGCCGCTGTCGAGTCTCGATTTCCTGAAGTTAAAAAAATTCAGCAGGTTAAACAAAAGCACTGCCGGTGGCTGCTGGACCACTGGTGCAGCCCATCCACCGAGAAGGATTATAGAAGCTCACTCCGCCTTTTGCTGGAAGCTCTCGGCCGGGATCAGACGTGGCTCAAACAGCTGGGTATGTCCCCTTCTTCTGCTGGCGGTCGACCCAGAAGCGTTTCTGTCGTCCGCTCGCGATCATCGAAGCATTGGTTAGATTGAGCGAGGCTTGTGGAAACGAACTTGCTTTCAGTGCATAAAATGGGAGGTCATTGACGATCGGATTCCCCCCCCTTACCTGCAACTCGTGATCGTGTCGCCGACCTGGCCTCGAACTCTTTGATGTCGTCCTCATGCCACCTGGCTGTGGCTGGGCCCAGCTTATGAGGCTTCGGGAAAAAATCATAACTCACCCAGCGCCATATCATTGCTGGAGAAACATCGTACCGCTTTGCCAACTGTTTGATATTAATATACATAGTGTCACCTCATTTAGTTGAATTGACACTATCTAAAATACCGATTGAAGCTATGCAGGTGCCCGGTCAAAGTGACGATTAAGCGCAATTAGACGGGGATTTTAAGTTTTAGCTACTAAAATCAGCCTGGCCTACAGTGATAGGCCGCCACATCTCATGTTACTCAGACTCGAACCAAAAACCCTTCCGGTAACTTCCTGTAATCACAACGTAAAGAGTGGTCAAACCCGATTAACAAAACATCTGCAGCATATATCATGTGCCTTTAATTCTTTGGAGATTGGGCTAATAAAATGCGTTTTCATCTTCTCATATTATTCTGTTTGGCAATCATGCTCTCTGGCTGCGCGTCCCAAAGCAAACTCATGGCTTCAATTTCTGAGCATGATGTTGCAACGGCCGAGAAAATGGTTCAAAAAGGAATTAGCCCTTTCAAAACTGACGCCAACGGTCAATCTGCGGTGTCTTTAGGGTTGGCTGCAGGTGAAGCTACCGATACTTACAAATGGGCTCACGCACTTGCCAAGGAAAGCTCTGTAAAAGCCAAAGAGCTCCTAGCGCTCATAAAAAGCGGCAAGCTGACGGCCGAGCAGTTCCGAACTGAACTTGAGAAGGCCTCTTTTTATATTGATGCGCCGGTAGATGGCTACGGAAGCTCACTACTAACCACATTGGCAGAAAGCACCGATTATGTTGGGTTCATCACTACCCTAATCAACTTTGACGCAAACCTTGACCACCAAGTTCAGGGGGGATACACCGCCCTTACACAGGCCACTTATTTGGGTCAAGTTGAAGTAATCAAAGCTCTAATTAGTGCTGGCGCTAATCTTGATGCGAAAGTCGATACTGGATGGACAGCCCTGCATTACACCGCAAATCCTGTCACAAGCGGAAATCGAACCCACGACGCGCAGATCGCCACAATGCTGATCGACGCCGGAGCTGACCGAGATGTGAAGAACAGTAAGGGCGCAACCCCGCTCTATCTGAGTGTCTGGAACAATCGCGCAGCGGTTCAACAGACCTTGCACAATGCCAAGGCGAATCCAGACCTGGCGGGTAACGATGGACGGACACCGCTCATGCAAGCTGTGTTCGAAGGCAACACTGGAGCGGTTCAAACTCTTATCGCCGCTGGAGCAAACCTGGACATTGGGGATGATTCAGGCTGGACAGCGCTGCACTTCACTGCAAACAACGCCGCCAATGGGACTCGCACCAACGATGCCCTGCTCGCCCAGCTGCTTATCGATGCGGGTGCTGATCGGAACTCCAGAAACAACAGCGGCGCAACGCCTTTATATCTCTCCGTATCAAATGATCGTTCAGCGGTTCGACAGACTCTGCTAAACGCCAAGGCCAACCCGGACATTGCTGCCGACCAGGAATGGACACCGCTCATTAGGGCTGTGTTTGATGGTAATACCGAAGCAACTCATGCCCTTATCGCCGCTGGAGCAAACCTGGACATTAAGGATGATACAGGTTGGACCGCTCTGCATTTCACTGCGAACAAGGCCACCAATGGGGTTCGCTCCAATGATGCCACCCTCGCCCAAATGCTGATTGACGCAGGCGCTGACCGGAACGCCAGAAACAACAGCGACGCAACACCTTTGTATCTCGCCGTATCAAACGATCGTTCAGCGGTTCAACAGATTTTGCTGAAAGCCAAGGCGAGTCCTGACATTCCCGACAAACAAAAATGGACACCGCTCATGCAAGCCGTGTTCGACGGCAATACTGCAGCAGCTAAAACTCTTATCGCCGCTGGAGCAAATGTGGACATAAAGGATGATTCAGGTTGGACGGCCCTGCACTTCACTGCAAACAACGCCGCCAATGGAACTCGCACCAACGACGCCCTGCTCGCCCAACTGCTGATTGACGCGGGAGCTAATCGGAACTCCAGAAACAGCAGCGACGCAACACCCTTATACCTGACCGTATCAAACGATCGCCCCAAGGTTCGACAGGTCCTGCTTAGAGCCAAAGCGGATACTGATATTGCTAACGATAGTAGTTGGACTCCTCTCATACGAGCCGTTTACGACGGCAACATCGGCGCTGTCAGCGCCTTGGTCAAAGCTGGAGCCGATATGGAGAAAAAGAGTAATTCCGGCTGGACCGCTTTACATGATGCTGCCCTCCCTCAAGAGAGTGGCAATCGATCAAACGATACGGAAATAGTAAAAACTTTGATTCGCAAAGGGGCGAACGTTAACAGCCTTAACGATGAACTGGCAACGCCTCTTATGCTTACCGCTCTGAACAACCGGGAAGATGTTGCGCGTGTTCTCCTAAAAAATGGCGCCCGAGTTGACATAAAAAACAAATTTGGAAGAACAGCCGAAGAGGAAGCCATTCGTGCTGACAACTACAGAATTGTAGCGTTGATCAGAGAGTTCAAACCCAAACAAGCCGTGAACACCAAGGCTGTCAAAAAACGCACAAGCTTGTATCCCTCAGCACCTGCGCCACGCGCAGGATACACCACCTGCAACACTCGGTGTTCAAATGGGGACTGCTACCGAACCTACAGTGATGGCAGGCAAACTCGTTTTCAGGCCGAACGAAAATACAATCCATTTTCAAGCCAATGGGAGTATGACTCTGGAAGCTGTTGAATATTGTACTGAAACAACTGATCAACAATTTATTTATAGAGATATAAATTAAACACATCCCTGAGCAGGAGAGAATTGCTGTGTACCGAGCTCAAGGTAGCTCAGGAACGCCATTCTCCTTCAAATTTCAGTGGGACATATACAGCGCTGCGGCTCTGTTTGGTGAAGATGCATTGGTGTTTCGAAAACTAACAAAGAAGTGCGTGTTGCAACCATCTTGCTAAAGCCACGCAGAAGCAGGCTGGCGAATCAAGCTGAATGCAAAGTACAAATGGATTGGAACTCGACTGGTGTAGCCTCCAGCACAGCGGATAGTGTAGGAAATACTTTGAAGTCGAAATTATCAGCGATGCTTGGTGTCTTACCAGGTGGAATCGTTGTCGAATCTGAGTTCTGTAACGTGTTGCGTTCATGTAATCGTTACAGGATAGGAACTATTTACATCTACTGACAATTTGTCTGGCTTTGGAGGCAAAATCCGGGCTCGCAGGGTAAGCGTTGGTTGGGTGTTTTACGGTACATAGGTTGCAAATTAATTTGGCGACTAATGGATTCAAAGCCCAAAAGTCGCCAGTTTCAAATG
>NZ_JBQDKB010000119.1:0-9046 GCF_052094685.1 Marinobacter sp.
CCTCCTACCTCTACCTGCTGGTCCAAAGTGCTGCACTTATTCTATGAGTCCAAGCTACAAAGGCAATCAGGTCAGCCGGCAGAAAGACGATCTGCACGAAAGCAACGCCAATGCCTTCACCCTGCAGGGCCTGGATAGCCACCTGTTCGACCCGGCCAAAACCCCGCTGCTGAGCCGCGTCACCTTCAGCAACGAAGCCCTGCAGCAGGTTATTCAGAGCATGTCGCTCACAAGGCCCACAAAAGGCAAAAAACGCCGGGGCCGCGTGAGCTACACCCAACTGGGAATTAACCAACTCGGCGCCGTGTACGAGGCCCTGCTCAGCTACCGAGGCTTCTTCGCCACCGAAGACCTCTACGAAGTCGCCCCCAAGGGCCAGAACATTAACCCGGACGAACTGGATACCGGTTACTTCGTCACCGCCAGCCAGTTGGACGAATTCGACGACAAAGAACGCGTGTACGACCTGGACAGTGACCGCCGGAAAACCCTGCGCGTGCACCCCAAAGACAAGTTTATCTACCGCATGGCCGGGCGCGACCGGGAAAAATCCGCCAGTTACTACACCCCGGAAGTGCTCACCAAAAGCCTGGTGAAGTACACCCTCAAAGAACGCCTGACGGAAGACGTAACCGCCGACGATATTCTAAACCTGACCATCTGCGAGCCCGCCATGGGCAGCGCCGCCTTCCTTAACGAAGCCGTCAACCAGCTGGCAGAAGCTTACTTAACCCGCAAACAGCAGGAATTGGGCGAACGCATCCCCCACGAGGATTACCAGCGCGAACTCCAGCGGGTAAAAATGCACATCGCCGACCACAACGTCTACGGGGTAGACCTTAACCCCATCGCGGTGGAGCTGGCGGAAGTGTCCCTTTGGCTTAACGCCCTGAGTGGCGGCCACAACGTACCCTGGTTTGGCTACCAGTTGTTCACCGGTAACAGCCTGATCGGCGCTCGCCGCGAGGTGTACCCCAAGATCTCCCTGAAGAGACAGAACAAGGAAGGCTACTGGTACAACAACGCCCCGCGCAGACTAACCCCGGAAACCTTGCAGAATCCGGCAGGTGAGGGCGGCCGTAGCGAAGGGGAAATCTACCACTTCCTGCTACCAGACCCCGGCATGGCCGGCTACAACGACAAAGTGGCCAGACAACTGCGGCCGGATGCCTTCAAAAAAATCAAAGACTGGAAAAAAGACTTCTGCGCCCCGCTGGACGAACAGGAAATCAAAACCCTGCAAAGCCTGAGCAACGCGGTAGAACGCCTGTGGCGCGAGCATACTCAAATGCTGGAACAACACCGCCGGCGCACCGAAGACACCTACCCCCTGTGGGGCCAGGAACAAGTGGAAGAGCACCACACCACCACCCGGGAAAAAGACAACCTGCGTGCCGACGGCATCTTCAACACCAACGCCCGAATCGCCTCCCCGTACCGGCGCCTGAAACTAGCCATGGACTACTGGTGCGCCCTCTGGTTCTGGCCACTGGACAAAGTGGACGAGCTGCCGGACAGACAGAAATGGCTGTTCGACCTGAACACCATTCTCAATAGCGCTGGCACCTTCGATTTTGCCCCAGAGCAGGAAAGCCTGCTGGGCAGCACGTCAGCCCCTGAAAGTGCAACCCCGGAAGGTGAACAGCAGACAGAGCAGGGCGAAGACCTGTTCTCCAAACCGGTAGACGACCTGTTTGCGGCAGACGAACCCCAGCAAACCCTGCGCGCCGAAACAAAAGCCGCCCGGGAAGTCAGCAACCAGCGCGGCGAACTCAACCTGGAAAAACTATTCAAAAACCCCTTCTTCAACACTCTGGCCATCGCCAACCAGCTGGGTGAGCAGTACCGCTTCTTCCACTGGGAACTGGCCTTCGCCGACATCTTCGCCAAGCGCGGAGGATTCGACATCACCCTGGGTAACCCGCCCTGGCGTAAGGTGGAATGGCAGGAGGGCGGCATCCTCGGGGACCACAATCCGGCCTTTGTGCTGCACAAACTCAGCGCCACGCAACTGACCGACGAGCGTGAAGCCGCCTTCGAACGCAGCCCGCAACTGCAGCACGCCTGGTTTGACGAATTAGCGGAAGCGGAAGGCTCGCAGGCGTTTTTGAATGCAACCCAGAACTACCCGCAGCTGAAAGGTGTGCAGACCAACCTGTACAAATGCTTCCTGCCCCGGGCCTGGGCCAATGTGAATGGGCAGGGCGTGAGTGGGTTTTTGCATCCGGAAGGGATTTATGATGATCCCAAGGGTGGAGGATTCCGGCGGGAAGTTTATCGGCGCTTGCGGGCACACTTCCAGTACGCCAATGAAGTGAAGCTGTTCGCCGAGGTGGATAACCACACACGCTACAGTCAGAACATATATGGTCCGGTTGGGAAGGCCAATTTCTACAACATCTCCAACCTGTTTGTCCCCCAAACCGTTGATTACTCGCTTAGCCATGATGGTCAAGGACCGGTTCCAGGTATCAAGGAAGAAGTTGAGTTGCCTGATGGCCGAGTAAAAGTGAAATGGGGGGTCGACGGCCACAGAGACCGAATTATTGAAGTGGGCGAGCATGAGTTGACTCTGTTTGCCCAGCTCTATGACGAAACCGGCACCGATGCTCTGGAAGCCCGCCTGCCGGCCCTGCACGCGCGGCAGCTAACAAATGTACTGGAAAAATTCGCCGCCCAGCCTCGGCGGCTGGGGGATCTGAAAGGGCAGTACCTGTCACTGGAAATGTGGCACGAAACCAATGCCCAGAAAGACGGCACCATCAAGCGGGAAACCCGTTTCCCGGAAACCCCAGAAGAATGGATACTCTCCGGTCCCCATTTCTTCGTTGGCAGCCCGCTCTTCAAGAACCCTCGGCCAGGATGCAAAAGCAACAAGGACTACGACAAGCTTGATCTGGAAATCCTGCCGGACGACTACCTGCCGCGCACCAACTACATCCCCGCCTGCGACCCCGCCACGTACCGCGACCGCACCCCAAGCGTGCCCTGGGTGGAAGAGGGCGAGCATCGGGAGCGGTTGGTGACGGAGTATTATCGATTCATCGCACGGTCGATGTTGAGCCAGTCAGGTGAGAGAACTTTGATTTCTGCATTGTTTCCACCAGGAGTTGCGCATATTGATCCGTGTAACAGCCTCACCTTCGCAAAGCAATCTGATCTTTTGGCCTTCGGAGCGGCAGCTCAAAGCGTCGTCTTTGATTTTTGGGTAAAGACTACAGGCAACCCTAGGTTTAGGAATAACTTGGCGCAATTCATGCCGCTCCTTAAGTTGCCCGCTACTGCGATGTGCAGGTTCTTATCGCTTATTTCTGTATCTAACCAATACGCCGACCTCTGGCAATCCAACTGGCAAGACAACTTCCGCCAACAACACTGGGCCACCCGCGAACCCATCGCCGCGCTGCCCCAAGATTTCTTCGCCAACCTAACCCCCGAGTGGCAACGCAACAACGCCCTGCGTAGCGACTACGCCCGCCGCCAGGCCCTGGTTGAAATCGACGTCCTCGTCGCTCAGACCCTCGGCCTCACGCTGGAAGAACTGCTCACCATCTACCGCGTCCAGTTCCCCGTCATGCGCCAGTACGAAGCCGAAACCTACTACGATCAGACCGGCCGCATCGTCTTCACTCCCAGCAAAGGCCTGGTAGGCGTAGGCCTGCCCAGAAAAGCCAACAAGAAGGAGCTCAACGAAGGCACCTTCTACCGCATAGACACACCAGAAAGAAAAGGCTCTCCACAAGAACCGGGCATCGCCCTCGGCTGGGAAGACATTCAGAACCTTGAGGAAGGCAGCGTCTACAAAACCTACTTGGACGACACGCTTCCCGGTGGGCCAACAGAGCGCACGGTGGAATACAAAGCGCCGTTCTTCCGGCCGGATCGGGAAGAGGGTTATCGGGTGGCTTGGGAGATATTCAGCAGTGCTGATGTTTTAACAAGCAGTGATCATCAGGAGTAGTGATGAAAGCAAAAAGTGTAGTCATGGCAAGTGTTGTGGGAGCCTCCCTCTTTATTGGCGGCTGTAACCAACAGCTTGGTGTCAGTCTGGATCAGGATACGGTATGCGAGGTCAAGGCCTGGGATCTTGATACCACTCGCTCTACCTGTGAAACGGGACAGAAAATTGTATTTCTCCCGGATAGCTGGGGCAATGCACAACTGCCCGTTATGTTCGCAGCCGTTAACTGCGATCACCGTTTCACCGTCGCAATGACTGAAGGCGCAGTTTCTTGCATTTTCAAACCCATCAAGAGTGTTAAAGAGTCTGAGTAAAGATCAGTGACTTCAATAATGAGGGCGTGTGTCGTGGCAGGCTCGATCGGAGGGACGATGAACGACAATCAGGAATTCAAAGAACTGCAGGCATTGCCTTTGTCCGGGGAGCTCGCTTTTTCGTGGCACGGGGCCGAACTGTAAATGCTTCAGTCCCTTTTTGATCGGATCACTAACCAAGCTACGTCGGAATTGTTTTTCCTGCTGGCGGGCTCGGTCATTCTGTTCTGCATTCAGCAGACATACTCTGCTTTTCGTAAAGCCTGGTTCCGAAGGTGTGTGCGCTCAGAGTTACTTGCCTACAGAGAACGAAAAGACGCCATCAATGTCGTCGACCTGGCGACCGGCGACCCGGAGTTTGAAAAAAGGAATATATTTTTACGGGAAATCTCCCGCTTCGGAGACAAGCGATGTCTTTACATCAACATGCCAAAGAACCTTCAGGACAAGCTTCGGGCGAAAGAAAAAGATCTGGGGTATATGGATTCCCAGTTCACTAAATTCCACGAGAATGCCTCGTTTGATGGTGACAAAACGTTTGAGGATCTCGCGGAAATAACCGGCATAGAAGATTTGCCTGCACTGATTGAGAAACACCGCGTGCTAGTCGGTTTGAAGTTCCTGGATGCGGCAGAAGGCATGATCTTCAACGGTGACAAGTACGGAGTTTTTAATCTCCGATTTACCCGCTTTGGCGAAGATGAAAATCCCGGTGTCGAGATCGATCTTTTCAAAACAGACTATTTCACCCACCGGGTCTTTCGTTCTATCTACCATGAACTGAAAGAGCGCAGACATGAAATCGCCAATGCGAATGCAGATACATTCCTAAAGTATCGACCATTCTTCACGTCGTTCGGGGTTAATTGTCTCATGATATGCGATGGTGGAAAGGGCAAAGAGGTCGTCCTAAGTAAAAGGTCGGCCAGAGTGGCCGGCGGTAAGTCTCGGTATCACATCACGATGAACGAGGGACTCTCACGAACGGATAAGGATCCGTTTGGAAGAGTCGACATAGAACTCTGCTTCAAGCGCGGCTTGCTGGAAGAGCTGGGTATAGGAGAAAACATATACCAACTTGCCGTTAAATCAGCCTTTTACGATTTCTTCCTTGAAAAGAACAACTTTGAAATCGGCGTTTCCGCCGTTTTCGAGCTTGAGCTTGATTTCGAAAAAGATATCGCGCCGCTCATTGCGCGAGATAAACAGCTAGAGGTCGATTCGTTTATCCCGCTCCCCATGCGCTCCAGAGCGATAAATCGATTCGTTAGAGAAAACGAGTTTGTACCACATGGGTTGTATGTTTTTGAGCGAGTGCTTTTGAGGAAGGGGCTGCAGGTCGCGCCCAAATAAATACCGTGTATTTGTTAGGGGCGAGGCAGCAATTAGGTGTCAATTCATTTTTTAATGAAATAACTAAGGAATGTAATGAAAATCAAAGTGTTGTGTGTCGGGTTGTTGTTGTCTTCAGCCGCTATGGCTAATGATCTTGGCCAGAATCCTAAGTCGATTTCAGTAATCAATGTCTCAGACGGCGCAGTAGATCTGTGGGTGAACGGAGAGTACAGGGAGTTGAGGGGTGGTGTAGCGATGCTGCAACCTTGCTTTGTGGGGGAGCAGGTGGAAATTCAGGTGGGTATGGAGCTCACCCATATTGAATGCGGTGAGATCAAGGAGATCGAAAAATGAAGCGCTTGGTTACAGCACTCGCCACTACTTTTATCCTCGCCGCCTGCGGCGGGAGTGAAAACTCCGATGGCTCCAAAAAATCCACTTACAGTTCTTGTTCCATTACCAAATCTGAAGCCCTTTTCGCTGGCGATCTCGCCAATGATCTTAAGCAATGCTGGGACGGAGTCAACTACGAAGAACAAAACCTCGCTTTGAAGTGGTGTCAGCAGAAGGTAAGCGCCTATATGGATTCCGCATATATTGTGGGCCACTCCATTGAATTTGAGGTTGCTTCAACGAATTGCCCTTAAATAAATGGATCAGGAGTTAAGGGAAAGGATTAGGTCTGAGTCAGGCCAGAAGCAAGTCTCAGAAAAAGGCCGGAAATCCGGCAAACTAAAATCAGCCAGGCTGATGTTGAAGTTAGCAGTAACAATCAGGAGAAGTAATGAAAGCAACAAATATAGCTCTAGCCAGCGTTGTATGTGGTTCTATGTTTTTGTCCGGCTGTGCGCATCGGCTTGGCGATTTCACTGTGGCATCCACCAAAAATATCGATGTCAAAAGTACCGAGCACCGTGTCGATGAAAGCGAGCGGCTGGTAGATCGCGATACCGCTCACATCATTATCTTCTTCCCTACCGGGATTCCGAATATGAAAGAAGCGATGGATAACGTGATCGAGCAACGCCCTGGCGCGGTAGGCCTGTCCAATGTAACCGTTAAACGCGGCGGCTTCTGGATTCCGTTTATTTATGGTCAGGATTACTTCGAGATTGAGGGTAACCCGATTTACGAGGTGAAATAACCACGTAGCGGAAAGCGATTGGTTTTTTGACAATAAGTGCCGAGCGTCAGTCAGGTGGTCCTCGGCGCCTTAAAAGGAATTGAAGATGAACAACACGGAAACCTCCCCTTTAGGAGCTGAATCAAAAAACTTCTTCTCCAAACTGACCAGCGGCGACTTCGGCTTGGCCAAAACTTATTGGCTGTTCGGGGTGGTGGTTGGCATTGTCCTGAACCTGATTATCAAGTTTACACCCTCTATTGGAGGGCTTTTGGTGATTCTGGCTTTGGCCGTGGTCTATCAAGTGATGGTATTGCTGGGCGTTTGGCGAGCTGCAAACAGGTATCAGGGACGTAAAGCTTGGACAATCCTCGCAAAAATTGCAGCCGTACTTGGATGGCTGGGTGTGTTAGCCAACCTCGGCGTACTCGTTGAAATAATGGGCTACCTGTAGGTGATGTCCGGCATAAATACTCTGGCTTGCCTTTGGGTGATTACGCTTTGCTTTAGCTTTAATGCCCATTCCATTGAGCTGAACGGATCCAATCAATCCGGAATTTCGGAGGTTTATGGCTTCGTGGTGGGCCAGCAAATGACCCTGGATCGGATCGCAAGGCGCTATCCCGATCTGGCGAGGGAGGCGTTGCTTGCCAGGCTCACTTTTGAACGAACTTTTGGTGACATTCCATCCAAGATTGAGCCGATGCTGAAAAAAGCTTTGGGAAACGATAAATACCTGAAATTCCAGGCCGACTTCGAGCATAAGCTGAGTGGGCAAGTGGAGCGCGAACCGTTAAGCAGGGCAACCGCGAAAACTTTCCTCGAGGAAGTCCGAAATCGCGGTGAAGGTGACATTTACAGCCCGACGCTGGAGTTTTTGCTTTCAATCAAATTTGGTGAGTTTCCCGCAGAGGAATTCACTAAAGCGTTTCGGCAGAACTATCGAACCGACGGTTCTGGGAAGTCGAGAGGTGTTGTGGTGGAAATGCAGCTACCGCGCTCATGGAAGGGGATGGACGGTTACCGCCCCCATATTGTGAGGAAATGGAAAAGCGAGGCGGGCACCGGCATGGAGTTAATCATGCTGCAAGTACGCGAAACCGAGGGCGTTTATATTACTCGTGCAGATGTGGCTGAAATGATCCAGCCCAAAGAAATTAAAAGCTTGGTTCCCGACGGTGGTGTTCTCGGGGATTACGGCATGGTGTCCATGGAGAATCTGCCGGGCTATTTCGTTGATTTTAGTCTGTTGCAGGAACGCGCAGGCATGGTGATTTATCAGAAAATGCGGCAGTACAATTTTTTCTACAGAGACCGGATGATTGCTGTTCATTGCTCTGCCGGCTCTCTCGAAAGCGAGTATGAGTCGGTTGAGCTGCAGTTTGAGAAGGTAAAACCGTTATGCGCGCAGGTGTTTAATTCGGTGGTATTGCCAGATAAGTATGAAGGTGTGGAACCTGGGGATTGGGCTGAGGAGGAAAAAGCCATGCCGGCAATTTAGTGTTTTCAATTTCAATAAAGCTATTTTTGAAACTGTAGCCAAGCTCAGGACGAGCAATCATTTTGAAGGATTCAAGTTGGTGTTGTTCTATAACATCGTAGTAATAATGGAGTCCTTATGTTCTCGGCACCTCTGGAGAACGCTGTAGCCTCGGTTGAGGTTGGTTTGGTCACAGATATATTTGTTGGCTTGTTACTGTTGGTTTTTTTGCTGGCCTGTGTCTGGAAACGGCTGAATAAACATCATTCGTTTACGCAATATGCGCCAACTCTGCTCACCACACTGGGTATTCTCGGAACCTTCTTCGGTATCGTCGCAGGGCTTCTGGCATTCGATGTTAAAAATATTGATGGAAGCATCGAGGGACTTCTAGGCGGTATGAAAACCGCGTTTATAACCAGCCTTGTGGGGATGTTCCTTTCGATCGTCTACAAAGTTCTTGTGTCAGTGGGCATTCTTTATGTGGCCGATTCAGAGGAAATTGATGAAGACCAGATTGGCGCGGCAGAATTGTATACCGTTATGCGGGAGCAACGTGATGGCATCAATGCACTGAATCAGGCCATTGGTAGCGGTGATGAATCCAGCCTGACCGGCCAGATGAAACTGATGCGATCGGACATCAATGATGCGGATAAGCAGTCCCGCAAAGAGTTTTCAGAATTTCAGGAAAAGCTCTGGATTAAGCTTCAGGACTTCGCAGATATGCTGTCAAAGTCTGCTACGGAAACGGTTATTGAGGCGCTCAAACAGGTCATTGTAGTGGCATAGTGAATCTGGCCACCTGACTTTGAGTGTATGATTACTCACAC
>NZ_JBQDKB010000120.1:0-8821 GCF_052094685.1 Marinobacter sp.
CTAGGGAACTTTGGTGAGGACCTTCCGAAATCCAATCCATATCCCGACCAACATTCCAAGTAATCCGCAGCCACCAGCCAAGAATAAAAACCCCATGGCCCGGCCAATGCCATCCCACCCCCCTGAACCGCCTTCAAACAGCTCCGTCGCAACGGGAGTGGCACCCAAAACCAATCCGACAACGACACCGGCAATGGTACCCAGCACAGTGATGCCCATAACGATGAGCGTGGCGCGCAGTCTTCGCACGATATTGGCCATCACCGTTTGGCATCCAGCATGCCGTAGGGCCGTTCCTTCACGCTTTTGAGCAGGCCCACGATGACATCTGTGCCTTTCATCGGCGCCATCTCGGGGTAATCCTTCATCTCGATGGAGCCCTCAATCACAAAGTGGCCGTTGTGAAAGCTGTTTACTTTGCTATCGGTGGCCACCCAGCGGAATTCCCGTTCGGTTTCGCTGTACTTGCCGTCACTGACGAACAGCCGGCCCTTGCGCCCTGCAACCTTCATGCTACTGGAGGCCAGGAAAGCCAGCATGCCGCTGGCTTCGCTCTGCACGTCTTTCAGTCTCTCTTCGCTTGTGTAGGTGCCTCCCATCAGAGTAAATTCGGAGCGCTTGCCGTTGTAGAATTTCATGCTGTACCCCTCCCGCTCCGGGGCCACGGTGTTCACCACCACGAATTCCCGGTCCAAGCATATGCCGGCCTTCTTGTGGGGCCAGGGGTGGTATTCAACATGGCCGGCTCGCTCCTGAATCCCGGCCAGGCGCTCACGGAAAATGGCTTTGTAGTCGGGTTCGCTCCGCTTCACCACACCAAGTGCTCCCTGCCCCTGGATAGCAATGGCCTGCCCAACCTCTGGGAAATCTTTCAGGAAGAAGGTTTCAAACTTATGCGCTGCATCAGGGTCTTCACTTAGATAAGGGAGTTTTCTCCGATCCGCATAATAAACCAACGTCTTGAGACTACCCTCCAGGTTTTGGTGCACATACCCCGTCTCGACTTTTTCTTTTAGCCGTTCGACCTCCACCCGCGCCTGCCACTCTTCAACGCGTTGTTCTCCCCGATAAGCAGTGTCGTGGACTTGGTCTTCAGGTGGGTACACCGAAGCCATGATCGCTTCATCATTATACCCACTACGAATCAGTTTCATGTCTGCCGGCAGTTCTAACTGATAGCGGCCCGCGCAGTGTTCCGTAAACTCAAACTCCGGTACTTCTGCCTCGTTGACGTCCGTTTTGTTCATGGCCATTCCTTGTGCGGTCTGTGTCAGTAATAACAACCCTGCCAGGGCGTTGCGGATAAGTGGTGACATTCAGCCTCCCAGCTTGCTGTGGATGTCGGGCAACAACGTTTGCAGTTCACCCACTACCAAGTCTCGTACGTCTGGGCAATTGAAAAACGTTTGATGCTCCTCCGTGGCCGGGATCGGCAGGCGTTTAAACCCGCCTGCTGCCGAGGGGTGATCACCCGCGCCCGCATGGACTGTGCCATCCCCCGGGGCGCTTTCCGATTGCAGTTTATATTTGGCGACATTAGCCCGGGGAGGCGGCGGTGGGTGGTTTGTATAGGGTGCATGTTGTGCCCAGTCGTCGAAGGCCGCATCGTGCCGTTGCTTTTCTTCCGGCCCGTACAGACTTACCGTACCGTCGCCGAAAAATACGGCATGATTCTCATCGCGGTACACCTGCCAATCGTCACGACTACCATCGGAGACTTCTTCACCCTCCCACACACAGCGATCGAAAGAGAGGTCATTCTCGTTGTTGCTGTAAACGAGAGTGGTGGTGTTGTGGAAGTTGTCTGCCAACTTGCTGTGAAATTGTGCCATAGAGCTCAAACGCGATCTCATCGCATAGACATGATCGTCAAACATTTCTTCTTCATATCTAACTTTGCTGATCTCCGGCGCCAACAACTCCGGCTGAATCATCCGGTACCACACATCGAACCGGGAATAGAAATCGAACACGCCCTCTCCCTGCCCGATATCTATCACGTCCGGATCTTGCTCGTCGGTTTTGAGGTGTAGCCAATCTGCCTGATTGTCTGCCGTGCGGTATAGCTGATTCGGAAGCAGTTCCAACCCGCCCTGGCAAAAGCCGAGAATGGCCGTAACATCGGCGGCGTTCTTACCTAGAACAAACTTTGGCATTCCGGATTCGCCTGCCCGAAACTTCTTGTAGGTGGCCGGGCTGCCGTGGGTGGGCATAGCTCCGTGAATAACGGCTTCCACTTCGCCCTCAAGGCCAGACAAAGAAAAACCAGCTCGGGAGGCGTAGCCGCCCATGGAATGGCTGATAACCACAAATTTGATATCGGATGGGGATAACCCGCGCTCATCCTCCGCCACGATCTGTTGGCGGAATTCATCCAGGCGCTCTTTCAGGCGTTCGCCCGCAGCCTCGTTGCTGAGCATCCAGTTATAGCCCACGGTGAAGACAGGAAAGCGCAGCCCCGGGTACAGCCGAGAGAGCGTCCGCCCTTTATTCTCCAGGTGCTTCAGGAAGCTCCCATAGCTATCCCAATGCACCTCGCCCCAGCCTCGGCTGCGTTTTTCCTCTACTTGCGAGGGTGGTACGGCTGTGTAGATGCGAAAATAGTCGTCGGTGCCTTCATCGATGTCCAGCAGGTCATTCTTTCGATCAACAATAGGTTTTCCCTCATCACCGGCTGCGTCATTAACCAATAACTGCTTTCGCTTCAAAGGCCCTGCAAAGGCAAAGTCGCTCACTCGGGGGATCACGCCGACGTATCGGCGGGCAGAGCGACCTTTTTCTTCCAAGCTATCACCTGCTTTTTTCACTCCAATCCAACGGCGCTGGAACCATTTGCCCGCCACCTGCCAGCCGTTGTCATCATCGGTGGACTGGGCTTCGGCCATTTCCTGCTCTCTTTGTTCCTTAATCTCGATGGCCGCGCCGCTGGGGCCTTCGAAAGCAGCACCAGCAGCAGGGTCCCATACGGATTTCTCTGTTTGCGAGTTCTTCAGCCTCGTGCCCATAATTCCCGGCACGAACACCAAGGCGACCGCACCGGGGCGGCACTTGCAATCTTCACTGCAGCTCATCCACGCTCTCCTTGTGTTGTGTCCGTTCCTTTGCCCATTCCAGCATCCGCTCCGCCCGGAACTGCTCCAATGCACCGGAGGCCATATAGCCTTGCACCACCGGGTGCTCCAGAGCATTCGGCACGTAGTGCAGGGCTTCCAGGAACAGGGTTACGGCAGGCCGGCTTGTAAAACCGGCGTCGGCAGCCAGGCTCAACCCTGCCGTAAGCTGGGCCTTGCACTTGGGCCAGTCAGCCGGCGGGTCTGGCAGCTCCAGTAAATGGCGGGCTAAGGCAAAATGCCGAATACGCTGTTGCTGGGCTGGCATGTGGTCGAGGTCTTCCTGGGTGAGTGTCCAGCTCATGGTCAAGCCACCGTCACAGCTGGGTCGCCTTCAAGCACCACGCCACCATGGGCGGTAGTGCTTCCCTGAAGTACAACGGGAATGCCGTTCACGGTCAGGCCTGATGTGCCCTGCATCAGGGTATCTGGCCCGCCCACCTTGCAGCTGCACTTGTGGCCTTTAAGGGCAACCGGCACGCCGTTAACGGTGAAACCTTGATCGCCTTCGCTAATACCGCCACCCACGTGCGGCGCGGTTCCTGCAAACATAGGGCACGCGTGGAAATGCCCTTTCAGTGATACGGGAATGCCCATCAGGTTTCCTCCGTGAATAGTAATGGACGATTGGTAAGGCCCCCACCTGTGTCTGCCTGCTGCCAGAGCTGACACTGATGCGGGTGGTTATAGGGGTTCAGGTCGGTGTGAACCAGCAGCTCGAATGGCGCCATAAAATCATCGCGGCGCTGCTGCGTGCAATCTTCAAGATAAGGGAAAAGCACCCGGGGGTCGTACCAGCGAAAGCGGGTTGTCTCTCCGCTAGGCAGTTCGGCGTATACCCGGGCCCTGAGTTGGTTAACCAGTGCTTTCTGGCCAAGGGAGCTGGCACACCACAGGCTGGCGTGGCCCAGTGGGTCCTTTTGCAGGCAGGTGTCCACAACATCGGGGTAGCCGTCTACTCTGATAAGCCATGGGCCACTGTCGGCCAGTTCTTCGTCTTGCTGCTTGAACAGGGATTGCAACGGGGCACCCGCTCCGCGGGCGTACCAAAGGGGTTCGGCGCAACTGGCGGCATCCAGTATCAACCACTGAACGCCGACATCCAACAGGGTTACCCGGCGCTGTTCGTTGTTCATGCACCGTCTCCGCATGCGGAACAGATGTCTACCAACGGTGTTCCTTCCCGCGCCGCACTTTCCAGCGTTTTGATTTGTGATGCCGCACCCGTGGAGACCGCAACGGGGCCGTTCAGTTTGATGGAAGGGGAGTCCACGGTAACGCCGCCAGAATCGATGGTAATCTTGCCACCGGGCCCTTGGATCACCACGCTTTCGCTGCCCGTGAGGGTCAGGTTCCGTGTATGGATCAGCGCGCTCTCACCCGCTTCTATCACCACCTTTCCCTGAACTTTCTGGGTGTAGTGACCACCCACTTCGAGATCGTGATTGGCTCGGCTGTATTCATGGCGCCGGTCTGCGACTTCTAACCGGTAATGGCGGCCAATGCTGGTAAATCTATCCTGGGTAACTTCAAGGGTTTGGTCCTGCCCGATACGGGCTTTTTGATCACGGCCAATGTCGATTTGCTCATCCCGCTCTACATTCAGCCGTTGGTCGTTGCCTATGTGCTTTTCTCGGTCGTTGCCTATCGAGTAGGTTTGATCGTTCTGTATTTCCAGATCATGATCTTTTTGCGCCCGCAAATAGATGCGCTGCTTTTCCTGCTCGTCTTCAAAACTCAGCTCGTTGTACCCCTCCCCTTGATGGGTTTGGGTGCGTAGTACGGTTTTGGTTTTATTGGTTGGCAGGGTATAGGGCGGGGTATTGGTTGCATGCCAGGTTCTGCCGGTAATAATCGGTTGGTCTGGATCGCCATCAAGAAAGCTGACAATAACCTCATGGCCAATTCTTGGCAGCGCCATAAATCCATATTGGCCGCCAGCCCAGCCTTGGCTTACCCGCAGCCAAGCACTGCTGTGTTCATCATCTTCACTGTATCTGTCCCAAGGAAAGCGAACTTTTACGCGCCCGAATTCGTCGCAATGAATTTCCTCCCCTGCAGGGCCGGTTACTTTCGCTATTTGAGGGCCATCCATGGTCGGGCGTGAGTGATGGTTGGCTGGCCGCCAATGGGTATTACCGGGCACCACTGAGAATTCGTTGCTATAGGTTGTTGGCTCTGCACCCGCATCTTCTTCGAGGGCTTGTGGCTGAGTGCCGTGGTGATGCACTTTGGTGAGCAGCCAGTTTTTATTCGCTAGCTCATCCTCATGCCCTGCCATTGGGAAACAGGCCCCTGCGGTAAAGTCCGGCCTGTTACTTTTCCCGTGGCCGGTGCTGGCGTTATTTCTGAGGCCGCCCAAGCGTGCCTCTGTGAACGCAGAGCCGCTGGCGTCCTGCTTATAGCGCCCAGGGTAATCGTAGTGTTCATACTCTGGCCTATGGTGCGAATCTGTTGCCACGTCTCTATAGTGATCGAGTCCGTAAGCGGGTTTTTTGAAGGTATAGTCCTTCATTGCTACGCTGGCTACCGTTACCCTTTCGCTATAGTCGAATTGCCAGATGCAAGGTGTTTTTGCGCTGCCACCAGACAGCATATTGCACACAGCTTCAGCAAGCTTGCGGGCGTCCATGTGGTGGTCTGCAATCGTTAATCCGGCCTGCTCACCCTCATGTTCAAAAAAGTAGTGCCAGCCCTCTTCTGCAGCCAGCCGCTGAAAGAAATTTAAACCGGTTTCACGGTACTGAACACAGTATTCACGCTCAGCAACCGGTTGGCGCAAATTAAAAACAGTGCTCACAACCCCACCCTCAGTGAGCAGCGCCTGGAGAATGGCTTGGGTGTCTTTTTGTTGAAACACCCTGCTGTTCTGAGCAAGCTCAAGCCGCCACAGCGAGGGCTTTACGATCAACCGATATCGAGTTCGCCGCCGGCCAGATGAATCGCGACAAAACTCTGAAACCACGCCTCTGAACTGCCGAAGAACGGCACCATCCTGAAACACCGTTAACTCCACATCCTGCTCAAGTACCTCTGATGCATCTATGGATGTGAGCGGGCTGTAGAGCGTGAGATTAAGCTGAAACACTTCAGACAAGGCTTCATGCGCATCAAACTCATATACACTGAAGACATCACTCGGGAGCGCCCCGATACGTACCGTATACTGCAATCCATTATTGCCTATCATTGCCAACATCCTTTGTCAGACTGAATTCCTTCAGGCTTGGTTGTTCCTTACAATTTTTGGGAGCGGGGTTTGTGAGTAGTCACAGGTGCGGAGTAATCCATGCCCTCATCTCCTTGAGAACGCTATCTGGTGCTTCCTTGATATGCTTAAATCTAGCAAACAACCATTTGAGAGCACAACCTGTACCAATTTCACCCATACTTGGCCCTAACCAAGGTAAAAACGGGCTGGCCGGGGGCACAAGGGCCTATCATTCCTTGCTATACAAAAGCAGGTTTCTTGCATTACTTAAGTTTAGTTTCGAACTGCGAGAGAGTTACGTATAATTGCGCGCACAAATTTTAACCGCAGTTAAACGCTCACTCGAGACCTACCAGGAAGGATCGCACATGCAATTCGACAACATCCCCGCAGGCAAAAATCCGCCTGAAGACATCTACGTTGCCATTGAAATTCCGGCCTTCAGCTCCCCGGTTAAGTATGAGCTAGACAAAGACATGGGCGCGCTACTGGTAGATCGGTTTATGGCTACCCCCATGTTTTACCCGGCAAACTACGGGTTTATTCCCCACACTTTGGCTGACGACGGCGACCCGATCGACGTACTAGTTGTTACCCCGCATCCGGTTGAGCCAGGCTCGATTATCCGCTGCCGCCCGGTGGGCGTTCTGAACATGGAAGATGAAGCTGGCGGAGACGTAAAGCTGCTTGCCGTACCACACAGCAAGCTGACCAGCATCTACGATGATGTCAACGAGCTCGAAGATCTACCCGAATTGCTGCGCGCACAGATCAAACACTTCTTCGAGAACTATAAAACTCTTGAGCCGGGCAAGTGGGTCAAGGTGCAAGGCTGGGGCAGCGCTGCCGATGCCAAGCAAGCCATTGTTGATTCGATCAAGGCCTATACCAACTAACTTGCCTGATTGAAGACATAAAAAAACCGGGCCAATTGCAGCCCGGTTTTTTATGTCTGAATGAATGCCCTCAGCCTCGGGACAGGAGATCCCGCATATCACTGATCGCCGCGCTAGCGCGGGAAAGGTAAGCCGCCATTGTCAGTGAGTGGTTCGCCAGAACACCAAACCCGCTACCATTGAGGACAACCGGGCTCCACATGTCGCCCTGAGCACCTTCCAGCTCAATAATGACCTGCTTCACGCTGGCCATAGCGTTTTTATCCTGAAGCACTTTGCGGAAATCCACTTCAACCGCGCGGAAGATATGCAGCAATGCCCAGGCACTGCCTCGGGCTTCATAAAACACATCGTCAACTTTTGCCCAGTCGGCTTTGATATCCGTGCCACCGGTTTCTTCGTTCAACGGATTATCTGGATCAACATTGGCCACAGCCTCTGATACCGATGCCTTACCAACGCTCTCACCCAACGTACGCGAAAGGCTGCCCAAACGAGTTTCCAGGTCGCTCAGCCAGTTGCTTAGGTTGTCTGCCCGGGCAAAAAACTGGGCATTGGCCTGCTCAGGACTGGACAGGCGATTGAGGTAACGCTTTAGCGCCGTGATACCGCGACGATACTCTGCCTCCGTAGAAGGGATCGCCCAACTTCCGCTGTCAAAGTGAAACTGCGGCTCGGCAATGATTAGGTCCGGATCTTCTGAAGACTGGCTCTGGGAGCGGCTAATGTCTTTGCGCATGGCTCGAGAAAGGTCACGCAACTGCACCAGCACGCCGTACTCCCAGTTAGGCGTGTTATCCATCCACAAGCCCGGCGGGAAAATATCATTGGATATATAGCCGCCTGGTTTGTCCAGGAGGGTTTCAGCAATACGGATCATGGTAACAGTTGTCGCAAAGCCGGTTATAGGCTCCCGCTGCATTTCGTTAGCAACCGCGCGGGTATGTTCGCGCACTGAGAAGGAGTCCGGCTCACTGCTCCAGTATATGCCCAGCACTACTGTTACCAACAAATAGATCAGCAGAACAATAATTACAAACTTACCGATTGCGCCGTTGTTACCGGAGTAATCTTGAGCATCTTCTTTTTTGTCCCTGAAATACTGTCTGATTTTGCCTGGCATCTTACGTTAAGCCCCTTGTCTGTAAATTGACTATGCAAACGGTCTGTACGAATCCTAACCTATGGCGCTCTCTATATACACACCGCAGAATTCACAAACAATTACACAGTGCCATCTACGCCGACAACTCGAAACACTATAGACTCCAGAAACAGACTAAGGTTGAGAAAATCGTCCACACCGTAAGGGGCGGCCCACAATGAAAAAAAGGCAGGCCGGAGAACAATGAGCGACGCAAGCCAGAAAGAAAAACTCAGGCAACATTTTGCACGGCGTGTAACAACCCAGGCGCGGGTTGTTCTGGATACTTGGCAGACAATTCACAGCAACAGTGATGCATTTGCCGCACACCGTGAAGAGCTTCTGTCCGCTTCTGATAAGTTGGTGCGCTATGCACAAAGGTTCGAGATGGAAGGCCATGCAGTGGCGGGCAGGAAAATCCTCGGACTCATTCGCGGCTGGCCGATCAACTCCACCCTAG
>NZ_JBQDKB010000121.1:0-8807 GCF_052094685.1 Marinobacter sp.
AAGGGCCGTTCCATGATCATTGTGGGTGCCGGTATGAACCACTGGTACCACATGGACATGAACTATCGCGCCTTGATCAACATGCTGGTCATGTGCGGTTGCATTGGCCAGAGCGGTGGTGGCTGGGCTCACTACGTTGGCCAGGAAAAACTGCGTCCGCAGACCGGCTGGCAGCCGTTGGCATTTGGTCTGGATTGGCAGCGCCCGCCGCGCCAGATGAACGGTTCGTCGTTCTTCTATGCGCATTCTGGCCAATGGCGCTACGAGAAGCTGGGCGTAGACGAAATCCTGTCGCCCTTGGCAGACAAATCAAAGTTTGGCGGCAGCCTGATTGACTACAACGTACGTGCTGAGCGCATGGGCTGGTTGCCATCTGCGCCGCAACTTAACCGCAACCCGCTGGGCATAGCTGCAGAAGCTGAGAAAGCCGGCATGGAAGTGCCCGAGTACGTCACTCAGTCTATGAAGGACGGCTCGTTGGCGTTTGCCTCGGAAGACCCGGAAGCGCCGGAAAACCACCCGCGCAATATGTTTATCTGGCGCTCCAACCTGCTGGGCTCTTCCGGTAAGGGTCACGAGTACATGCTCAAGTACCTGCTGGGTACCACCAGCGGCCTGCAAGGCAAAGACCTGGGCCACGACGGAGGCCTGAAACCCCAGGAAGTGAAATGGCACGACGAGGCACCGGAAGGAAAGCTCGACTTGTTAGTGACTTTGGACTTCCGCATGTCCACCACCTGCTTGTATTCAGACATAGTTCTGCCGACCGCCACCTGGTACGAGAAGAACGACCTGAATACCTCAGACATGCACCCGTTCATTCACCCGCTAACGGCTGCCACAGATCCTGCGTGGGAATCCCGTAGTGATTGGGAAATCTACAAAGGCATCGCCAAGTCCTTTTCAAAAGCCTCGGAAGGTCACCTGGGGGTAGAGAAAGACGTGGTCACTCTGCCTCTGATGCACGATGCACCAGCCGAGTTGGGCCAGCCATTCGATGTGAAAGACTGGAAGAAAGGCGAGTGTGATCTGATTCCGGGCAAAACCGCGCCTAATTTTATCACCGTAGAGCGCGATTACCCGAACACCTACGCTCGATTCACCTCGCTTGGTCCATTGATGGACAAGTTGGGTAATGGCGGCAAGGGGATTAACTGGAACACCGAGAACGAAGTGAAGTTTCTGGGTGACCTGAACTACAAGCACATTGATGGCGCGAACGCCGGCCGTCCGAAGATTGAAAGTGCCATTGATGCGGCAGAAGTGATTTTGACCTTGGCACCCGAAACCAATGGTCAAGTAGCTGTGAAGGCTTGGGCTGCGTTGTCTGAGTTTACCGGGCTGGATCACTCCCACCTGGCATTGAATAAAGAAGACGAGAAAATCCGCTTCCGCGACATAGTCGCGCAGCCGCGCAAGATCATCTCCAGCCCGACCTGGTCTGGCCTGGAAGATGAACACGTGTCTTACAACGCCGGTTACACCAACGTGCACGAGCTGATTCCCTGGCGCACGCTGACCGGTCGCCAGCAGTTCTATCTGGATCACGAGTGGATGCGCGCCTTTGGTGAGAGCCTGCTGGTATATCGCCCGCCCATCAACACCAAGGCGGCAGCACCGCTGCTGAATGCCAAGCCAAACGGCAACCCGGAAAAGGCGTTGAACTTCCTCACGCCGCACCAAAAGTGGGGTATCCACAGCACCTATAGCGACAATCTGTTGATGCTGACCCTGTCTCGCGGCGGCCCCATTGTATGGCTGAGTGAAGACGACGCCCGGGATGTGGGTGTAGAAGACAACGACTGGGTAGAAGTGTTCAACGCCAACGGCGCTCTGGCTGCGCGGGCAGTGGTCAGCCAGCGGGTTATGCCGGGCATGATGATGATGTACCACGCCCAAGAGCGGATTGTGAACATCCCAGGCTCTGAGGTTACCGGTAGCCGGGGTGGTATTCACAACTCGGTTACCCGGGTATGCCCGAAACCCACGCACATGATTGGTGGCTACGCGCAGTTCTCCTACGGCTTTAACTACTACGGCACTGTGGGTTCCAACCGCGACGAATTTGTTGTGGTGCGCAAAATGAAGAACGTTGACTGGCTTGATGGCGAGGGCAACGACACTGTTCAGGAGGCTGTAAAATGAAGATCCGTTCCCAAGTAGGCATGGTGCTGAACCTGGACAAGTGCATTGGTTGCCATACCTGTTCAGTGACCTGTAAAAACGTATGGACCAGCCGTGAAGGCATGGAGTACGCCTGGTTCAACAACGTCGAAACCAAACCCGGTATTGGTTACCCGAAAGAGTGGGAAAACCAGGACAAGTGGAAGGGCGGCTGGATGCGGACCAAATCCGGCAAAATACAGCCCCGTATTGGCGGCCGGTTCCGGGTTCTGGCGAACATTTTCGCCAACCCGGACCTGCCGGAAATTGACGATTACTACGAGCCGTTCGATTTTGACTACCAGCACCTGCACACCGCCGGCGACAGCAAGCACCAGCCAGTTGCACGGCCACGCTCGCTGATCTCCGGCAAGCGCATGAACAAGATTGAATGGGGCCCGAACTGGGAAGAAATTCTCGGTACCGAGTTTGCCAAGCGTCGCAAAGACAAAAACTTCGACCAGATTCAAGCCGATATTTACGGCGAGTTTGAAAACACCTTCATGATGTACTTGCCGCGCTTATGCGAGCACTGCCTGAACCCTACGTGTGTAGCTGCGTGCCCGAGTGGCGCCATCTATAAGCGCGAAGAAGACGGCATTGTACTGATCGACCAGGACAAGTGTCGTGGCTGGCGGATGTGTGTGTCTGGCTGCCCGTACAAGAAAATCTACTTCAACTGGAAAACCGGCAAGTCTGAAAAGTGTATTTTCTGCTACCCGCGCATTGAAGCGGGTATGCCGACCGTATGCTCCGAGACTTGCGTAGGCCGTATCCGTTACCTGGGCGTGCTGCTTTACGATGCCGATCGCATCGAAGAAGTGGCCAGTACTCCGGGCGAACACGAGCTTTACGAAAAGCAGCTGGAAATCTTTCTCGACCCTAACGATCCAAAAGTGATTGAGCAGGCCACGAAAGATGGCGTGCCCATGAATGTGATCGAGGCCGCCCAGCGCAGCCCGGTTTACAAGATGGCCGTAGACTGGAAGCTGGCTCTGCCGCTGCACCCGGAATACCGCACTCTGCCCATGGTTTGGTACGTGCCACCCCTGAGCCCGATTCAGTCGGCTGCTGAAGCTGGCAATGTTGAGTTCGACGGCGTGCTGCCGAAGATCGAAAGCCTGCGTATTCCGGTGAAATACCTGGCCAACCTACTGACCGCAGGGGATGAGAAGCCGATTGTGCGTGCGCTCAAACGCATTATGGCCATGCGCTTGTACAAACGTGCTGAAACCGTAGATGGCGTTGAAGATTTGCGGGCACTGGAAGAGGCCGGCCTTACCAAAGCTCAAGCCGATGAAATGTATCGCTACCTGGCCATTGCCGATTACGAAGATCGCTTTGTGATCCCCACCAGTCATCGTGAACTGGCGAAGGAAGCTTTCCCGGACGCACATGGTGAACGTGGCGGTTGTGGCTTCAGCTTCGGCGACGGCTGCAGCGGTGGTGACAGCGAATTCAGCCTGTTTGGTGGTCGTAAAAACACCACTTCCATGGTGCAGAAGCTGACCACGGTGAAGCAGGTCGACCCGAAACAGATGCAGGAATAAGGAGGCCTTTATGAGACTTTTAAAAGTACTGGCACGGGTTCTGGAGTACCCCTCCGCTGAACTACAGGCCTCGAAAGACGCCATGGTTGCGGTTGTCCTTGAGGACAGCCGGTTGCCACGGAAAAACAAAGAGCAGCTGCTCCAGTGCATCGAGCGTCTTTGTGACGGCAATCTTCTGGATCTTGAAGAGGCCTACACAGGCACCTTCGACAAAGGCCGCGCCACGTCACTGTTGTTGTTTGAGCACGTGCACGGGGAATCCCGTGATCGCGGCCAGGCGATGGTCGATCTGATGGAGCAGTATCGCGCCAACGGGTTGGAAATCGACGCCAAAGAGCTGCCAGATTATCTGCCGTTGTTCCTGGAGTATTTGTCGACCCGGCCTTGGGATGAGATTAAAAACTGGCTGGAAGATATCCACCACATTCTTGGTCTTTTAGGTGAGCGGCTATATCAGCGTGAGAGCGTTTACCACGTAGCCATGGATACGCTGCTGGAACTGTCTGGCCGCACAACCAACCGTCAGGAGCTGGCACAGCTTGTGGCCTCGGAAGAGCGCGACGACACGCCAGAAGCTCTGGACAAGGTCTGGGAAGAAGAGATGGTGAAGTTTGTGGACGATCAGGGCAGTTCTTGCAGCACCGGCGACGTTGTTGGTCAGCGTCGTCGCGAACTGGAGCAAACCCAGACTATTCACCTCAGTGATCACCTGATGACAGATGTAACGCCCGCTCAGGCAAGTGCCGCAGCTAGAGACGCCTGACGGCGCAGGAGGAGACCAAGATGATGTCTTATCTGAATACACTGATTTTCGGGATCTACCCGTACATCGCTCTGGTGGTGCTGGTTGTTGGCACTTGGGCAAGATACGACCACGGCCAGTTCACCTGGCGAGCCCAGTCCAGCCAAATGTTAAGTAAGAAAAACATGGTGCTGGCCAGCGTGCTGTTCCACGTGGGCATTCTGGTGATTTTCTTTGGCCACCTGGTTGGTCTGCTGACTCCGCACTTTGTGTACGAGCCATTCATGACTGCAGGCACCAAGCAGGTGCTGGCGATTGTGGTGGGTGGCATTGCCGGGGTGATGTGTCTGGTGGGTGGCGTGATGCTGGCTTATCGCCGGCTGACAGATCCTAGAGTTAAGGCCAGTAGCACCTTTGCCGACAACATGATTATCGTGGTTTTGGTGGTGCAGGTGGTACTGGGGCTGCTGACCATCTTCCCAACGCTGGGTCACCTTGATGGCGGCACCATGATGCGTTTGGCAGGTTGGGCGCAAAGTATTGTGACCTTTCAGGGCGGAGCCGCTGAATACATGGTGGGCATAGGCTGGATCTACAAGCTGCATATGTTCCTGGGCCTGACCATCTTTGTGCTCTTCCCGTTCACTCGCTTGGTGCACATGTTGAGTGTGCCGCTGGAGTATTTCGGGCGGAAGTACCAGGTGGTGCGCAAGCGGGCGTAATAGAAAAAATGCCCCCTCCCGTGAGAGGGGGCAATGACCACATTTACGGAGACCTACCATGCAACTCATCCCCACCGGTGAAGCCGAAAAGCCCAGAAACCAGTTTCCGCCCGTTTATGTGGGTGACACCCTGATTTCTGAAGAAAATATCGCTCGGGAAATGCAGCATCACCCAGCGGAAGAAGTCGCAGAAGCCTGGCACAGCGCCGCTAAAAGTTTGGTCATTCGTGAGCTTCTTTTGCAACAGGCAAAAGCCCTGAATCTGCCAGAAGAGCTGGATGAAGAAGACGCCATTGCCCGAGTGTTGGAGCAGCAACTGGACGTGCCAGAGCCCAGCGATGCGGATTGCGAACGCTTTTATGCTTCTAACCCTGGCCGTTTTCGCAGCCCAACGCTGATGGCCGTTAGTCACATTTTGCTGGCCGCTGCGCCGGATGATGTGCCAGAGCGAATGCGACAAGAAGATGCAGGGCAACAGTTGCTGTCCTCTTTGCTGGAGGGTCGTGCCCAGTTTGAGGCATTGGCCAAGCAGTACTCTGCCTGCGAATCCCGGCATCAGGGCGGCAGCCTTGGGCAGATCAGCAAAGGGCAAACAGTTGAAGAGTTTGAACGACCGGTTCTAACGCTGAATGAAGGCCTTAACCCGGAGCTGATCGAAAGCCGCTATGGCTGGCACATTGTGCGTGTGGATCAGCGTATTGATGGCGAGCCGCTGCCCTACGAGCACGTGAAGCCCAAGATTCGTCAATACCTGAGCGAGAGTGTTACCCGGCGAGCATTTCGCCAATATCTGCAGGTGCGGGCCGCTGAAACGGGCGTTCAAGGTGTGGATCTTGAGATCCCCGACTCGCCCTTGATGCAGTAGCTGTGTTTACGCTGTTGAGTCGACAACAGTGCATGTTAGATAGCAATGCGAATTATTGTGTTAAGTCAAATTTTCAGAAGTAACAACGAATCTACCTCTATGGAGGGAGCGATTTTTCGGGACCATCCTCCTATTATCTAAAACATGATTTTGAATGCATGATATGAAAGAGGAAACGACAATGGTGGCGATGCAATCTGGGGAAACCCGCTACGCCAAACCTGTTCTGGTGGCAATTAACACACTGACCGACGATGAAAACGGGCTGCACCCGCTGCGCAGGCATGCCCTTTTCAATACGCTCAGTGAAGCGGATCTGCAGAACCTGGTTCTGCAATCTCGCCGCCTTCGCCTTGGGCATCACCAGCTGCTTTACCGGCAGGATATGCCCGCCCATCACTTCTTCTTCGTCATATCTGGCCGCTTGCGGCTGTACAGGTTGGATTCGTCTGGCATTGATCGCACGCTCGACAGTATCGCCCCTGGCGACTGCTTTGCCGAAGTGATGATCTATGCCGACCCCGCTCGCTATGCCTGCTACGCGGAAGCTCTGAAATCCAGTGAAGTGTTGATGATACCGGTTAAGGCGTATCAGGAGATGCTCGAAAACAACCCCGAATATGCCCACGCAGCGCTTCGGCACTACGCAAAGCGCGCAGTGTCCCGGTTTCATGATCTTGAAATCATGACCGTGCAGAGCGCCCGTGACCGTTTGATCCGTTATTTGATTGATCTGTTGCCTAATGGAGCAACAGAAGGTGGCGAAGTAGAGCTGCCTTTGCCTAAGTGTCTGGTTGCGTCCAGGCTTGCGATGCAGCCAGAAACCTTCTCCAGGATTCTGGCGGATCTTAAGACCAACGGACTGGTGCGGGTAAACCGGAGCAGGCTGTTCATCTCCGACCCCAAGCGGTTGATCGACATCAGCCAGTAGCAAACAGAAAGGATATAGCCTCCATGATTAGCAGTTACAGTGATTTGATCAAAGCAACGAAAGACGAGCATGAGCCCCAGCGCCTGCTGTTCGTTTTCTGCCGTGCCGAACTACCGGATGACGCATCCGCAGACGAGAAAGCCGCGTTTGCACGAGGTGAGGGCGGTGCGCTTACCCCAGTTATCTGTGTCGACAAGGCGCCACAAGAAGCCTCGGAATTTTCTGCTCTGGTTGAAGAGTCCCGCAGCACTGGTCAATCGTGGGACGTTGTATTTGTTGCTGCTATGTCAGGTAAGGGCGGTACGCCTCCATCTTCTGACGAAGCCCAGCAGCCGTTGACCATGATGGTGGAATCTATTCGCCTTGGGCACGTGAGTAATTACCTGCCTCTGGATAAGAGTGGGAACGCCGTTAGCCTCGGCTGAAGTTGGCCATCTCTTTGGTTTTTCACGGGAAGATATAGCCATATAGAGGTATGGGATTTATTTCTCAATCGCCTAGGCTACGTAGCTCAGGTTTAGGTGATTCGCTGTTTTTCGGGGGCTTGTTTTGAACACTATTTTCCGCACCGTGCTTTGTTTGTTTACCCTGCTGCTGTTAACTGTGCCTATGGCTCAGGCAGAGCCGGTCAGTAAGTATGAACCTATAGCCGGGCGTCAGGTTATCCAGCAAGCCATGCCAGAAGTGACCCGTTTTGAGCCTTTGGAAAGCAATCGCGCTATTCAGGAGCTATACGCCGGTGACGAGCTGAAAGGCTACGCTTACCAGTCTCTCGATTTTGCTCAAACCCCCGCTTATTCTGGCAAGCCGTTGAACGCCATGGTGGTACTGGATACCGAAGGCGCTATCCGCTTTACCAAAGTGATCCACCATGATGAACCTATCCTTTTGGTGGGTATCCCCGAAAGCAAACTCCACGCCTTTACTGATCAATACACTGGCCTTCAGGCAGATCAGCGCGTGACAGTGGGTGGAACTTCCAGCGAGCGTAAGGTTGCTGTAGACGGGCTCTCTGGCGCCACGGTTACGGTGATGGTGGTTAACGAAGTGATCATGCGTACTGCGCACCGGGTGGGTGTTGAACTTGGGCTAGTAGAAGGCAGTGGAACAAAGCGCCCGCCTATGGCCGAAGTTATCAAAGACGACTTTGAACCCCGCAGCTGGGAATCGCTCACTGGCGATGGCTCAATTCGTCGCATGTTGCTCACCAAAGGGCAGGTAGATGATTCCTTCAAGGGCACCGATGCTGAGGGTATTCGAGCCGCAGCCCCCGATGAGCGGGATGAGCCGTTGGTTGATCTGTACGCCGCATACCTGGATGCCCCGAGTATTGGCCGTAACATATTGGGTGATAGCCAGTTCGAGTGGCTGATGTCTGAACTGAAGGAGGGCGAGCAAGCTATCGCGGTTGTGGCCAACGGTGAATACTCCTTTAAAGGTTCCGGTTACGTGCGTGGCGGTATTTTCGATCGGGTTCAAATTCGTCAGTACGGAGACACCTTCAACTTCCGAGATCTCGATTTTTACCGGCTCAGTGATGTGTATGCCGAGGGCATGCCTGAGTTCAAAGAAATGGCCATCTTTATTATCCGGCAGCAGCACAAATTTGACCCGGGTACACCTTGGACTCTGGAGCTGACCGTAAAGCGCCAAACAGGCCCTCTGGACAGTGAGTTTCAGGTGTTCCCATTGGAGTATCAGTTGCCGGAGCAGTATTTCACCCGTGCGGAAGCGGTTCTTACAGAAGATGAATGGTTAGAAGAGCAGCCTCTGTGGGTACAGGTGTGGTATCAGCGTCAGTTCCAAGTGGTTGTTCTGGGTATCGGCATCTTTG
>NZ_JBQDKB010000122.1:0-8703 GCF_052094685.1 Marinobacter sp.
ACCATCTGGCTGACAGTATTTTTCAGCAAAATCACAAATTGGTCAAAAGACTCTACCTGCCCTTGCAGTTTGATGCCGTTAACCAGAAAGATGGATACCGGAATGCGTTCCTTGCGTAAGGCATTGAGGTAAGGGTCTTGTAACGAGTGCCCTTTTGACATGTGTGTTCTCCTATTTTTTAGTAAATGCAAATCGTCATTATTCAGAGCTAAATGTGGTGCGAAGTCTGACTTTTTTCAAGGCTGCCTCAACGATAAACCTGTCTTCGCTGTCCAGCCAATTCAAATCAGACCACTTCCGAAGCCATGTGAGCTGCCGTTTGGCTAGCTGACGGGTGGCGGCAACGCCCTTGCTTACAAATGTGTCATAATCATCAACACCGGCCAGATGATTCCAAGCCTGACGATAACCGACACATCGCATGGAAGGGAGATCAGGGTGTAAATCGCCTCTACCCATCAAAGCTCGGACTTCGTCCAGAAACCCCGCTTCCAGCATGTTCAGAAAGCGCTGATGTATCCTCTCGTGAAGCACTCGCCTCTCAGGAGGTCCCATAGCAAGTTGTGTAACAGTATACGGAAGCGTTGTAGCTTCGTCTGCCTGCCATTGGGTAAAATAAGTGTAATCCTCAATGCCTTGGCGGCCCGCCTCTTGCTGGCCGACCTCTTGCTGAGAGGACTGAGAGTGCTGACTGCCATCGGCTGCCCAAAAAGCCGAAATCGGCCGCCCCGTCAGACGAACAACTTCCAGCGCCCTCAACAGTCGTTGGCGATTATTCGGGTGAATCAGTTTTGCCGCTACGGGATCTATGGTTTGCAGCTCTTCGTAAAGAGTAGACCATCCCAGCCGCTGCGCCTTCGCCTCCAGGGTTTTGCGAAGTTCTGGATTGGCAGCCGGCAGCCCCGACATTCCATGCAACAGCGCCTTGAAATACATCATGGTGCCGCCCACCAGCAATGGAATACGCCCGGCACGGGAAATCCGATCCATTTCAGCCAGCGCATCCCGGCGAAAGTCGGCAGCAGAATAGGTTTCGACCGGTTCGCAGATATCAATCAGCCGATGCGGAGCCCGAGCCAACTCGTCGGCCGTGGGCTTAGCCGTGCCTATATCCATCCCGCGATAGATCATTGCCGAGTCAACGCTGATAATGTCGCAAGGCAGTTTATCGCAAAGCGCCATGGCCAGATCTGTCTTACCGGAGGCCGTAGGCCCCATCAGGAAGATGGCAGGCGGTTTTGATGGCTGGCTTGATGACACCCTAGCGCCCTCGCAGAAACAGTTTATCCAACTCTGCCAGCGTAACGAGCGTCCAAGTGGGGCGCCCATGGTTGCACTGACCACTGCGTTCTGTGGCTTCCATATCCCGCAGCAGGGAGTTCATCTCGGGTATGGTCAGCTGACGGTTTGCTCGCACTGAACCATGGCAGGCCATGGTTCCCAGAAGCTCATGG
Organism: Marinobacter sp.; assembly: GCF_052094685.1. Classification (GTDB taxonomy): domain Bacteria; phylum Pseudomonadota; class Gammaproteobacteria; order Pseudomonadales; family Oleiphilaceae; genus Marinobacter. Next base: position 1,455 of record NZ_JBQDKB010000122.1, read on the forward strand.
GTAACAGCTTCAACTCGATCACTCTGGCCGTGCTCAATCAAATCAGACAGTACATCTCGTACAAGTTGTTCGGTATCAGCTCCCCGCAGCAGTGCTGGAACCTGTCGAATGGCCAGCGTCTCGGGTCCTATACGCTCAATTTGCAGCCCAAGCTGTTGCAAGTCTTCTCCGTGGGTTTCTGCCAAGGCCGCCTCTTTCTGACTGACAGCAAGTGACAGGGGCACCAGCAACGGCTGGCTTTTAAGATCCTGCTCCGCCAGCGCGCGTTTCATTCGCTCGTAGGTGATGCGCTCGTGAGCCGCATGCATATCCACGACGATCATCCCGGCGCTGCCTTGGGCCAGCACATAAATGCCATGCAACTGGGCAATGGCATAACCTAGCGGCGGCTCTTCATGGCCATCTGCGCTGACAGGATGCTCCAAAGGCATTGATGCCGTCCCCGCAAACGATGCCGGCTCTTGCTGGGCGCTGACACCGCCGCCACTGAGAGACTGATAAAACGCCATCTGATCGCTAGCCCGCCAATCTTGCTGTGGCGAAGCTTGCCCTCCGAAACCCGTTGCCGGAGCCTGGCCACCAAATGAGGGTGCCGCAGGCTGCACATTCCAGGGCTGCCGGGCCTGTGTTGCCCCGTCTGTCGATGGCTCGCCCTGTCCCGAGATTTCGCGTCCGTGGGACTGAGCCACTGCGCCCCGAAAATGATCGTCCGGCCGCACATCGGCTAGAGCCTTGTGCAGCGTACGGAAGATAAAATCGTGCACCAGACGACCATCGCGAAAACGCACTTCGTGCTTGGTTGGGTGCACGTTTACATCAACCGTAGCTGGGTCAACTTCAAGGTAGAGTACAAACGCCGGATGGCGGTTGTTAAACAAAACGTCGCGGTATGCCTGACGCACTGCATGAGCAACCAGGCGGTCGCGGATAACCCGGCCGTTAACAAAGAAATATTGAAGATCGGCCTGACTGCGAGAGAACGTAGGCAAGGCAACCCAACCCCACAGGCGCAAACCTGTGGCTTCTGCATCGATAACCACCGCATTGTCTATGAACTTTTGCCCACACAAGGAACCAATGCGGCGCTCTCTGTCCAGCATGGATTCCGCTGGCCGCAGGTTCTGAATAACCCGCTGGTTGTGGCGCAGGGTAAAACCCGAATCAAATCGACTGAGCGCCTGACGTCGCACGCACTCTTCTACATGGTTGAATTCGGTTTTTTCGGTACGCAGGAACTTACGCCGCGCCGGGGTATTAAAAAACAGATCCCGGACTTCAACGGTGGTACCCACGGGGTGGGCAGCCGGTGAGATTCGCGCATCCATGTCACGGCCTTCAACTTCCACTCGGGAGGCAGCTTCTTGGCCGTCGGTACGAGAGGTCAGCGTGAGGCGCGACACGGAACTGACACTGGCTAGGGCTTCACCCCGGAACCCAAGAGATGCTACCGACTCCAGATCATCAAGGCTGACAATTTTGCTGGTGGCGTGGCGGCTGAGCGCCAGGGGCAGATCTGCTTCAGCAATACCACTGCCGTCATCGCGCACCCGGATCAGTTTTACGCCACCCTGCTCAACTTCAACATCAACATGGCCAGCGCCCGCATCAAGCGCGTTTTCAACCAGTTCTTTGACGACAGATGCAGGGCGCTCAACCACCTCGCCTGCGGCAATTTGGTTTGCCAGCCGTGGCGAGAGCAATCGGATGGAGGGCATGTTTCAGGACTACCTTTTGTTCAGGATGAGGGAATACGAATGGTTTGCCCTACCATAACACGGTCATCCCTCAGGCCGTTAAACTGCATAAGCTCGCTAACCGTTGTCTGGTTTTTCCGGGCCACACCTGAAAGGGTATCGCCACTCCGAACTTTGTACCGGCTAATGCGCCCGACACCCTGGCCGTTCTGTTTTTGCCACGCCAGCAAGGTGCCTGGCGGAGGTGTTTTCTGAAAATACTCGTCGATACCTTTCATAATGGCGCCGGCAAGTTTGCTGCGGTACCAATCTGTGGATAGGTTTTTCTCTTCCTGCGGGTTAGATATAAAGCCCGCCTCTACCAGAATGGACGGAATATCCGGTGATTTGAGAACCGCAAAGGCGGCCTGCTCCACTCCTGGCTTGTGCAAGTGAGCCACTCCGTTGAGCTTACCCAGTATGGAACTGCCCACACCCAGGCTGGCGTTGATACTGGCGGTCATGGACAGGTCAAGCAACACACCGGCCAGCATGTCGTCGCGGCCATCCAGCGACACACCTCCTGTACCACCTATGAGGTCAGAGCGGTTTTCACTCTGTGCCAACCAACGGGCCGTTTCACTTGTAGCGCCGCGCTGGGAGAGCGCAAACACAGAAGCACCCTTGGGTTGGGGCGTACGAAAAGCATCCGCATGCACCGAGACAAACAGATCGGCGCTGTATTTTCGGGCCAAAATTGTGCGATTTCTCAGGCCTATGTAATAGTCGCCGGTTCGGGTGAGCTTGGCGGTATAACCTGACTGCTTATTTACCATGTCAGCCAAAATGTGGGCCATTTTCAAGACCACATCTTTTTCACGGGTGCCCCGAGGGCCTATGGCGCCAGGGTCCTCACCACCGTGGCCCGCATCAATAACCACGATCACATCGCGCTTACCAGCTGAATCGTGGGTAACAGTTGGCTTAGTCGCTTTTTCCAAGCGACTGCCATTCTCATCAATCAGGTCCAAAACCAAACGATGCCCATACTGCTGGTTAGGCTCGAGCTGAAAACTCCGGGGCTTGATATCACTGGCAAGATCCAGAACCACTCTCAAATCCGTGCCATTGCGCGGTGCACTACGAATGCGCCGCACAGGGCTACCAGACAAGTCGAGTTTTCCAAAGTCTGTCTTCAACCGGGTATTTTTAAGATCAATCACCAGGCGCGAGGGATTGCTCAGCGCGAACATGTTATGACTAACCTTGCCCTCGGTATCCAGTACCAAGCGGGTGTGATCCGGTGCTGGCCAAATGCGGATACCTTCGACATTCGTACCAGCCTGCGCCTGCATGGTTGCTACCAGCAGCCACACGGGCACCAGCGCCATTAAGATTTTCATTGTCAGCTTGTGTTTTCTCATACAACTTGCCTGTTTATTCGGCTCAGGCCCATTAGTGGCCAGGCCCGATCAGTTCCAGTTCATTCAAAAGTGATGCACCCTGTTCAGAGCCTGCCCGGACAACCACCGAGCGGCCTTCGCCTTGATGTTCAAGGTGGATTTCGAGATCCGGCTCGGGCAGTAAACCTTCTCCACGCTCGGGCCACTCGATAAGACAAATGCTTTCGCCGTTGAAGTAATCCCGAATACCCATGTATTCCAACTCTTCCGGATCGCCCAACCGGTAAAGATCAAAGTGATAAGCCGGCGGCACCAGATCTTCGTAGGGCTCAACCAGGGTATAGGTCGGGCTTTTAACCGCGCCTTTATGCCCAAGCCCTCTTATAACGCCCCGACTGAGCGTGGTTTTGCCCATTCCGAGATCGCCGTCAAGAAACACAATCAGCCCTTGGCCCGATTGTTTTGCCAGGCGGGCCAATTCGCTACCCAGCCTCTCTGTTTCGGCTTCGCCTTCCAGAAACAGTCTGCGCTCGTTCCCGAAAATGCTCATTCTGCCCCCTTACTGCGTTTACTGGCAGGTTCGGCTTCCCGTAAAACCTGCGGCAACGCGTCAATTACGTCTGTAGGTATCAACCCCATATACCCCTTGTCTGCCGATGCTCTGCAGGCGGCCTCAAGGTGTACAGCCGCGCCCAATACAGCGGCGCAAGCTGGTGACTCAGGCATTTGAGCATAAAGTGCACCGGTAATTCCCGATAGCACATCCCCCATGCCGCCGGTCGCCATACCCGGATTACTGCCCCCGGCAATATCCACAGGGTTTAAACCAGACGCGATGATCGTTCCCGCGCCTTTGAGCAAGACCACGCCACCGTATATGGACTGCAGTTTTGTTGCCGCAGCCACTCGATCGGCTTCCACTTCCGGAACCACGCAATTCAGCAGCCTGGCTGCCTCACCCGGGTGCGGTGTCAGAATCTGATTGTCGGCAGATATTGGCGCACGGGAAGAAAGCAGATTTAAGGCGTCTGCATCCAGAACACGCGGCTTACCGCTTTCAACTACCTGTTGCAGCATTTGCTGCCCCCAAGCGCTTTGTCCCATTCCTGGCCCGCACACCACAACCGTTGCGACATCCAGAAGTGCGGGCAGTTCAGACCCATGGATCACGCCGTGAACCATGGCCGACGGGCACCTCGCCAAGGCAGCGGTTACATGCTCAGGGCGCGTAGCCAATGACACCAGGCCAGCTCCAGAACGCGCCGCTGCTTCTGCGGCAAGCAAGCCGGCACCGCCAAAGCCCCGATCTCCAGCCACCACTAAAACATGGCCAAACCGCCCCTTATGGGCGTTAGCTGAGCGCTTAGGCAACCAGTCCAGAACAGACTTCCAGCGCCTAAGTATGGCCACCGGGTTCTCGTCGCTCTCTGCGACACCGGCACCCACATCCAATGCTTCAAAAACCACGTCACCACATACCGCAGCGCCCTGCCCGGTATACAGGCCAACCTTACGACCGATAAACGTGACGGTTGTGGCGGCCTGAATTACCTCGCCCTCAGCCGCACCTGTAGTGGCATTAAGGCCAGAGGGTAAATCCACGGCCAGCACCGGACGCCCCGAGCGGTTGCAGTGTGCTATCACGGCTGCAAACGGTTCTCTGGGCGCGCCCGAAACACCTGTTCCGAGCATGGCATCCACAATTAACTCTACTTTTTCAAATACAGAGACCAATTCTGGCTCGCTTATGTCCGCCAGTTCTTGGACCTCTACACCATCCGCAACAGCCTTCTGCCAAGCCTTGAGGGCATCGCCACGCAACTTCTCGGTGGGCGCTACCGCAATACAGTGCACGGCAAGCCCATGGCGTACAGCATTCGCCGCGATCAAATACCCATCACCACCGTTGTTACCTGCACCGCACAAAACCAATAAAGGTTCTACGCCGGGCCAGCGCACAACCAGCCGGCGAAAGGCTGCACGAGCAGCAGTCTGCATCAGGTCGAAACCATCAACACCCTGCTGTTCAATTACAAATTGATCGATACGGCGCACAGAATCGGCTGAAAACAGCGCATCTGATAAACTGCCTCCAGCATGCTGTGGCATGAGCCTTTGCTCCCGTTACAGAAACCAGTTTAAGAAAATTGGCCAGCTACCTGTAAAGCATAGCAAAACAGTGGAAAAGGTCATAACTTAATCAAATTAAATATCCGTACGCCCATCCTCGGCAAGGCGGATACAACAGCGGCGTCTATGAGCACAACAGAAACCGATACAATCCCGAAACCTGAACTGTCTGATTTACCGGCACTTATCCGGCAATGGGCCAAAGACCACGGATTTTCAGATGCGGGCATTACGACCGCAGACACCGGCGTGCATGCCCAGCATTTGCAGGACTGGCTTGACAAGGGATACCAGGGCGACATGGAATACATGGCCCACCATGGGGACAAACGCTACACCCCAAGCTCCCTGGTACCCGGAACTACTCGGGTTATTTCGGTGCGTATGGATTACATGCCCACACCAGATAGCCCGAAAGAAGCGCTTACTAACCGGGAGAATGCTTATATCACACGCTATGCCCTTGGCCGTGATTACCACAAGCTGATTCGTAAACGGCTAGCCTCTCTGGCAAAACAGATTGATAACGCAGTAAGCGGCTACGACTACCGCGCCTTTGTGGACAGCGCCCCGGTACTAGAGCGAGCACTGGCACAGCGAGCGGGCCTAGGCTGGATTGGCAAGAACAATATGCTGATACATCCAAAGGCTGGGTCGTTCTTTTTCTTGGGCGAGATATTCACCAGTGCGCCCCTGCCGGTGGACCCTGGTTTTAACACCGACCATTGCGGCAGCTGCTCATCTTGCCTGGATATGTGCCCAACAGATGCGTTTATGGGGCCTCACAAGCTGGATGCCCGGCGCTGCATTAGCTATCTCACAATTGAGCTGAAAGACAGTATTCCGGAAGAATTGCGTTCGCTGATGGGCAACCGAGTGTTTGGTTGCGATGATTGCCAGCTCGTGTGTCCTTGGCAAAAATTCAAAAAACCGACTCAAGAAGATGATTTTCAGCCTAGGCACGGCTTAGATAACAGCTCTTTGGCTGAACTGTTTATGTGGTCGGAAGAGCAGTTTTTGAAGCGTACAGAGGGCTCGGCTATTCGCCGTACAGGGTACGAGGGCTGGTTGCGCAATTTGGCGGTAGGGCTGGGCAATGCGCCGTCTACCATCCCGGTGATTGAGGCCTTGAAACAGCGCGCGGACTATCCTTCGGATATGGTCCGCGAGCATATTCAATGGGCTTTAGCGCAGCACGGCTTATAGCTTGAAGAAATGTTCCCGGTAGTGGCGCAGCTCGTTGATAGAATCGCGGATGTCGTCTAGCGCTAGGTGACTGCCTTTCTTTTGTACACCGTCTAGTACATCTGGGCGCCAGCGGCGGGCCAGTTCTTTTACGGTAGAGACGTCAAGGTTGCGATAGTGGAAGAAGTCTTCCAGTTCGGGCATGTATTTCACGAGGAAGCGGCGGTCTTGGCCGATGCTGTTGCCGCACAGGGGGGATTTCCCCTTTTCCATGTATTCTTTCAGGAAGGCGATGGTTTGCTGCTCAGCTTCGGCTGCGGTGGTTTTGCTTTCTTGAACGCGCCTGGTTAGGCCGCTTTCACCGTGGGTTTTAGTGCACCATTCGTCCATGGCTTCCAGCAGGCTGTCGGGCTGGTTAATCGCGACAACTGGGCCTTCGGCTACTAGGTTGAGTTCTGAATCGGTGATGATGGTGGCCATTTCGATGATGCGTTCTTTTTCCGGGTCTAGGCCGGTCATTTCCAGATCAATCCAAACTAGGTAGTTGCCTGCTGACATTCTGTTTTCCTCTAAACTCTCGGACTTTGGTGAAAGGCGTGGCTACTTCTTGCTGTCCGGGAACCGCTACGAGCACCCCTGCGGGGTCCGGCCAGCAATCACAGATTGCTGTCGTTCGGCTGCGCATGAAGCTTCGCTTCATAAACGCTTGCCTCACCCATTGGCGCTTGTCGTCGGCCATCCATGGCCGCCGGCATTCCCGGACAGCAAGAAGCAGCCCCACCCCGTAGTTCGGTGATATATCCCGCCTAGCAGCCTGTCGGACTTGCACCTGACAGACAGCGTTTAAAGTGATCTTGT